>NZ_CAJYES010000153.1 GCF_913773995.1 uncultured Pseudacidovorax sp.
CGCCCTGTCGGCACGCGTCGCACCAATGAAAAAGGCCGGGGCGCTGGCAGCACCACGGCCTCGGGATTGTGCCCAGCCTGCACGGCCGGCGGGGTGGAACCCTCCACCCGCCGCACGCCGTGCGGGGGCTTGCGGCCGATCAGGCGCGCGCCGCCTGGGCCAGCGCCTCGCCGCGCAGGCGCATGTATTCGCCTTCGGGCACCGGGGCCGCTTCGGGCTTGCCCAGGTCGTTCATCGCCAGGCGATACGTCTCGCGGGCCGTGTAGCAGGCCACGGCCGAGATCACGGTGATGCCGAAGGCCAGCGCGCCCACCGTCACCCAGATGTTGGTGGAGCCGGGGGGCGCCACGGCCGCGAAGACGGCCGGCAGCATGGCGGTGATGGCGGTGCCCACGTTCTGCGAGATGGCCATGGCCGACACGCGGGTGCGGGTGGGGAACAGCTCCGGATAGAAGCTGGGGAACACGGCGTTGTAGCCCTGGTAAACGATGCCCCACATCAGCAGCGACATGCAGATGGCCAGCGGCACGCTGCCGATGCTGATGGCATACAGGTAGCCGAAGGCCAGCAGGCCGGCCAGCACCGAGCCCACGATCATGGGCGGGCGGCGGCCGATCTTGTCGGACAGGTTGCCGACCAGCGGGATCACCAGCACGGCCAGGATGTTGCCCAGCACGGGGATCCACAGGTACACGTCCTTGTGGAAGCCGATGCCGTAGGCCGGCTGCACCGCATAGGCGGCGCCGAAGATGGTGGCCACGACCGGGATCACGTTCATCAGCGACATCAGCACGACGCGCAGCATGTCGGGCGCGTGGTTCTTGAAGGCCTCGGTCACGGGCGAGCGCGGCTTGGCGGCGCCTTCCTGGGTGAAGGCGGGTGTCTCATCGACCTCGCGGCGGATGATCCAGCCGATGATGATGACGATGAAGCTCAGGATGAAGGGCACGCGCCAGCCCCAGCTGTTGAACTGGTCGGTGGGCATGTAGTGCGCCAGCGGCAGGAAGACGGCGGCGGCCAGGATCTGGCCGGCCTGCACGCCCTGCAGCGTGAAGCTGGCGAAGAAGCCGCGGCGGCCGAAGGGCGCATGCTCCAGGATCATGGAGCTGGCCCCCGAGATCTCACCGGCGACGGCGAAGCCCTGCACCAGGCGGCACAGCACCAGCAGCGCGGGCGCCCACAGGCCGATCTGGTCGTAGGTGGGCAGCAGGCCCACGGCGATGGTCGAGAAGCCCATCAGGAACATGCACAGCACCAGCACCTGCTTGCGCCCGCGGGTGTCGCCCATGTGGCCCAGCACGAAGGCGCCGATGGGGCGCGCGACGTATCCCACGCCGTAGGTGGCCAGCGAGGCGATGATGGCGATGGCCGGGTCGCCCTTGGGGAAGAAGATCTGGGGAAAGATCAGCGAGGCGGCCGTGGCGTAGATGAAGAAGTCGTAGTACTCCAGCGCCGAGCCGATCCAGCCGCTGGCGGCGGCCTTCTTGGACTGGCGCCGGCCTTCGGGCTCGTGCGCGTGGGAAGAGGTGGACATGGTGCGAGGTCTCCGCGTTGGTGTGTGTGACGTGTGGTTGTGGAACGGGGATGAGGGTAGGCGGATGCGGCTGACTCAGGCCTGCGCCTGGGCCGCCATGCGCGCCGGGCTGTTGGCGGCGCCGTAGCCGTCATAGAAGCCGATGCGCTGCACCACCTCGAAGAACAGGCCTTCGTCCGCGGCGCGGGTGTAGATGTGCAGGAAGTCGCCGTCGGCCGAGCGGTCGAACAGCACGCCGGCGTCGCGCATGCGGGCCAGCAGCGCCGGCTCGATGTCGAAGCGCGTGGGCAGGTCGTCGTAGTAGTTGGGCGAGATGGGCAGGAAGGCCACGCCCTGGGCACGCAGTGTGGCGACCGATTCGAAGATGTCGTCGCTGGCGAAGGCGATGTGGTGCACCCCGCCATCGCCGCGGCGGCCCACCGTACGGGCCGTGAGCGTGCGGCGGCTGAGCGACGCGTTGAGCACCAGGCGCACGCTGCGGGCCCGATCGGCCGCGGCGCGACTGCGCACCAGGCCGAAGGGGTCGGCCAGCTCCAGGCTTTCGGCCAGCGAAAGGCCCAGCACGGCACGGGTGAACAGCGTCCAGGTGTCGTACTGCTCCAGGCTCAGGCCCAGGGCCACGTGGTCCACGCAACGCAGGCCGGCATCGGCGGGCGCATCGTCGTCCACCTCGGGCAGGAAGTCGGCGGCGAACAGGCCATCGGGGCCCAGGCGCTCGTCGACGAAATGCATCAGGTTGCCGCCGGGCGAGACGATGGCCGGCACCTCCACCTCGCCCGGACCCAGCGGGCTGCGGTGGCGCTGCGAGCGCAGGGCGATGGCCCGGTCCTGCGCGGCCTGGGGCTGCGGCGTGCGCAGGCCCAGGGCGCAGACCGAGGGGCCATGCAGCTCGAAGCGGCTGCGCGCGAAGGAGGCCGGCTCGGCATTGACGATCACCGCGATCTCGCCCTGTCGGTACAGCGTGGCGGCCTTGGAGCGGTGGCGACCGGCGCGACGGAAGCCCAGCTGGTGCAACTGCGTGTCCAGCTGCGGCGCGCTGGCCTCGTCGGCCGCGAATTCGATGAAGGCGAAGCCGGCGAAGTCGGGCGCGGCCGGCGGCTCGGCCAACTCGCGCACTTGGAGCACCTCCATCGCACGCGAATCGGGCCGCGCCGCGGCCGCGCGCGCGGCCAGGCGCGGACGCACCTGGCTCTCGAGGTACTGCAGCGAGCGCATGGCGTCCACCGCCGTGCGGCGGTTGGGCGTCTCGCGGAACATGTCGTTGAAGATCTCGAGCGACAGCGGGCCGCTGTAGCCCGCCAGCAGCACCTGCTCGTAGAAACCCACCACGTCGAAGTCGCCCTGACCCGGAAAGACACGGTGGTGCCGCGCCCACTGCAGCACGTCCATCGACAGCAGCGGCGCGTCGGCCATCTGCAGAAAGAAGATCTTGTCGCCCGGGATGTCGGCGATGCCGGCCGGGTCGTCGCGCAGCGAGAGCGTGTGGAAGCTGTCCAGGATCAGGCCCAGCGCCGGATGGTTGGCGCGGCGCACGATGTCCCAGGCCTGGCGGTACAGCGAGGTGTGGCGGCCCCAGGCGAGCGCCTCGAAGCCCACGCGCAGGCCCCGGCGCGCGGCGCGCTCGGCCAGCACATGCAACTGCTCGGCGGCGAGCTCGGGCTCGTCGACCGACAGCGGCGAGGTGTTGGAGCAGCACAGCATCAGCGGCGCGCCCATGGCCTGCATGAGGTCGAACTTGCGCTCCGCGCGGTCCAGGCTGCGGGCGAACACGCCGGGCGGCATGGCCTCGAAATCGCGGAAGGGCTGGAACAGGTCGATGGTCAGGCCCAGGTCCGCGGCCATGCGCCCCAGGGCGGCGGCCATGCCGGGAAAGTGCGTGAAGTCGGGCTCGAACAGCTCCACGCCGTCGAAGCCCGCCGCGGCCACGGCCTCCAGCTTCTGGCGCAGCGTGCCGCTGAGGGAGACGGTGGCGATGGAACGGCGCATGGCGGCAGAGCTTGGGACGAAGAGGTCGAGGGTCGGCCGAAAGTGGCCGAAACGGCCGCGACTTTAAGAAGACGCGGCCTGCGCCTACAACGTTGCCCGTGCCCAGCCGTTCGCTGAACGCACCTGCGCGTTCGATGATCGCACGCGTCCGGGGTTAACCCTGAACCCGGGCGACCGGTGCAAGCTGCGCGCGATGCACTTGCACCGCCTCGCGCACCAGGGGATGCAGGGCGGGCGCGCCCGCATCCAGCGCCGCCAGGAAGTCAGCCCGCATGCGCGGCGCCCAGAACTTCTTCAGGTGCTCGGCGATGCCCGCCAGCGCCTCGTCGCGGTCGGGCTGGGCGGCGAAGAAGTCGCCGATGCGGTTGGCCATGCGCACCAGGTTGTCAGCGTCCATCGGTGGCGGCCTCCAGGTGGGCGATCTGCTCGGCGTTGAAGCGCGCGTAGTCGCGCTGCCAGGCCGAGCGCTGCTGCGGCTGCGTGACCGGCGCCACCTGCACCGCCGTCACCTTGTATTCGGGGCAGTTGGTGGCCCAGTCGGAACTGTCGGTGGTGATGACGTTGGCGCCCGACTCCGGGAAGTGGAAGGTGGTGTAGACCACACCGGGCTGGATGCGCTCGGTGACGGTGGCGCGCAGCACGGTCTCGCCGGCGCGGCTGGTGATGCCCACCCAGTCGCCGTCGTGGATGTCGCGCTCTTCGGCATCGTGCGGATGGATCTCCAGCCGGTCCTCGCTGTGCCACTGGTTGTTGGGCGTGCGCCGCGTCTGCGCGCCGACGTTGTACTGCGACAGGATGCGCCCGGTGGTCAAGAGCAGCGGGAAGCGCGGCGTGACCTTCTCGTCCGTGGCCACGTACTGCGTGACGATGAAGCGGCCCTTGCCGCGCACGAACTTGTCGATGTGCATGATCGGCGTGCCGATCTCGGGCGTGCTGTCGTTGCATGGCCACTGCAGGCTGCCGTGCTGGTCGAGCTTGTCGTAGCTGACGCCCGCGAAGGAGGGCGTCAGCGCCGCGATCTCGGCCATGATCTCGCGCGGATGCATGTAGTGCATCGGGTAGCCCAGCGCGTTGGCCAGCAGCTGCGTCACCTCCCAGTCGGCGTAGGTCGCCAGCGGCGGCATGACCTTGCGCACGCGCGAGATGCGGCGCTCGGCGTTCGTGAAGGTGCCGTCCTTCTCCAGGAAGGAGGAGCCGGGCAGGAACACATGGGCGTACTTGGCCGTCTCGTTGAGGAAGATGTCCTGCACAACGATGCATTCCATGGCCGAGAGCGCCGCGGCCACATGCTGCGTGTTGGGGTCGGACTGCACGATGTCCTCGCCCTCGCAGTACAGGCCCTTGAAGCTGCCGCCCAGCGCGGCGTCGAACATGTTGGGAATGCGCAGACCAGGCTCGGGGCTGAGCTCCACACCCCAGGCGGCCTCGAACTGGCTGCGGGTGGTGGTGTCGCTGATGTGGCGGTAGCCCGGCAGCTCGTGCGGAAAGCTGCCCATGTCGCAGCTGCCCTGCACGTTGTTCTGACCGCGCAGCGGATTCACGCCCACGCCCTCGCGGCCGACCATGCCGCAGGCCATGGCCAGGTTGGCGATGCCCATCACCATGGTCGAGCCCTGCGCGTGCTCGGTCACGCCCAGGCCGTAGTAGATAGCACTGTTGACGGTCTCGCCGGTCTTCACGCCCTCGGCATTGCCGGTGGCGTAGAGCCGCGCGGCGCCGCGCACCACGGCCGCGGGCACGCCGGTGACGGCCTCCATGGCCTCGGGCGAGTTGTCCGGGCGCGCGACGAAATCTTTCCACGCCCGGAAGGACTTCTCGTCGCAGCGCTCGGCGATGTAGTCGTCGGCCAGCAGGCCCTCGGTGACGATCACATGCGCCAGCGCGCTGATCACCGCCACATTGGTGCCGGGCTTGAGCGCCAGATGGAAGTCCGCCTGCAGGTGCGGGCCGCGGACCATCTCGGTCTCGCGCGGGTCGATGACGATCAGGCGCGCGCCCTGGCGGATGCGCTTCTTCATGCGCGAGGCGAACACCGGATGGGCCGCCGCCGGGTTGGCGCCGATCACCAGAATGACGTCGCTCTTCTCGACCGACTTGAAGGTCTGCGTGCCGGCCGAGGTGCCGAAGGTCTGGCCCAGGCCGTAGCCGGTGGGCGAATGGCACACGCGCGCACAGGTGTCGACGTTGTTGTTGCCGAAGGCCGCGCGGATGAGTTTCTGCACCAGGTAGGTCTCTTCGTTGGTGCAGCGGCTGGAGGTGATGCCGCCGATGGAGTCCTGCCCGTGCTGGGCCTGGATGCGGCGGAACTCCGAGGCCGCATGGGCGATGGCCTCTTCCCAGCTCACCTCGCGCCAAGGATCGGTGATCCTGGCGCGGATCATGGGCGTCGTGATGCGATCCTGGTGCGTGGCGTAGCCCCAGGCGAAGCGGCCCTTGACGCAGCTGTGACCCTCGTTGGCCTTGCCATCCTTCCACGGCACCATGCGCACGACCTGCGTGCCCTTCATTTCTGCTTTGAAGGCACAACCGACGCCGCAGTAGGCACAGGTGGTGATCACGCTGTGCTCGGGCTGGCCGAGCTCGATGACCGACTTCTCCTGCAGCGTGGCGGTGGGGCAGGCCTCGACGCAGGCGCCGCAGCTCACGCATTCGCTCTCCATGAAGGGCTGGTCCTGCCCCGGCGAGACGCGCGAGTCGAAGCCGCGGCCGCTGATGGTGAGAGCGAAGGTGCCCTGCGTCTCCTCGCAAGCCCGCACGCAGCGGTTGCAGACGATGCACTTGGACGGGTCGTAGCTGAAATAGGGGTTGGACTCGTCCTTGGCCGCCTTCAGATGGTTGGCGCCGTCGAAGCCATAGCGCACGTTGCGCAGGCCCGTGACGCCCGCCATGTCCTGCAGCTCGCAGTTGCCGTTGGCCGAGCAGGTCAGGCAGTCCAGGGGATGGTCGGAGATGTAGAGCTCCATCACGCCCTTGCGCAGCTTCTGCAGCCTGGGGCTTTGGGTGCGCACCTTCATGCCCGCCTCGGCCGGCGTGGTGCACGAGGCCGGGAAGCCCTTGCGCCCCTCGATCTCGACCAGGCACAGCCGGCAGGAGCCGAAGGGCTCCAGGCTGTCGGTGGCGCACAGCTTGGGCACGCGCACACCGGCATCGACGGCGGCGCGCATCAGCGAGGTGCCCTGCGGCACGGTGACGGACTGGCCGTCGATCTCCAGCGTGACTTCCTGCGTGGACTCGCGCAGCGGCGTACCGTAGTCGGTGGTCTTGAGGTGGTCGAGCATCGGGGCTCCTTGCGGGTCTCGTTCGTTCTTCAGTGCAGGGCGCGTCAGGCGACGGCGCCAGCAGTGGCCTGCGCGGCGTCGGCCGGTTGCAGCCCGAAGTCTTCGGGGTAATGGTCGAGCGCGGACAGCACCGGGTACGGCGTCATGCCGCCCATGGCGCAGAGCGAACCGGCGAGCATGGTGTCGCACAGGTCGCGCAGCAACTCGACCTGCTCGGCCTTGGCGGTGCCCGCGCGCGCCGTGATGCGGTCGATCACCTCGACGCCGCGCGTCGAGCCAATGCGGCAGGGCGTGCACTTGCCGCAGGATTCGATCGCACAGAATTCCATGGCATAGCGCGCCAGGCGCGAAAGGTCGGCCGTGTCGTCATGCACCACGATGCCGCCGTGGCCCACCACCGCGCCCATGGCGGCATAGGCCTCGTAGTCGAGCGGCACGTCCCAGCTGGATTCGGGCACATAGGCGCCCAGCGGGCCGCCCACCTGCACCGCCTTCACCGGTCGGCCCGAGGCGGTGCCGCCGGCCCAGTCGATGAGCAGCTCGCGCAGCGTGACGCCGAAGGCCAGCTCCACCAGCCCGCCGCGACGCACATTGCCCGCGACCTGGATCGGCAGCGTGCCGTGCGAGCGGCCCACGCCGTAGTCGCGGTAGAAGGCCGCGCCGCGCGCCAGGATGATGGGCACCGAGGCGAAGGTGATGACGTTGTTGATCACCGTCGGCTGGCCGAACAGGCCCGACAGCGCCGGGATCGGCGGCTTGGCGCGCACGATGCCGCGCTTGCCTTCCAGGCTTTCGAGCAGGGCCGTCTCCTCGCCGCAGACATAGGCGCCCGCGGCCATGCGCACCTCGATGTCGAAGGCGCGGCCGCTGCCCAGCACGTCGGGCCCGAGGATGCCGGCGGTGCGGGCGATGTCCACCGCCTCGCGCAGCGTGCGCACGGCGAAGGGGTATTCGGAGCGCACGTAGATGTAGCCGCGCGTGGCGCCCGTGCTGATGCCGGCGATGGCCATGCCCTCGACCAGCACGAAGGGGTCGCCCTCCATGATCATGCGGTCGGAGAAGGTGCCGGAGTCGCCCTCGTCGGCATTGCAGACCACATACTTGTGGCCGGCCGCGGCCGAGGCCACCGTCTTCCACTTGATGCCGGCCGGAAAGGCCGCGCCGCCGCGTCCGCGCAGGCCCGAATCGGTCACCTGCTGCACCACCTCGGTGGCCGGCATGGCGAGCGCGCGGCGTAGGCCCAGCAGGCCGCCGTGGGCCTCGTAGTCGGCCAGCGACAGCGGGTCGGTGATTCCGACGCGGGCGAAGGTCAGGCGCTGCTGGCGCTTGAGCCAGGGCAGCTCGTCGACCGCGCCCAGCGAGAGCGCATGCGTGTTTGCGCCGCCGTGCAACCAGCCGGCGTCGAACAGGGCCGGCACGTCTTCGGGCGCCACGGGCCCGTAGCCCATGCGGCCCTGCGGCGTCTGCACCTCGACCAGGGTTTCGAGCCAGAGCATGCCGCGCGAGCCGTTGCGCACGATACGCACCGGCTGGCCGCGGGCAGCCGCCTCGCGTTCGATGGCGGCGGCCACCTCGTCGGCGCCGACGGCCAGGGCGGCGCTGTCGCCCGGCACGTAGACGGTGGTGGGGTTCATGCCGTCACCTCCGTCGCCATGCAGGCACCGATCACGCGGTCCAGCCGCTCGGGCGAGAGCCGCGCATGCGGCCGGCCATCGAGCATGGCGGCCGGCGACTGGGCGCACAGGCCCAGGCAGTAGACGGGCTGCAGCGTCAGCGAACCGTCGGGCCGCGTGCCGCCGGCCTCTGGCAGGCCCAGGCCCTCGCAGGCGTGCCGCCAGAGTGCGTCGGCACCCATGGACTGGCAGGCCTCGGCGCGGCACACCTCCAGCACATGGCGACCGGCGGGTTCGCTGCGGAAGTGGTGGTAGTAGCTGACGACGCCGTGCACCTCGGCGCGCGACAGGTTGAAGCCGAGCGCGATCTCGCCCACGACCTCGGGCGGCACGCAGCCCAGGGCGTCCTGCACGTCGTGCAGCGCGGGCAGCAGGCCGCCGCGCTGCAGGGCATGGCGCGCGACGATCTCGCGGACGGTGGCCAGGCGCGGATCGGCGGCTTCGGCGGGGGCGCGGCCCAACTGGCGCAGGCGGTCGCGCAGTTCGTCGGGGGTGGCGAGCACGCGTTCGCTGCGAACGCGTGCGGGGCCGCTGGGCGGTGTCGGGGTCTGGGCCATCGTGGGGCGGTCACCGGTCGCTTGGGTGCCGCGCCAAGGGCGGGTGGGCGGCAGCCGGGCGGTGACAGTGGAGTTGTCTCGGGCCGAGTGTCCGTGCGGGGGGTGCCGGTCGCAAATTGCTTCGCGACATGGGGTGATTCAAGGAATGAATGGGCCGGGGGTGTGAGGTGAATGGCGTCGGTGACTGGTGGTTGGTGCCGTCGTGGTCGGACGCGCGAGAGGCAGGTGCTAACCCGGCAGAGGACGCCGGACGCGCGAAGGCAGGGGTGCTAACCCGGCAGAGGACGCCGGCATGCGCGCTCCCGGTGCACGCTCGCGCTGACCGGCTTGTTGCACAGGGCGGGTGCTCGCTCTCCACCGACGCGCCTGCCGCACTGCACGGCGCCGCGAATGGCACCTCCGCACGCACACCGTCATCCTCCGCCTCGACGCTGCGCGCGAGCCCTCCCCTGTTCAGGTCGTGGGGTCTTGAGGCCCATCAGAGCCGTGGAATCGTTAAGTTCAGGGGGCCGCGGGATCTCGGGGTGCTAGCCCTTGTCCTGGCCCTGGTACCGGGTTCCTCACATTCTGGGACGAGGCGGGTCAGTCAACCCAAGACCGTTCGGGCTGAGCCTGTCGAAGCCTCGCCCCTGAAGCTTGCGCTGAGGCGGAACAGGATGGCCGAGCCGTTGCGCCGCGCGCCGCTCTGCCCTTCGACGAGCTCAGGGCGAACGGGGTGAGGCCCCGGGCGGCCGAACCGGCAGTGCAGCCGCACAGTCCAGGCGGAGGGTGCCGGTGTGCGTGCGGAGGTGCCATTCGCGGCGCCGTGCAGTGCGGCAGGCACGTCGGTGGAGAGCGAGCACCCGTCTGATGAGGCAAGCCGGTCAGCGCGAGCGTGCACCGGGAGCGCGCATGCCGGCGCCCTCTGCCGGGTTAGCGTCCCTGCGTCTCGCCCGCCCCGTCGCCCCGTCGCCCCGTCGCCCCGTCGCCCTGTCGACCCGTCGACCCTTCAATCCGTCGGCCCTTCAATCCGTCACCCGTTGACCAGCCAACCAGCGACCAGCGCAATGGGCAATGGAAAAACCGAAAGCCACAGAACGCAGGCAAGGCGACCAAGGAGCGCCACGTTCCACCCCCTCAGCGCCCGATGTTGAACAGCCAAAGAAAGAAGCGCCCCACCATCACCAGCAGCTCCCACAGCGCCCGCAGCGCGTCCAGCAATCCGGCTTCAGGCGGCACCACGGCGACTCCCTTCGACAGGACGCATGGCCATCACGCCGCCAGCGCTCCGCCATGCGCCCGCAGTTCGCCCAGCCACTCGGGCGACTGCAGCAGCACCAGCGCCGCCTCCAGCGCCCGCGAAGGCCGCACCGCCGCCGGCGCCATGAAGCCCAGCGGCGTACGCACCGTCGGCCCCACGAGCGGCTGCGCCACCAGGCCAGGCTGGCCGCGCACGGTGTCGACCATCGCGCCCGGCAGCACCGCGCACACATCGCCGGTCTGCACCGCCAGCACCAGCGTGAGCACCGAATTGGTCTCGACTGCCGGCGCCACCCCCGCCGCACCCGCCTCGGTGAAGGCGGCGTCGATGATGGCGCGGTTGTGCATCTCGGGCGTGAGCAGGCACAGCGGCAGCGCCGCCGCCTCGGCCCAGCCGATGGGCTCACCCATCTGCAGCACCGCGGGCGTCGGGCTTTCGGGGGATGTGCGCAACAGGAAGTAGTGCTCCTCGATCTGCGGCCAGGTCTGCAGCGCCTTGGCCGCCGGGCCCTGCCGGCCGGTGTAGCCCAGGGCCAGGTCGATGGCCAGGTGGTCCAGCCCGGTCTCCAGTTCCAGCGAGCTCATCGACAGCACCGTCGGCACGATGCCCGGATGCCGCACGCGCAGTCGCGCTGCAAAGCGGCTGAGCAGCGGGATGGCCGTGGGCACGGCCGCCATGCGCAGACGCCCGCGTGGCTGGCCGGCCTCGCTGCGCAACTGCTGCTGCAGGCGCTCGTGCTCGTGCAGCATGCGGTGGGCGCTGGCCAGCACCTGCTCGCCCTCGGGCGTCAGGCCCGCATAGGCCCGGCCCCGACGCACGATGGCCACACCGAATTCGGCCTCCAGCGCCCGCATGGCGTTGGACAGCGCCGGCTGCGTGATGTGGCAGGCCGCCGCGGCCCGGCCGAAATGCCGGTGCTCGGCCAGGGCGGCAAGGTAGCGCAGGGAGGCGAGGAGGTTCATGCGTCGTCGGGGCGGCAAGGCAGATGAGGCCGTCCCGATGATCGCCCGGCTTCCTTGCAAATGGATCGGCCGGCGATCAATTTGCAAGGACGGGGGGCGGCGCGAAGCCGGTCGCCCCGCAGACGATCAGGTGTTCTTGCTCACCGTGATCGTCGGGAACTTGGACGAGAAGTCCTTGGCCTTGCCCGCGATGCCCATCGCCACCTGGCGGGCGACGGCCTTGTACAGACCGGCGATCTCGCCGTCGGGATCGGCCACCACGGTGGGCTTGCCGCCGTCGGCCTGCTCGCGGATGGTCATCGCCAGCGGCAGCGCGCCAAGGTAGGCCATGTTGCGCTCGGCCGCCATCTTCTTGCCGCCCTCGTGGCCGAAGATGTGCTCCACATGGCCGCAGTTCGTGCACACGTGCACCGCCATGTTCTCCACGATGCCCAGGATGGGCACGCCCACCTTCTCGAACATGGTGATGCCCTTGCGGGCGTCGAGCAGGGCGATGTCCTGCGGCGTGGTCACGATCACCGCGCCGGTGATGGGCACGCGCTGGCTCAGGCTGAGCTGGATGTCGCCGGTGCCGGGGGGCATGTCGACCACGAGGTAGTCGATGTCCTTCCAGTTGGTCTGGCGCAGCAGCTGGTCCAGCGCCTGGGTGGCCATGGGGCCGCGCCAGATCATGGCCTGGTCGGGGTCGACCAGGAAGCCGATGGACATCAGCTGCACGCCGTGGCCTTCCAGCGGGTCCATGGTCTTGTCGTCGGGGCTGGTGGGCCGGCCGCTCACGCCCATCATCATGGGCTGGCTGGGGCCGTAGATGTCGGCGTCGAGCAGGCCGACGCGCGCGCCCTCGGCCGCCAGCGCCAGGGCCAGGTTGGCCGCGGTGGTGCTCTTGCCCACGCCGCCCTTGCCCGAGGCCACGGCCACGATGTTCTTCACGCCCGGCAGCAACTGCACGCCGCGCTGCACGGCATGGGCGGTGATCTCGGTCAGCACGTTGACCGACACGTTCTCGACGCCGGGCACGGTGCGGGCCGCAGCGACCAGCGCCTTGCGCAGCGCCGGATGCTGGCTTCGGGCCGGATAGCCCAGCACCAGGTCGAAGGCGACGTCGCCGCCGTCGATCTGCAGGTTGCGCACGGCCTTGGCCGCCACGAAGGACTGGCCGGTGTTCGGGTCCTGGACGCTCTTGAGCGCGTCGAGCAGGCCCTCGGGGGTCACGGTCATTGGATTTGGCTCCTCAATTGGGCGGCGAGTCTACGGGGCGGGGCCGGCCGCTGCCGCGGAAGGGGCAAGCCGCGTCAGCCGGCCGGCGCGGCGGGCCCCGCCGAGGCAAAGGCCTCCGGCTCGGCCCTGCGGCGCCGGCGCCGGTCGCCCTGCGCCGCCCAGTGCACGGCCAGGCCCAGCGCCAGGGCCATGTAGCCCAGGCCGCCCGGCACCCACATCACCAGGCCGGCGATCTGCTGGTCCGTCAGCGGATCCAGGCCCCAGGCCCGCGCGCCGGGCGCCTGCAGGGCGTAGAGCGGCTCGCCGGCGAAGGTGAGCAGCGCGCCCAGCAGCCCGGTGTGCGCCAGCGTGGCCAGCACGGCCAGCAGCACGGCGCCACGACGGTCGGCCGGCGCATGCACGGCGCGGTGGAAGAAGGCGAAAGACGCGACCGCCAGCGCCGCCGTCGCAACCCAGTGCACCGCGGCGCCGGTCAGCGTGGCGGCATAGACGACCGGCAGATGCCACAGCCACAGCAGCCCGCCGTGCAGGCACGCGGTCAACGGCAATGCGATGCGCGAACCGCGACGAGGGGGCGCCCAACCGACGGCCAGCAGCGCACAGCCCGCCACCAGCACCATCAGCTGCACCATGTGTGCGCCGGCCAGGGTGGCGGCGAGTCGGCACAGGGGCGAGACCAGCGCCAGTGCCAGTAGAGCCAGCCCCGCGAGCCGCCAGCCGCGGGCGGGGCCCTCCGGCAGGCCCGACTTCACCGACGGCCGGCAGGCATGGAAGGCCAGCGCCAGGAGCGGCAGCAGCATGGCAGGCGCCAGGCTCCAGGCGGACCACCAGCCCTGCGGCAGCGCGGGCATGGCGCCGAGGGTGCACAGGCGGATCAGGTCGAGCGACATGGCGGGGACTCCTCGGGGTTGGTCAGAGACACGGCGGCAGCCGCAGGAGTGGCAAGGCCACGAAGACGGTGGATGCGGCCGCCAGACCATGCAGCAGCGCCGCCATGAAGGCGATGAAGCGCCGCCGCTCCCGGCGCTGGGCGAAGGCGCTCTCGGGAACCTCGCCGAGGGGCGGATCGTCGGCATCGGCCTGGCCCACCGCGTCTGCCGGACGCGCCGGGTGACGCGGGCCGGCCGGGTCCAGTCCACGCAGGGTGCGGGCATGGCGCAGGCAGCGGCGCGCGGCCAGCAGCAGCAGGACGAGGGTGGCCAGCGTGCCGCCAATCAGGGCGCCGTTGACCCCGTTCCCGGGCCCGGCCGCATCGGCCGCCCAACCCGCCGCGCAAGCCACCGACACGCCGCCGTACACGCCCACGAACCAGAGCGACCACAACATGAAGCCCAGCGCCAGCTGCCAGGGGCTGTCGGGCGACAGCCAGCGCCACGTCCGCGTTGCCCCCGTAGGGCCGCCCTCCTCCTCGCTTCCCCCGCGGGAGAAGGGCCAGGGAAGCGGGGGCGACGACGCTCGTGCAGCGCGACTGTCCGCAGGCGGCCGGGCCTTCGCCGCATGCCCGTCCCGCACCGGCGCATCGTTTCGCCCGCCCTTCATGCCCACCCCCGCGGCACCAGCGCAAAGGCCAGCCAGGCGACCGCACAGGCTCCTGCCGTGTAGTGGCAGAAGGTCGCCACCACGCCAGGCTCGTAGGGCCGTCGCAGGCCGACATGGCCCGCCCGCACCCGCGCCGCCTGCATCAGCGCCAGCACCCCCGCGAGCAGCGTGTGGAAGCCCAGGTAGAGCAGCGTGACGGCGACGATGGCGTCGTGCGCCTGCAGACGCGGGCGCAGGTCGAGCGTGGCGCCCAGCAGCGCCAGGCCGGCCGCCGCGCCCAGCGCCAGCCCGCCCGCCAACGCCAGGCGCAGAGCCAGCCCGCCGCCCTCGCCCCGCCGCAGCCGACCGACCGCATTGCGCATCGACACGCTCGCTGCCACCGCCAGCCCGGTCACGACCAGCAGCGGCCACAGGCCCATCACCGGCCGCGCCGGGGCCTGCCAGCCCGGCGCCACCGTCCACAGGTAGAACCAGCCGAAGAGCAGCGAACTGAAGAACGCCCCATCGGCCAGCAGCGTGAACTTCATGCCCCACAGCCCCGGCCCGTCGAAGCCATGGGTGTGCGGGCGCAGCACCACGCCGTGGACGTCGGTGACGGCGTCTTGCTCTTCATGCGGCGCGCCATAGCCGCGGTGGTCGCCATTGACCCAGGACCAGCGCAGCAGCACCAGCGCTGCCCCCGTCGCTGCGATGGCCGCGGGCCAGTACAGCTTGAGCAGCAGCATCACGCACAGCAGTGCGATCAGCAGCGCCGCCTGGAAGGGCAGCCAGCTGTTGCCCGGCAGCACGATCAGCTCGGTGGGCCGTGCGGCCACGGGGCTGCTGCCCAGCGTCTCGCGGGCCGCCACGCCGCGGGCCAGCGCATGGCGGCCGGCGGCGATCTCGGCGGGCAGGCCCAGCCGCGTCCACAGCGGATGCCGCGTGTGCACGGCCGGCTGGCTGGCGAAGTTGTAGGCCTCGGCGGGCATCGCCGTGGCCCATTCCAGCGTGTCGGCCTTCCAGGGGTTGACCTCGGCGCGGCGGCCCAGGCGCCAGTGCAGCACCAGGTCCAGCAGCACCGTGACCACGCCGAAGGCCATGACGAAGCCGAACACCGAGGAGACGAGGTTGGGCCATTCCCAGCCCAGCCCCGGCTCGTAGGTGTACACGCGCCGCGGCATGCCGAGCAGGCCCGTCCAGTGCATCACCAGGAAGGTACCGTTGAAGCCGATGACGGTGAGCCAGAAGCCCGCCCGCGACAGCCGCTTCGACGGCATGCGCCCGCTCATGTGCGGCAGCCAGTAGTAGAGCCCCGCCAGCAGCGGGAACAGCATGCCGCCCACCAGCACATAGTGGAAGTGCGCCACCACGAAATGCGTGTCGTGCACCTGCCAGTTGAAGGGCACAAGCGCCAGCATCACGCCCGTCAGCCCCCCGGCCACGAACACCACCAGGAAGGCCGCGATCCACAGCATGGGCACCTCCCAGCGCGGCCGGCCGGTCCACAGCGTGGCGAGCCAGGCGAAGATCTGCACCGCCGTCGGAATGCCCACCAGCATGCTGGCCGCAGAGAAGAAGGCCTGCGCAAGGGCCGGAATGCCCAGCGTGAACATGTGGTGCACCCACAGGCCGAAGCTCAGGAAGCCGATGCCGATCAGCGAAGCCACCACCCAGCGGTAGCCCACCAGCGGCCGGCCCGCGAACACCGGCACCATGGTGGAGATGAGCCCTGTGGCGGGCAGGAAGATGATGTAGACCTCCGGGTGGCCGAAGAGCCAGAAGAGGTGCGCCCACAGGAGCGGATCGCCTCCGCGCGTCGGGTCGAAGAAGGCCCAACCGGCGACGCGCTCCAGCTCCAGCAGCAGAGAGCCAAGGATCAGCGGCGGAAAGCCGATCACGATCATCAGGGAGGTGACCAGCATCGCCCACGCGAACACCGGCATGCGCTGCAGCGCCATGCCGGCCGAACGGGTGCGCAGCACCGACACCGCCAGCTCGATGGCCGCCGCCATGGTGGAGATCTCCACGAAGGTGATGCCGATGAGCCAGAAGTCCGAGTTGATGCCCGGCGAATAGGTGTTGCTGGACAACGGCGTGTACATGAACCAGCCCGCGTCGGGCGCCAGCTCGAAGGCCAGGCTGCTGGTGAAGATCACGCCACCGAACAGGTAGCACCAGTAGCCGAAGGACGACAGGCGCGGGAAGACCAGGTCGCGTGCGCCGATCATCTTGGGCAGCAGGTAGGCCGCGATGCCCTGCAGCATGGGCACGGCGAACAGGAACATCATCAGCGTGCCGTGCATGGTGAAGGCCTGGGCATAGGCCTCGGCGCCCATGAAGTCGTGCTGCGGCAGCGCCAGTTGCGCCCGGATGAGCATGGCCAGCACGCCGGCGATCAGAAAGAAGGCGCCGCCGGTGAGCATGAAGCGCTGCGCGATGGTGCTGTGGTTGACCGCCGCCAGCACGCGCCAGCCGGTCGGGTTGCGCCAGGTCTCGTGCAGGGCGCGGTGCAGGGCGTCGTCGGCCTGCTGGTTGGTGGCCTCGCTGGTGGGCTGTTCGCGCTCGGTCACGGGCGGGCCTCCGGCGGGGACGCGGATGCTGCTGCGGCGGCGGCCGGCAGCGTGCCGGCGGCGGCCTGGGCCGGCGCATTCAGCCAGACTTCGAACTCTTCGGCCGGCATCGCCTGCACCACCATCGGCATGTGGGCATGGCCGGCGCCGCAGAACTCGGCGCAGACGCCGCGGTAGGTGCCGGGCCGGTCCGCCTGCAGCCGCACGACCAGCGTGCGGCCCGGCACGGCGTCGAGCTTGCCGCCCAGGCGCGGCACCCAGAAGCCGTGGATCACGTCGGCGCTGCGGGTGTGCACGTCCACCGCGCGGCCGGCGGGCAGGCGCAGCTCGTTGCGCAGGCGCTGGCCGGTGTCGGGGTAATGCACCTCCCACCACCACTGGTGGCCGGTGACCTCCACCCGCAGCGGGGCGGCGGCGGCGCCCGGCCAGGGCAGCTGGTGGAAGCCGGCCGGCGAGCCGAAGACCAGCAGCGCCGTGATGGCGACGCCCGGCAGCAGCAGCCCGCCGCCGACGAGGCAGCGGCGCGCGATGCGGCGCTGGCGCGCGCTGTCCTCGGCCCGGCGCGCCTCCTGGCCGGAGCGGTGTTCGCCCCCTTTTTCGACACCCGCCCATTCGCCCTTGCCACCGCAGCGGTCACGACCGGCGCGCATGGCCAGCGCACCCAGCACCACCATCAGCAGCCAGACCGCCACCGCCATGCCGAACATCCACCACCACACCTGCGCGATGGCGCCGGCCGAGGGCCCGGCTGGGTCAAGGACCGACAGCGGCCCCCGGCATCCGCCGAGGAGCGGCAGCAGGCCCAGCCCCACAATGGCCGGATGAGCGCCGCACCTCCGAGCCCGGGCCAAGTGATGCCCGAACCCATCCGCAGCCGCGCGGCCATTGCGGGCCATCCGCTGCATCCCATGCTGATCCACTTTCCGGTGGCGGCGCTGATCGGCCTGGTGGGCACCGACGGCGCCTGGTGGTGGACGCAGGACCCCTTCTGGGCGCGCGCCGGCCTGTGGCTGGCGGGCGTGGGCGCGGCCGGCGGCTGGATCGCCAGCGTGGCCGGGCTGATCGACCTGCTGACGGTCAGGCGCATCCGCCGGCTGGTCACGGCCTGGGGCCACGCCATCGTCGCCGTGATGATGCTGTCGCTGGCCACGCTCAACTGGGCGGTGCGCTGGCGCGCGGAAGACCCGGCCCAGTGGCTGTGGCCCTGGGGCGCGGGCATCACGCTGTTCACGGCGTGCTTCATCGCGCTGGCCGCCTACCTGGGCGGGCGGCTGGTGTACGAGAAGGGCGTGGCGGTCGACATGACCTGAGCCAGCACCGCCTGCCCCGGAGTGGGTCGGATGAGGACGCGCCTTCGCCAGTACGTGGCAGGCACCACTCATGGCAGTGCCCCGTCCAGCCCGGGCTTGCGCAACACCAGCCAGGCGATGGCCAGCAGCAGCGGCAGCAGCAGCGCACCGATGAGCAGCGCGGCGCGCCGCGCAGACTGCCCGCGCTCCACGCGCAGGATGAGCAGGCCGAAGCTGGCATGTCCCAGGGCCAGCAGTCCGACCAGCACCAGCTTGGCCAGCAACCACAGCCCGAGCGTGCCCTGCACGACAAAGATGAGCGTGCCCGATCCGATGGCCAGCAGCGCGGCCGGCGTGGCCACCCAGATGAACAGGGCGCGCAGGATCTCGTCCTGCGGATCGCCCAGGGCTGCCGGTCGGCGCCGGGCGTCGCCGGAAGCGGCTGCGGTCGCCAGCGGCAGATAGAGCAACGAGCCGCACCACAGGATGACGGCGCCGATGTGCAGCACCTTCAGCCAGGGCATGCCGCCCCCGCGTCAGAAGGCAGGCGCGACGCGCGTGGCAGGCGGAACCAGTGACGCAGGCACGGCATGCCCAGCGGAGCCGGCGGGCGGATTCGATACCGCGCGCTCAACGCACATCCACCGGGGCGTCGCGCCCCTTGGCGGCGGGATGAGGTGCGCCACTGGCGTCGCCCTTCTCGCATACCTTCTCGCCGTCGTGGCTGCCAGGCTCGTGCGGCGGCGGCAGGTCCGCGTCCTGGGACTGCGCGGGCCGGCGGCGCCGGCTGCCCGGCTTCAGGCGGCCTTCTTCCTCCATCTTGCGCGCCTGTTCCCGGCTGCCGGTGGTGGCCGCGCGCGTGCGCGGCGTGTTCGTGGACATCGCCAGACCCCTTGCTCGAAACGGGCCGGCACCGCGGATGGCGCCAGCGGGTTCGGGTCAGGTCGCGTGTCCTGTAGTTGTGTGTTGCGGCGACGGCACCCCGGGCTCTCCCCCTGCGTGCCATCGTAGGAAGCCCGGCGCGCGCCCGCTGTCGGACAACAGAGCTATGAGGTCGAGCGCGCCAGGTACTGCTGCGCAAAGTCCACGAACCAGTCGATAGCCGCGGGCTGCGCGAGCGCATCCCGCTTGACCACCTTCTCCACCGGCTGGCCCAGCAGCAGCTTCTTGACGGGCAGCTCCAGCTTCTTGCCGGTGATGGTGCGCGGCACCAGCGCCACCGGCACGATCTCGTCCGGCACATGGCGGGCCGAGAGCCCGGTGCGCAGCGCCTGCCGGATGCGCTGGCGCAGCGGCTCGTCCAGCTCGATGCCGGGCCGCAGTTGGACGAACAAGGCCATCCACGAGGGGCGGCCCAGGTATTCGAGGTCCACCACCAGGCTGTCGGCCACCTCATCCAGCTGCTCCACCACGCGGTAGAACTCGGCCGTGCCCATGCGCACGCCCTGGCGGTTGATGGTGGCGTCAGAGCGGCCGTAGATGACGCCGCCCACCGCCCCCGGCCGGGGCACCAGCCGCAGCCAGTCGCCATGCCGCCAGACGGGGCGCCCGGCCGCGTCCTGGAAGGTGTCGAAGTAGCTCTCGCGGTAGCGGCTGCCGTCTTCGTCGCCCCAGAAGAACAGCGGCATCGAGGGCAGCGGGTTGACGCAGACCAGCTCGCCGACCTCGTCCATCACCGGGCGGCCGTCGTCGCTCCAGGCCTCGACGCGGGCGCCGAGGACGCGGCACTGCATCTCGCCCAGGTACACCGGCAGCGTGGGCAGGCCCACCAGGAAGCCGCCGGCCAGGTCGGTGCCGCCGGAGACCACGTTGAGCCACAGGTCAGGCCGGATCGACGCGTAGATCCAGGCGCATGCCTCGGGCGACAGCGGCGAGCCGGTGGAACCGATGGTGTGAAGCGCGCCTAGGTCGGCGATGTCGCGCGGCACGATGCCGGCCTTCATACAGCTCTGGTGGATGGCGGCACCGGCGCCGAAGAAGTTGACGCGCGTGCGACCGGCGAGCTTCCACAGGTGGCCCCAGTCGTGTTCGGGCCCGGCGCCCGTCACGCTGCCGTCGTAGAGCACGACGGTGGCGCCGCCCAGCAGGCTCATGATGTGGGCGTTCCACACCATCCACGAGGTGTTGACGGCCCACAGCACCCGGTCGCCGGGATGCAGGTCGTTGTGCAGCACCATGTTGACCATGCCGTTGGCCAGCACGCCGCCATGGCCATGCACGATGGGCTTGGGCAGGCCGGTGGTGCCGGAGGAATAGAGGATCCACAGCGGATGGTCGGCCGGCAGCGGCTGAGGCGCCACGACGGACGGTGCGGCCAGGGCCTCGGCCCAGGGCACCCAGCGCCGGGCCCGTACCTGGGGCGGCGGCTCGGCGTCGGCCGCGAGGTGGGGCACCCACAGCACGGCCTGCACGCTGGGCAGGCCGGCCAGGATCTCGTCCAGCGGCGCGCGGCGGTCGAAGGGCTTGCCGGCGAAGCGGTAGCCGTCGACCGCGATCAGCACCTTGGGCGCGACCTGGCGGAAGCGGTCGCCGACGCTCACCGGGCCCATGTCGGGCGCGCACAGCGTCCAGATGGCGCCCAGGCTGGCGGCGGCCAGGAAGGCCACGACGGTCTGCGGGATGTTGGGCAGGTAGCCCGCCACGCGGTCGCCGGGTTCCACGCCCAGGGCGCGCAGCGTGGCGGCCACGGCGCCGACCTGGCGCCGCAGCTCGGCCCAGTCCATCTCGCCGGTACCCCCGGCCTCGCTCTCGTAGACGATGGCCGGTGTCGCCAGCCCCTCGTGGCGCAGCACCTGCTGCACGAAGTTCACCCGCGCGCCCGGAAACCAGCGCGCGCCGGGCATGGGCGCGTCCTCCCGCATGCGCGCGGGCGGCGGGTCGAAGGGCAGCGCGAAGAAGTCGAGCACCGCACGCCAGAAGCCCTCGGTGTCCTGAACCGACCACTGCCACATCGCCTCGTAGCCGTCGAAGTGAAGGCTGCGCTCGCGCTGTAGCCATTGCGCGAAGGCCGTGATCAGGGCACGGTCGCGGCGAGCGTCATCGGGCGTCCAGAGGGGGGTGGGCGGATGTTCGGAGGGGGTCATGGGCGGTCGGTTGAAGGGGGCGGCGTATCGCTCGCCGGCAGAGTTTCAGGAGTCGGCCGTGAAGCCGATGCGCGGCACCTGCACGCGCCAGAAGTCGGTGTCGGCCTTGAGTTTCGCCGCCAGTTCCTTGGGACCGACGAACTGCGCGCTCATGCCGAATTCGGCCAGGCCCTGCGCATAGTCCGGCTGCGCGACGGCGGCGCGGGCGGCCGTCGCCAGCCGGTCGATGACGGCCTGCGGCGTGCGGGCCGGCACGAAGAGCCCGAACCATTCGGTGTTGTCGAGCGCATAGCCCTGCTCCGCATAGGTGGGCAGCTCCGGCGCGAAGGGGCTGCGTGCGCTGCCGCTGACGGCCAGCAGGCGCAGCCGGCCCGAGCGCAGTTGGGGCAGGTAGCTGCCCAGCACGGTGGAATAGCCCGCCACCTGCCCGCCCATCAGGTCCTGCAGGCCGGGGCCGTCGCCGCGGTAGGGCACATGGGTCAGCTCCACCCCGGCAATCTTGCCCAGCAGGCTGCCCAGCAGGTGCGGCGTGGAGCCCGCGGCGGGCGAGCCGAAGGCCGCCTGTGCCGGATGCGCCTTGGCCCAGGCGATGAAGTCGGGCAGCGTCCGGACGCTGGCCGGCACCGCGGGCCCGACGGCGAAGGCGAAAGGGAAAGTGCACACCATCGCCACCGGCACCACGTCCTGCGGTGCATAGGGCAGCTTGCGGTAGGTGAAGGGATAGATGCTGAAGGGCGCTGGCGGCGACAGCAGCACCGTGCCGCCGTCGGCCGCGGCCTCCTTGACGGCGCCGACCGCGATCTGCGTGCCGGCGCCCGGTCGGTTGTCCACCAGCATCGTCGGCGCGTAGGCGCCGCGCAGCTTCTCGGCCAGGCGGCGGGCCACGTTGTCGGTGCTGCCGCCGGGCGGAAAGCCGACGACGATGCGCACCACCTCGGGCGTCTGCGCCGAGGCCGGGCGCGGCCACAGGGGCAGGGCGGCGGTGGCACCCAGGGTGCCCAGCAAGCGGGCGGTGAACTGGCGGCGGTCGGTCATGGCAAGGTCTCCTTCAGGCCCGGTCTGGTCGCTGCCGGGCTCGGTGCGCACTGTGCCGCGGGCGGCGATGGAGGCCTGTCGGTTTGCTGCGCCGGCTGTCGGCGCCTTGCGCCACCGCGGGAAAGCCCTGAGAAAGACCGCGGGCCGTTCAGCCGCCGCGCCGCAGGGCCGTCGGCGATTGGCCCCAGTGGCGCCGGAAGGCCTGCGAGAAATGCGGCGCCGAGCGGTGGCCGGTGCGGGCCGCGATCTCGGCGATGTCGAGCGAGGTCTCGCGCACCAGCTCGCCGGCCCGCGACATGCGCTGCGCGTTGAGCCAGGCATGGGGCGTCATGCCGTACGAGGCCTTGAAGGCGCGCGCGAAGTGGAAGCTGCTGAGGCCCACCAGGCGCGCCATGCGCTCGACCGTCCAGTGGGCATCGAGCGCTTCGCGCACCGCCTCCTCCAGCTGCTGCATCTGCCGTCGCAGCAGCCAGGCGCCGCCGCGCAGCGCCCGGTGCGGGCCGGCATAGTGGCTGAGCAGGTGCAGCGCCAGGGCCTGCGCCACATGCTCGCCGAAGCCCCTGTGAAGCGCCGCCTGGCTGTCCAGCGCACCGAGCAGCATGCGGGCGAAGCCGTCGAGCACCGGGTCGTCGCGGCCGAAGCAGCTGTGCAGGCTGACCTCGGCCTGCGCGCTGCGGTGCAGCCAGCTCGGGGCGACGTCGATGTGCAGGTTGTCGCGCGGCCGGGCGCTGCGCCAGAAGCTGGGCAGGCCCGCGGGCACTACCACGGCCTGCCCCGGCTGCCAACGGGTGCGGCCCACGCTTGCGCCGTGGCGCTGCAGAAGGTCGGTGGGAATGGCGCAACGCACGAGGATGGTGTGCTCGGCCGTGGGCGGCACGTAGAGGTCGCCCTCGGGGCCGACCTGGTGCCACAGCATCAGACCCGGCCAGGGCAGGCCCTGGCTGGAGCGGCGCACGGAATGGCCAGGCAGGGCCTGCCAGGGCTCGCGGGCGGGCGAGGCGCCTTCCAGCGCGCGCCAGCGGCGCAGGTCGAAGCCGCCCGGGGTGTTCGCGGTCGGATCGGATTCGAGGTTCATGGCGGCGGTCCGGGCATGGCGGTGCGCGCGATGCTACTGCCGCGGCCCGCCCCGTCCCGCGCCGTCGTCAGCCGCCCTTGCGGGCCGCCAGCATCTCGCCCATGCGCTGGTGGATCAGGTTCACCGCCTTGAGCGGCCGCAGCATGACCTTGAACTGTGTGATGCGGCCATCGGCGTTCCAGCTGATGATGTCCACGCCGTTGACCTCGATGCCATCGAGCGTGACGGCGAACTCGAGCACGGCATGGTCGGCCGCGATGGTTTCGCGCACGTAGCGGAAGCTGTCGTTGAAGAAGACCTGGAAGGCCGCCGTGAGGTAGGCGCTGACGATGGGCCGGCCCACCTGCGGCGTGTGCACCACGGGCGAATGGAAGACGGCGTCCTCGGCCAGCAGCGCCCACAGGCCGGCGCTGTCGTGGGTCTGCACCAGGCGGTGCCATTGGGCCAGGGCGGCGGGGTGCGTCATGGGGTGTCTCCGGTGGGCGCGGGTGGCCTGTTTCTTGGGGAGACGGAAGGTAGCGCAGCCGGCCCCGCGAGGGCCGTCCGCTGGGTGACAGCGAGCCCATGGCCCGACGGGCCCGGGGGATCGCGCGGCCGTCGCGGGCCCTTCTCCCTACCCCTCGAGGGCAGAGGGACTCATCCGGACATGGCCGGACGGCGCGGGATTTCAGGCGACGTCGATGCCAAGGTCTGCGCAGACCTTGGCCAGCGTGGCCTTGAGGGTGGCGACTTCGGCCTCCAGCCGGTCCACCCGCAGGCGCAGGGCGGCCGTCTCACCGGCGTCGGCCCCGGTCGCCGTCGCAGCGGCACCCGCCACCGGCACCGCCATCAGCTCCGCCGCCACCGGCCCGGACAGCAGGTGCGCCCAGCGGCTCTCGCGCGCGCCGGGCAGGCGCGGCAGCTTGACCACCAGCGCGCCGGCCGGCCGCTCGGCCATCTCGTCCAGGAAGCCTTCGACCGAGGAGATGTCGGCGAAGTTGTGCATGCGGTCGCTGGCGATGCGCAGCTCGCCCGCCGTCTGCGGGCCGCGCAGCATCAGCACGGCCAGCAGGATCACCGACTGCGAGGGCAACCGCAGCACGCGGTCGGTGTTGTGGCCGTAGCGCATGGCACGGCCGCCGCTGCTCTCGTCCACCAGACTGCGGCGGCGCAGGCTTTCCAGCGCGTCCTGCACCTCGGCCTCGGCCAGTTCCATCACCGGATGACGGCTGGTCTTCTGGTTGCAGCCGGCCAGCAGGCTGTTGACGGTGAGCGGGTAGCTGTCGGGCACGGTGCGCTGCTTCTCGATCAGCACGCCGAGCACCCGGGCCTCGGAAGGCGAGAGGATGGGCAGGTTCTGCTCGGTCGTCATGCACCCCCCTTGATCCGCGCGACCAGCGCCTTGGTGAAGGCGATGGTGTTGGCGCCGCCGCCCAGGTCGCCGGTGCGCACGTTGTCGACATTGAGCGTCTGGTCGATGGCGGTGCGCAGACGGTCGGCCAGGTCGACGCGCTTGACGTGGTCCAGCATCTGGGCCGCGGCCAGCATCAGCGCGATGGGGTTGGCGATGCCCTTGCCCGCGATGTCGGGCGCCGAGCCGTGCACCGCCTCGAAGATGGCCGCATCGGCGCCGATGTTGGCGCCGGGCGCCATGCCCAGGCCGCCCACCAGCCCGGCCACCAGGTCGGACAGGATGTCGCCGAACAGGTTGGTGGTGACGATCATGTCGAACTGCCAGGGGTTGAGCACCAGCTTCATGGCGCAGGCGTCCACGATCATGGTCTCGAACTGGAATTGGCCCTGGTATTCGGCGGCGTAAAGCTGTTCGGCCGTCTCCAGGAAGATGCCCGTCAGCGCCTTCATGATGTTGGCCTTGTGCACCACCGTCACCTTCTTGCGGCCCTGGGCCACCGCAGCCTCGAAGGCATAGCGAAGGATGTGCTTGCAACCCTGGCGGGTGTTGATGCCGGTGGCCATGGCCACGGCGTGCGGGTCGTCCTCGATGCGGATGTAGTGCTCGTGGCCGATGTACAGGCCTTCGAGGTTCTCGCGCACCACCAGCAGGTCGATGTTGTCGAAGCGCCCGCCCGGAATGATGGTGCGCGCCGGCCGCACGTTGGCGAAGAGCTGGAAGGCCTCGCGCAGCCGCACGTTGGAACTGCGGTAGCCACCGCCCGACGGTGTCTCCAGCGGGCCCTTGAGTGCCAGGCGCGTGCGGCGGATGCTCTCGAGCGTCGCCTCGGGCAGCGGGTCGCCCGAGGTCTTGACGCCGCCCAGGCCGGCGATCTGCGGGTCCCACTCGAAGGGCGAGCCCAGGGCGTCGAGCGCGGCCAGGGTGGCTTCCATGATCTCGGGGCCGATGCCGTCGCCGGAGATCAGGGTGGCGGGGATGCGGGGGGTGGTCACGGGGCTTCCTCCTTCGGGGTCTGCGGGCAAAGCCGCAAGCATACGGCTGCGACGCGGGCCCAAACCTAAAATGCCCGACCCTGCCAGAGCGCGGCGCCCTGCCGCGACACGACCGGCCCATCCGCGAGACCGACATCCATGCCCGCAGCGCGCAAGCTCTTCGTCACCACCGCCCTTCCCTACGCCAACGGCAAGTTCCACATCGGCCACATCATGGAATACATCCAGGCCGACATCTGGGTGCGCTTCCAGCGGATGAACGGTGCCGAGGTCAACTTCGTCTGCGCGGACGACGCCCACGGCGCCGCCATCACCATCGCGGCCGACAAGGCGGGCATCACGCCCCAGGCCTTCGTGGCCGAGATCGCGGCCGGCCGCAAGCCCTACCTCGACGGCTTCCACATCGCCTTCGACAACTGGCATTCCACCGACGCGCCCGAGAACCACGAACTCGCGCAGCAGATCTACCGCGACCTGAAGGCCGCCGGCCTGATCGAGACGCGCCCGGTCGAGCAGTTCTACGACCCCGAGAAGGGCATGTTCCTGGCCGACCGCTTCATCAAGGGCGAGTGCCCGAACTGCCACGCCAAGGACCAGTACGGCGACAACTGCGAGGTGTGCGGCGCCGTCTATGCGCCCACCGAGCTGATCAATCCCTACTCGGCGCTGTCGGGCGCCAAGCCGGAGCTGCGCAGCTCCGACCATTTCTTCTTCAAGCTGTCCGACCCGCGCTGCGAGGCCTTCCTGAAGGAATGGACCACAGCCCCCGGCCACGTGCAGCCCGAGGTGCAGAACAAGATCCGCGAATGGCTGGTCAAGAAGGAAGACGGCACCGGCGGCCTGGGCGACTGGGACATCAGCCGCGACGCGCCCTACTTCGGCATCGAGATCCCCGACGCGCCGGGCAAGTACTTCTACGTCTGGCTGGACGCACCGGTGGGCTATCTGGCCTCGCTCAAGAACTGGCTGGGCAAGAAGGGCGAGGACTACGCCGCCTACATGGCCCAGCCCGATCTGGAGCAGGTGCACTTCATCGGCAAGGACATCATCACCTTCCACACCCTGTTCTGGCCGGCCATGCTGCATTTCAGCGGCCGCAAGGCGCCGGACGGCATCTTCGTGCACGGCCACCTGACGGTGAACAACGAGAAGATGAGCAAGAGCCGCGGCACCGGCATCGATCCGCTCAAGTACCTCAGCCTGGGCCTGAACCCCGAATGGCTGCGCTACTACATTGCCGCCAAGCTCAACGGCCGCAACGAGGACATCGACTTCAACCCCGAGGACTTCGTCGCCCGCGTCAACAGCGACCTGGTGGGCAAGTTCATCAACATCGCCAGCCGCTCGGCCGGCTTCATCGCCAAGCGCTTCGGCGGCCAGCTGGGCACGGTTTCCGTTGATGGCGAAGAGCTGCTGGTGATGCTGCGCGCCGGCGCAGAGGACCTGCGCCAGCTCTACGACAGCCGCGACTACGCCCGCGCCCTGCGCGAGGTGATGGCCCTGGCCGACCAGGTGAATGCCTATGTCGACGCCAACAAGCCCTGGGAGCTGGCCAAGCAGGCGGGCCAGGAAGAGCGGCTGCACGACGTCTGCACCACCTGCATCGAGGCCTTCCGCCTGCTCACGCTCTACCTCAAGCCGGTGCTGCCGGCGCTGGCGGCGCAGGTCGAGGCCTTCCTGAAGATCACCCCGCTGCAGTGGGCCGACGCGGCCCGCTCGCTGAGCGCCGGCCATGCCATCGGCGATTACAAGCACCTGATGACGCGCGCGGACCCGAAAGTGCTGGAACAGCTGTTCACGCCGCCCGCCACTGCCGCCGCGCCAGCGGCCGAAGCGGCGCCGGCACTGCCCGGCGGCGAGGCCCTGGCCCCCACCATCACCATCGACGACTTCGTCAAGATCGACCTGCGCATCGCCAAGATCGTGGCCTGCGAGAAGGTCGAAGGCTCCACCAAGCTGCTGCGCCTGACGCTGGACGTGGGCGAAGGCAAGACCCGCAACGTGTTCAGCGGCATCGCCTCGGCCTACCAGCCGGAGCAGTTGGTGGGCAAGCTCACCGTGATGGTCGCCAACCTGGCGCCGCGCAAGATGAAGTTCGGCGTCAGCGAGGGCATGGTGCTGGCCGCCAGCCATGCCGACGAGAAGGCCCAGCCGGGCATCCACGTGCTTGAGCCCTGGCCGGGTGCCCAGCCGGGCATGCGGGTGCGCTGAGGGCGCACAACGCCCGCTTGACACCAGCACCGCACACAGGCCCTCCATGCCCACCCCGGTCCTGCCTCAACGGATGCGTTGGCTGCTGGGTCGGGCCGCTGCGGCCGGCCTGATGCTCATCGCCGCCTTGGGTGCAACCGCACCTGCCCTTGCGGCCGGCCAGTCATCGGACTTACAGGCCTGCAGTCAGGCGGCTTCCGACGCGTGCCTTCAGGCCATCGACCTGCCCGACGGGGCGGGCCGGCTGTCCTATTACGCCTCCCGCGGCGTGAGTGACGGCGGGCCGCCGCCCACGCGGCTGCTGCTGGTCATGCACGGCCATCCGCGCGATGCGAACCGCAGCTTCGACGCGGCGCTGCAAGCCCTGCAGGGAAGCGGCCACGAGATGGACACGCTGGTGGTGGCGCCCCTCTTCCAGGTGCCGGCCGACAAGGCCGGCCGCTGCAGGGCGCCGGGCGCCCCCGCCGCCCGGCCCGGCGACGCGCTGTGGACCTGCAGCAGCTGGCTGGCCGGCGGCGATTCGGCCGGCACCCGGCCGATCTCTTCCTTCGCGGCGCTCGACGCCCTGCTCGACGCCCTGGCCCAGCGCTGGCCCAGCCTGCGCGAGGCCACACTGGCCGGCTTTTCCGCGGGCGCCCAGATGCTGCAGCACCGCATCGGCTTCGCGGCCGACGCGCCGGCCGGCTGGCGCGTGCGCTACGTGATCGCCGACCCGGGCACCTGGCTGTATTTCGACCCGGCGCGACTGGCGCCCGTTGCCAGCGGCGGGGCCACGTCCGACTGGGACGGCTGCCTGGCACCAGACGGCACCGGCTTGAACGCCGACTGCCGCTGGCAAGCCCTCCCCGATGCCGAGCTGGCCGCCTGCCCCGGCTACGACGACTGGAAGTACGGCACCCGGAAGCTGCCCGCCGCACTCGGCCGCAGCGCCGCCGACGCGCGGGCGCGCTATGCCGCGGCCGACATCCATCGCCTCGAAGGCGCCCTCGACAGCGGCACCGGCCGCGGCACGGCCGCGCGGGTGCTCGACCAGTCCTGCGCCGCCCGGCTGCAGGGCCCCTACCGCCTGCAGCGCGGGCTGGCCTACGCGGCCTACGAACAGCAGGTGCTGCGGCCGACCGGCGCGCGCAGCTTCGCCGTCGTACCCGGCTGCGCCCACGACGTGGCCTGCGTGCTGCCCTCGGCCGCCGGCCGTGCGGCGCTGTTCGGCAGCGCTCGCTGATCCATCCTTCATCCCCTACCGGAGCCGCCCATGGACCGCGTCCTCTTTTCCCGCCTGCTGCTGGCCGCCGTCACCCTCGGCGGCCTCGGCGGCTGCGCCGTCGTCAGCGTGGCCGGCGCTGCCGTGTCGGTGGGCGCCACGGCCGTGAGCGTCGGGGCTGGCGCCGTCGGCCTGGCCGCCGATGCGGCCATCGGCACCGCGCGGCTGGGCGGCAGGGCCGTGGGCGCGGCCGCGGGCGCGGTTCTGCCGGGCGGCAACGACTGACAGCGTCCGCGACGGCGGTTTTGGGGTGCGGCGTGGCGCCTCACAGGGCGCCGC
Source organism: uncultured Pseudacidovorax sp. (assembly GCF_913773995.1). Classification (GTDB taxonomy): domain Bacteria; phylum Pseudomonadota; class Gammaproteobacteria; order Burkholderiales; family Burkholderiaceae_C; genus Xenophilus. The sequence continues at coordinate 29,155 of NZ_CAJYES010000153.1, forward strand.
CGATCCATCAGCGGGAACTCAGTTGTCCACGGCGCCGAAGCGCCAGCCGCACGGCATGAAGCCGGCGCCCCGACCCTGATCGAAAGGCCGCGGAGCAGGCCACGCCAGTGCACCAGCGGAACGGGCTCGGCCCGGCCGCCGGGTGCGCCCCTTGAGGGGGATTGGACTTCCACACGCAGTGAGGAAGTCCAAACGGGGTGGTCTCATGTCACGGTGCCTCGACGCCGCGATCCTGCGACGAGCCGCTGCGCAGCACGTACTGCTGGTCGTTCAGCACCGCGGTGAACACCATCGGCGTATTGGGCGGCTGCGTCCAGTGCCAGTCCCATTCCGTCTCCTGCTTGAGGGCATAGCGCGTCACCTTGGCGGGCTTGCCCAGCAGCTTGCGCAACTCTTCCATCGGCATGCCCGGCTGCACGCGGGCGAAGTTCTCGGGCGTGAGCACCTGGCGCAGGGCGCTCATGCGACCGTCGGGGCCGATGGTGATCATGTAGTTCTTGCGGCCAGCCGGCTGGCGGTTGTATTCGAGCACCCGGCCGGCGGGCGAATCCCAGATGTTCTCGGGCTCGCCGAACTGGGCACGCACATCGGCCTCGGTGGCCACGCCCTCTTCCAGCTTGTCGATGCGCTGCGGGTCGCAGCCTGCCAGGGCGGCCAGCGCGGTCAATGCGGCGGCGATGCGCGCCGCGGTCCTGCCTGTGGTCATCGATTCCCCATCGCCCCGTCGTTAAAATCGCGCCCCTCGTCCAGTCACAAGAAGCAGCACCAGTCTATGTCGATCTTCGGCCGCCCCCACTACACCTCCGATGCCACCCAGTTCATCGAGAAGCTGCGCGAGCAGAAGCCGACGCTCGAAGCCGAACAGCGCGCCGGCCGCGCTCTGCTGTGGGACAAGCAGATAGACCGCCAGACGCAGGCCGAGTTCGAGGCCGCTGCCGTCGCGCAGCAGCCTTACGTTTACCAGACGAAGTCGCATTGAGCACCACCCCCGCGCTGCCTGCCGCCACCGCGGACGACGACGACCGCCCCGCGGTCGCCGCCATGCCCGAGGTGGTGGACCAGGTGGCGCTGGCCCGCCTCTACGGCGAGCCGCTGTTCGCGCTGCCGAACGACCTCTACATCCCGCCGGATGCGCTGGAGGTCTTCCTGGAGGCCTTCGAGGGGCCGTTGGATCTGCTGCTCTACCTGATCCGCAAGCAGAACTTCAACATCCTCGACATCCCCATGGCGGGCGTCACCCGCCAGTACCTTGCCTACGTGGACGAGATCCGCAGCCGCAACCTGGAGCTGGCGGCCGAGTACCTGCTGATGGCGGCGATGCTCATCGAGATCAAGTCGCGCATGCTGCTGCCGCCCAAGAAGACGGCGGACGGCGAAGAGGCCGAAGACCCGCGCGCCGAGCTGGTGCGCCGCCTGCTGGAATACGAGCAGGCCAAGATGCAGGCCGCCGCCATCAATGCGCTGCCCACCTACGGCAGGGATTTCTGGAAGGCGCAGGTCTACATCGAGCAGTCGCTCAAGCCGCGCTTCCCGGACGTGAGCCTGGACGATCTGCGCCAGGCCTGGGCCGACATCCTCAAGCGGGCCAAGCTGGTGCAGCACCACAAGATCTCCCGCGAGGAACTGTCGGTGCGCGAGCACATGAGCATCGTGCTGCGTCAGCTGCAGGGGCGGCGTTTCGTCGAATTCGAGTCGCTGTTCGACGCCACGCGCGGCGTGCCGGTGCTGGTCGTCACCTTCATCGCGCTGCTGGAGCTGGGCAAGGAGACGCTGGTGGAGATCACGCAGGCCGAGGCCTTCGCGCCCATCTACGTGCGGCTGGCCTACGCGCCGAGCTGAGCCTGGCGGCCTTGGCGACGGGCGGGGCGCCCCTTGGTGCCGTCAACGCCTTGGTGCCGTCAGATTTCCTGAGCCGGCTCGCGCGCCATCAAGGCGGCGACGGCGTCCGCCGGCCTGAGCCGGCCGTCCAGCAAGCCCACAACCGCCTCGGCGATGGGCATTTCCACCTCTAGCTGCCGTGCCCGCTGCACCACCGCCCGGGCACAGTTGACGCCCTCGGCCACATGGCCGAGCGAGCGGACCGCCTCGTCCAGCGTCTGCCCCTCGGCCAGCAGCAGGCCCACGCGTCGGTTGCGCGACAGGTGGCCGGTGGCCGTCAGCACCAGATCGCCCAGGCCCGACAGGCCCATGAAGGTCTCGGCACGACCGCCCAGCGCGATGCCCAGCCGGGTCATCTCGGCCAGGCCGCGGGTGATCAGGGCAGCGCGCGCATTCAGGCCGAGCGCCAGCCCGTCGGCCAGGCCAGTGGCGATGGCCAGCACGTTCTTGACCGCGCCGCCGACTTCCACGCCCGTGACGTCGTCATTGCCATAGACCCGCAATGCCGGCCCATGGAAGGCCGCGACCAGGCGCTCGCGCACTTCGGCATCGGAACTCGCCGCCACCAGGGCGGTGGGCTGCGCCTGGCCGACTTCCAGCGCGAAGCTGGGGCCGCTCAGCAGGCCGGCGCGCAGCTGCGGCGCCACCTCGGCCTGCACCTCATGGGGAAAGAGTCCGCTGGCGGGCTCCACGCCCTTGCACAGCCAGGCGACGGGCGCGGTGCAGCCGGCCTTGGCCAACGCCGCCAGCTGCGCGCGCAAGGCAGCCATGGGCGTGCCGAGCACCACAAGGTCGGCATCGCGCCAGGCCTCGCGGGCATCGCCGGACTGGAGAAGAAGGGAAGTCGGGAAGGTCACGCCCGCCAGGTAGCGGGGATTGGCGCGGCTGCGCGCCATCGCGTCCATCTGGGCGGGGTCCCGGCCCCAGAGCACCACGCGGTGCCCGGCCGGATGGGCTGCGGCGCTGATCGCCAGCGCCGTGCCCCAGGCGCCGGCGCCGAGCACGCAGATGCGCATGGGGGCGCCAGGCCGGTTTGCCGTTGCCGGCAATTACTGGGCGTTGGCCGGCAGGCCTTGGCCGGCGGCCTGGGCCTGCTGCTGCTCGTACATGGCCTGGAAATTGATCTCGGCCAGGTGCACGGGCGGGAAGCCGCCGCGCTGGATGGTGTCGGCCACGTTGCCGCGCAGGTAGGGATAGACGATCTGCGGGCAGGCGATGCCCAGGATCGGGCCCATCTGGTCTTCGGGCAGGTTGCGGATCTCGAAGATGCCGGCCTGCTTGGCTTCGACCAGGAACACGGTGCGGTCGTCAATCTTGGTCTGCACGGTGGCCGAAACGCTCACCTCGAAGATGCCTTCGGCCACGTTCTGTGCCTCGACGCCCAGCTGGATGTCGACGGTGGGCTGGGTCTGCTCCAGCAGGATGGCCGGCGAATTGGGCTGCTCCAGCGACAGGTCCTTGAGGTAGACGCGCTGGATCTGGAAGACGGGTTCTGCGGCTTGTTGGTCGGCCATGGTGCTTGGAGGTGTGTCGGGACAAAAAGGCCCGCGGTCAGCGGGCGCGAAAGCGTTCGATTATGGCCTGTGCCGACGACAGGCCCGGCCGGCCCCGGCCCTCTCAGGCGCCTTGCAGCAGCGGCACCAGACCGCCCCGGCCGTCGAGCGCGATCAGGTCGTCGCAGCCACCGACATGGGTGTCGCCGATGAAGATCTGCGGAACGGTGCGCCGCTGGGTCAGGCGCATCATTTCGTCGCGGGCCGCGGGGTCGGCGTCGACCCGGATCTCCTGGATGCTGTCCACGCCCTTGGCCTTGAGCACCTGCTTGGCGCGGATGCAGTAGGGGCAGACGGCAGTGGTGTACATCTTCACGGCTTGCATGGATTTCCTCGTGGGCGGGTGAATGCGGGATGGGTCGGAAGGCGTTCAGGCCTTGACGGCCACCTTCTCGACGGGCAGGTTAGCCTCGTTCCAGGATTTCATCCCGCCACCCACGGCTTGGGCCTGTTCGTAGCCCAGTTTCTTGGCGGCGGCGACGGCACGCTGGGCACGGGCGCCGGTGGCGCACATCAGCAGCACCGGCAGGGCCTTGTTCTTGACCACGCCCGGCAGCTTCTGCTCCAGCTCGGCCAGGGGCACGTTGCGCGCGCCGACGGCGTGGCCGGCGGCGAACTCCTCGGGCTCGCGCACGTCGATCAGCACGCCCTTCTGACGGTTGATGATCTGCACCGCGCCCTGGGCGCTGAGCGAGCCCTGGCCCGCGCCGCGCAGCACCGGCCAGGCCAGCATGCCGCCCGAGCCGAGTGCGAGGAGGATCAGGGCCCAGTTGTCGAGGATGAATTTCACGGGAAGCTTCCGAGATGGCAAACCGTCAATTTTAGAATGGCGGTTTTACTCCGGCGACACGTAAGGGACCCCATGCATAAACTGGTGCTGATCCGCCATGGCGAATCGACCTGGAACCTCGAAAACCGCTTCACCGGCTGGACCGACGTCGACCTGACCGACACCGGCATCGAGCAGGCCAAGCAGGCCGGTCGCCTGCTCAAGGAGCAGGGCTACGACTTCGACGTCGCCTACACCAGCGTGCTCAAGCGGGCCAACCGGACCCTGTGGCATGTGCTGGACGAGCTGGACCGCACCTGGCTGCCGGTCGTCCATTCGTGGCGCCTGAACGAGCGCCACTACGGCGCGCTGCAGGGCCTGAACAAGGCCGACATGGCCAAGCAGTACGGCGACGAGCAGGTGCTGGTCTGGCGCCGCAGCTACGACACGCCGCCGCCGGCGCTGGAGCCGACCGACCCGCGCAGCGAGCGCGGCGACGTGCGGTACGCGAAGCTCGACCCGGAGCAGGTGCCGCTGACCGAATGCCTCAAGGACACCGTCGCGCGCGTCCTGCCCTTCTGGAACGAGTCGATGGCCCCGGCCATCCGTGCCGGCCGCCGCCTGGTGGTGGCCGCGCACGGCAATTCGATCCGCGCCCTGGTGAAGTACCTGGACGGCATCTCCGACAGCGACATCGTGGGCCTGAACATCCCCAACGGCATTCCGCTGGTCTACGAGCTGGACGACGACCTCAAGCCGCTTCGCCATTACTACCTGGGCGACGCGGCAGCGGCCGAAAAGGCGGCAGCCGCCGTCGCCTCGCAGGGCAAAGCCTGATTCGGGGATACGGACGGAACCCGCGGGGCCATTTCCGCTTCCAAAGTCCGCGTATATTGATTGGCGATTTTGTGAACGACGGATCGGGTCTCCCGAAAGGACGCTGCCCATGGGCCAGAAATTGAAGATCACCGGCTGGGTCGCCGCAGGCGCGGTCGCTGGCGCGCTCACCACCGTCTCGCTGCAGACGATGGCGCGTGGGGCCCTCGCACCCCTGCCGCTCGAAGAGCTGCAACAGCTCGCCGCCGTGTTCGGCATGGTCAAGAGCGACTATGTCGAGCCGGTGGACGAGAAGAAGCTCATCTCCGACGCCATTTCCGGCATGGTGGCCGGGCTCGATCCGCACTCCCAGTATTTCGACAAGAAGTCCTTCAAGGAATTCCGCGAGGGCACTTCGGGCCGCTTCGTGGGGGTAGGCATCGAGATCTCGCAGGAAGACGGTCTGGTCAAGGTGGTGTCCCCCATCGAGGGCTCCCCGGCCTTCCGCGCCGGTCTCAAGCCCGGCGACCTGATCACCAAGATCGACGACACCGCCGTCAAGGGCCTGACCCTGAGCGATGCCGTCAAGCGCATGCGAGGCGAGGCGGGCACCAAGGTGCTGCTGACCATCTTCCGCAAGGACGAGAGCCGCACCTTCCCGGTGACGATCACCCGCGAAGAAATCCGCACGCAGTCGGTGCGCGGCAAGGTGATGGAGCCTGGCTACGCCTGGATCCGCCTGTCGCAGTTCCAGGAACGTACGGTCGACGACTTCGCCAAGAAGATCGAAGAGATCTACAAGCAGGACCCGAACCTCAAGGGCCTGGTGCTCGATCTGCGCAACGATCCGGGCGGCCTGCTGGACGCGGCGGTGGCCGTATCCGCCGCCTTCCTGCCGCAGGGCTCGACGGTGGTGACCACCGATGGCCAGCTGGCCGAGAGCAAGCAGGTCTACAAGGCGATTCCGGCCGACTACCAGCGCCGCTCGGGAAGCGACCCGCTGCGCAACCTGCCGGCCGCCCTCAAGACGGTGCCGTTGGTGGTGCTGGTCAACGAGGGCTCGGCCTCGGCCAGCGAGATCGTGGCCGGCGCGCTGCAGGACCACAAGCGCGCCACGGTGATGGGCAGCCAGACCTTCGGCAAGGGCTCGGTGCAGACGGTGCGCCCGCTGGGCCCCGATACCGGCCTGAAGATCACCACCGCCCGCTACTACACGCCCAGCGGCACCTCGATCCAGGCCCGCGGCATCGTGCCCAACGTGCTGGTGGACGACACGGCCGAGGGCAGTCCCTTCGCCGTGCTGCGCATGCGCGAGGCCGACCTCGAGAAGCACCTGTCCAGCGGCCAGGGCCCCGAGAAGAAGGACCCCGAGCTCGAGAAGCAGCGCGACGAGGCTCGCAAGCGCCTCGAAGAGGAAACCAAGAAGTCCCCCCAGGCCCGGATCACGCCCGAGTTCGGCACGGACAAGGACTTCCCGCTGATGCAGGCGCTCAATCAGCTCAAGGGCCAGCCCGTGGTCGCCAGCAAGACGCAGGTGATCGTGGAGAACAAGGAAGAGAAGAAGGAAAACTGAGGCCCGGCGCCCCGGCTTCCGCAATGCATCGGCCTCCCGCGTGGAGGCCGATGTCTTTGGCGGGCGACGCGGGCGCTTTCGCCCCGGCCAGACCATGGACGACCAAGCCCTGCTGCGCTATTCGCGCCACATCCTGCTCGAAGAGTTCGGCATCGACGGCCAGGAGCGCGTGAGCGCCGCACATGCGCTCGTCATTGGCGCAGGGGGGCTCGGCTCGCCCGTGGCGCTGTATCTGGCGGGCGCCGGAGTGGGCCGGATCACGCTCGTGGACGACGACGTGGTCGATGTCACCAACCTCCAGCGCCAGATTGCCCACAACACGGCGCGGGTGGGGATGCCGAAGGTGGAGTCAGCCGCCGTGGCCATGCGCGCGCTCAATCCCGACATCGAGGTTCGAGCGATCCGTGCGCGTGCCGATGGGCCGCTGCTCGAAGCTCTCCTGCCGGACGTGGATGTGGTGCTGGACTGCAGCGACAACTTCGACACGCGGCATCGCGTCAACGCGGCCTGTGTGGCGCACCGCAAGCCCCTAGTTGCAGGGGCGGCGATCCGCTTCGATGGTCAGCTCTCGGTTTACGACGTGCGCCAGCCGGACAGCCCCTGCTATGCCTGCCTCTTTCCGCCTGATGTGGCCTTCGAGGAAACGCGCTGTGCGGTGATGGGCGTTTTTTCTCCTGTCGTGGGCACGCTGGGGACCTTGCAGGCCCATGAAGCCCTCAAGCTCGTCGCCGACATCGGGGGAACGTTGACAGGGCGTCTGTTGATGTTCGACGGCCGCAACAGCCGCTTCGACACGCTGCAGGTCCGTCGCGACCCCCAGTGTCCCGTCTGCGGCGGACGGGGCCACTAACAGGTCAGCGCCGCACGGACTTGGCCTGATCGGCCGCCTTGGCGGCTTCCGTGGATTGCGGCTTGCGCGCCTCGGCAAGGGCGCCCGCGCAGTCCGCGTCTTCGCCCGGCCCTGTCTCGACGGTGGCGGCAAGGGCCAGCAATGGATTGATGGCCCCCAGCGCCAGGGCTGCCGCGCCACGGGCGACCAGCGGCATGGCTTCGACGCCCGGGCGGGGATCACCGAAATGGCCCCGAATCGTGAGCGGCGTTCGCAAGCTCAGAATGCTCTTGTCCTTTGGCTGCGGCCGGATCACGAAGTCCAGCGTCTCGTCCTTGAGGCTTGCCTGGCCGGTGGCCGTGAACAAGGTGTCGTCGGTGTCAAAGATGAGCGTGCGGCCACTCATGACACCCTTGTTCACGTCGAAGGCCAGTGCGGCACAACGCATGCGGACGTTCTTGTCGCCCCGCAGCAGGAATTCCAGGACCTCGCCACCATCCAGTCCAGCAATTTCCAGCAACAGGTTGCTGAACTGCCCGCGCCCCGTCATGGCCGCCACGTCGCCGGATGCTTGACCCAGCCAGTTCGCCACTGAGGTCCCCTGCCCTGCCAGGTTGATGCGGCCGTCGAGCCGGCCCAGACTGCTCTTGGTCGACTCCACCTTCGGGATCAACTGGTTGAGCTGCAGCGCCTTGACATCCAGTGCCATGCGGATATCGGCCGGGTTGCGCGAACCGTCGATGCGCACCGCACCCTGGATGCTGCCACCGGCGACGCCCAGGTCGAGTGGCTTGAGTTCAAGAATGCCGGCATTGAGGGCGACCTGGACGCTCCCGCGTTGCAGGGGCACCTCGCGTACGTTGCGGATACGCTCAGCGGTGTATCGAACGTCGGCGTCCATTGCACGCAGACGTTCGAAGTCCAGTGGGGCGGTGGGCAGCACCCGCACATCACTACGGCGTCGGCGCGTCTGCTCAAGGGTGGCAGGCGCCTCCACACCCTCGACGGCCTTGGCCGAGCGTTCGGTGGGTGGCAAACCGATCAGGGGACCGAGGTCATCCATGTCCATGACCTTCGACGCCAACGTGCCGCTGAGCTTCGGGCGGGTGGCGCCCTTCTCGAAGCGCAACTCGCCGCCGATGTCCGAAAGGCCGAGCCGGCCCGCCAGTTGCTGCGCCTGCCAGGTGTTGCCCGTCTTGAGCAGCCGGCCTTCCACTTGGTAGGGCGAGGTGTCCGGCAGCGCCACACCGATCAAGCGGTACAGATCGCCCAGATTGCGTCCCTTCAACTTCACTTTGGCGTCCACGCCGTCGAGCTCGGTCAGCGCGGCCATGCTGCCGGTCGCGTCGAGACGGGTCCCACCGGCCGTCGCGTGGATCTCGAACGGGAAAGGCGGTAGGCCGGTCTGTGTCAGCAGCAGCACATTGCCGGTTCGGCCCTGTGCACTGAGCGGCTGGGACTGGTATCTGCCTTTCATCTGGTACGACAGCGGCATTTCGCCCTTCTGCGTGTCGAAGGAGAAGTCGACGCGCATGTCCACGCCCAGGTGCTTGGCCAGGAAATCGAGATGGCCACCATCGACCTGCACGAGGCCGATCTTGGGTGTCGCACCGCGACCGGCTTCCCCGTCATCGCCCTTTTCAAGCGCCCAGGTCTTGCGTCCGTCCTCTTCCATCTGGAGACCGACCCGGGGCGCACTCAGCATCAGCCGCGGAATGTCCACCTGTTTTCGCAGCAAAGGCCAGATCCGGATGTCGATTTCGGCCTTGTCCGCGCCGACGAGCAGGGGGTCCCTGGCCCACTTGGGGTTGTCGAACTCGATGCCATCGAGGGTGATGCGCGCGGTGCGAAAACCGGGCTTCACATCAAGATGCCGCGTGATCTCGAAGCGGCGCCCGGTCTTCTCGCTGATATAGCGATTGATGGGCTGCCGCAGCACATCCCAGGGAAAAAACATCACCAGCAGCACGAGCGCCACGACGATGACCACCAGGGCGATGAGCAATCGACGCAGCCAATGTCGACCGCCTTGCGCCGGCGAGGATGAATGGGCAGGGGCGACCGGAGCACGCATGGGAGAGCTCACGCGCGGTCAAGGACCGACAAAGAATGAGAGCCAGTACTTGCCCATGTCGCTTTTCGCATCGGCGGTCACGGCCTTGACCAGATGCAGTTCGGCCGAGCCCGGCTCGCCCTGCACCACCACCCATGCCGCCAGCAAGGCCAAACCGCCTGCCACCAGGAAACCCAGAATGCCTTTCATGGTCCACCTCTTGGAAGCCGTCATGATGTTGATTGCAGGACGTAAGACCTACGCGGCGCCCCGCTGAAGATCCTGTGCCGGTAGCCTCACGGCCGGATTGAACAATGAGAGAAATCTAGGCCACGCCCCGGTGGCGAAGGGTCGGCCGCCCGCCGCAGCCCCTGTGCGCTGCGACCTACGGACGGACCGTCGGCTCGCTCCTACAGCAACAGGCCTTCCGGGATTGCAGGTTCCGCAGGCCGGGCTTCTACGATCTCGCCAATACCAGCATCGGGCCGTGTCTGCCACCTTGCTCCCCGCCGCTATCCCTGCGGAAGCATTGCCCAGCGTCCCCACCCATCATGAGCGGAAGACTTCCCACCTACATCGTCGAAGACAACGTCACCATCCGCGAGAACCTGGTGGGCACCCTCGAAGAACTCACCCCGGTCAGTGCCGTGGGATACGCAGAGACGGAGACAGACGCGCGCCAGTGGCTGCGCGACCATCGTGGCGACTGGCAGCTGGCCATCGTGGATCTGTTTCTCAAAGAAGGGAGCGGTCTTGGCGTACTCCATGCCTGTCGCGAACGCCGTCCCCAGCAGAAGGTCGTCGTGCTCAGCAATTACGCCACCCCCGACATCCGCCGCCGCTGCGCCCAGCTCGGCGTCGACGCCGTTTTCGACAAGTCCAATGAGATCGACGCCTTGGTGGACTATTGCTTGGCCCATTCCCAACGCTCGGCGCCTCACTGAGCGCCTCAAAAAACAGAACCGCGCCAAGCGGGGCCTGGCGCGGTTCGATTCGGAGGATGCGCCTCTCCGGCGCATCACTCGTGGCTCAATCGATCAGCTTGTTCTTGAGCGCGTAGTAGGTCAGATCGCTGTTCGACGAGAGATTCATCTTCTCCATCAGGCGGGTGCGATAGGTGCTCACCGTCTTCACGGACAGGGACAGGGTCTTGGCAATCTCGCCAGCGGTCTCGCCCTTGGCCAGTTTGAGGAAGACTTGGAACTCCCGCTCGGACAGCTGTTCGTGCGGGGCCGCGTCGTCCTTGCGATCCAGCTGACGGGCCAGCAGTTCGGCAACCGCCGGCGTGATGTAGCGACGGCCCAGCGAGATGGTGCGGATCGCATTGACGATCTCCATCGGATCGCAATCCTTGTTGAGATAGCCGCTGGCGCCCTGCCGGATGAGGTTCATCGCGTAGTGCTCTTCGGGGTAGCCGCTCAGGATCAGGATGCCCACGTCGGGCGCCTTGGCGCGGATCATGGCCAGGGCATCGATGCCGCTTTGGCCGGGCATCGACAAGTCCATCACCAGCACATCGAGCTCGGTGGTGCGGACCAGCTCGATGGCCTCGCGGCCGGTGGCGGCTTCTCCCACCACGCGAAGGTCCACGTGCTCGGAGAAAAACTGCTTCAGTCCGGACCGGACGATCGCATGGTCGTCCACAATGCCAATCTTGATCATTTGTTGCCTTTGTTGAGTCGCACGGGCCTTTTGCCGCTGCCCAAGTAGCTTTCGTTGACAAACATTATTCAATAAATAGGCCGCCCGATTCCCTCTCACGCATGCTGAAACACAAGCTGTCGATGTTGGCTTACAAGAAGAAAGCCTTGAGTCTGAGCCTGGCCGTCCTGGCCGCGTTCGCACTCGTCGCCTTCAACGAGTCGGGCTATCACCGATCGAACCAGGCGCTGGAAGAAATCGGTCGGGCGCAGGATGCACGGCTGTCCATCCATCTGCTGTTGCGCTATACCCTAGACGCCGAAACCGGCACGCGCGGCTTCATGCTGACCGGCGATCCGCGCTATCGCGAGCCCTACGACCTGGCGGTCGCCGAGCTGCCCAAGCAGTTGGACCGCCTGCGCACGCTCTACGCAAACCAGCCGGTGGAGCGAGCCCATCTCGCTGCGCTCGGCAACCACCTGTCCCGCAAGCTGGCTGAAATGGAGTTGACGGTCCGCATGCTGAGCACCGGCAATTCGGATGCCTCCCGCTTCGTGCTCAGCACGGATGTGGGACGGGAGGAAATGCAGGGCATCCGGCAGGAAGCGGATGCGCTCATGGCGCTCAGCACACGCTCCGTGGAAGACGGCAGGCTGCAGATCGCCCAGGCGCTGGGTCTCGCCCGCGTGGGCATCGGCCTGATCGTGCTGGCGGCCCTGCTGGCCTTCGTGCTGTACCTGCGCCAGACATCGGCCCTGCAGCAGGCCAACGAGCGCCAGCAGCAGGCGCTGCAACGCGAACGCAATTCCCTGGAGCTGGAGGTGCGCGACCGCACCGCGTCGCTGGCCGAACTGGCCACCCATCTGCAGGAAGTGCGCGAGTCCGAGCGTGGCTATCTTGCGCGCGAACTGCATGACGAACTCGGCGCTCTGCTCACGGCGGCCAAGCTCGACGTCGCCCGGCTCAAGTCGAGATTGGGCGATTCGCCCGACGCTGCCCAACGTCTGGCCCACCTGACCGAGCTGCTGAATTCGGGCATTGCGCTCAAGCGGCGCATCATCGAAGACCTGCGGCCCTCGTCGCTGTCCAATCTGGGGCTGGTGGCTTCGCTGGAGATCCTCGGGCGTGAATTCGCCGAGCGCTCGGGCATCCAGGTGGACATGGCGCTGGAGCCGGTCGATCTGGACGAGGCGCGACAACTCACCATCTACCGCATGGTGCAGGAAGGCCTGACCAACATCGGCAAATACGCGCACGCGCAGGAAGCCACCATCGTCCTCAAGGACTACGACAACCACGTCGAAGTCGAAGTCAGTGACAACGGCCGAGGCTTCGACCTGCAGCAACAGGCCACCCGTCCCAGCCATGGGCTTGCAGGCATGCGCCACCGCGTTCAGGCGGCTGGTGGAAAGCTCATGGTGGACAGCACGCCCGGGCATGGCACGCGCCTGCATGCGGTGATGCCCAAGCACTAGCAGGCGCCCCATCGAGCGGCGCGCGAAGGGGCCGGAAGGCGCCGCCATTCGCCGCTTTCCTACGCCCCCCGGACCCCGCTGCTGACAGGTCCCGCAAGGGCGCGCTCCTAAGATTTCGCCATCGGCAAAGACAAGGTGCAGCCGCCTCAAGCGCCCCGTCAGGGCTCAGGGCTGCACCAGCATGAAAGGAGCCTGCCATGCTTCATTACACCGTTGTTTTTCTCGTCATCGCACTGGTGGCCGCATTGTTCGGCTTCGGTGGCATCGCGGCCGGCGCCGTGGGCATCGCCAAGCTCCTGTTCGTGATCTTCGCCATCCTGACGATCGCCAGCTTCATCGCGGGCCTGTTGCGCCGGCGCTGAGGCGATAGCATCTTTGCGCGTCGGAGTGCCTCCGACGAACTGATCTCTTTCTCTCCCCCATCCAAAGGACTTCCTCATGAACTCGACCGCCAAGACCCCCTCCCAACTTGCCGACGAGCTGCGCGGTGCCGCCCAGGACGCGGCAGACAGCACGCGCAACTACGCCAAGAACGCCGTCGATGCGACGGGCCAGAAGGTGCGCCAACTGCGCGGGGAAGTGGAGCCGACGGTGGAGCAGATCGCGTCGCGTGTCCAGCAGGCCGTGCAGCGTGGTCTGGAGGCCGCGTCGAAGACCACGAGTCGCGCACAGGAACGCTTCGGCGAAGCCGCGACCGTCACCACCCGCTACATCGCCGATCAGCCGGTGCGCTCTGTACTGATTGCCGCGGCAGCGGGCGCTGCCATCACGGCCTTGATCGTGCTGGCCAGCCGCCGCAGCAGCGACGACTACTGATCGATACCGCGGCGCCCAGATCGGTCATGCTCCATCCCGTCATTTCTGCGGCGCTGCGGCACCCTGCGCTCGTCGGGCGCCACCTCCTCAACTACCTGGCCCTCGCCAAGGTTGAGATGGCGGAGGCCGGCCGGTCGGTGGTCACGCGCGCCATTGGCGGCGTGATCGCCTTGCTCGGTGCCCTGTTCACGCTGGGTTGGGGCGGCGTAGCCGTCATGCTGGGTATGCTTCACGGACGATTCGAGTGGGTGCTGTTGGTTGTGCCCGGGATTGCATTGCTGTTGATGCTTCTCGGTGTCGTGCTTGCGTTGAGACCACCCCAACTCCCCCTGTTTGCTGGATTGAAAAATCAGGCAGCCGAAGACATGCAGGTGCTCCATGCCCTCTCCGAAAGCGGCCATGCCGAACGTTGACGCTGTCGATTCGCCTGGCGTCCCGCTGACGCCTCAGGAACGGCTGGCACAGTCCCGTCTCGCGTTGCTCGACGCCCTTCTTCCTCCGCCTCCCCCGCCTCGTCCGACCCGCTCCAGCAGTGCACGGCCGGTTCAGAAGGCGGCCTTTCGCGGCGCATCGGTGTTGAAAAGCCTGCCGTGGCTGGACATGGGCCGAAACATGGCACGGCGGTGGTGGCAGCGTCACCCGCTTCATGCAGCGGGCCAGTTGGCACACCCCCTGTTGCAGAGCTACGCGAGTCGGCATCCCGCCAAGTTGTTGGCCGGGGCCGCAGCGGCGGGATCGTTGCTCGCACTGACGCGTCCCTGGCGCCTTCTGTCGGGGACTGCCCTGCTCGCCTTGCTGCTGCGCACTTCCGACGTGGCCGACCTCATCACCACCTTGGCCATGTCCCGCCCAGAAACAGAACCTCCCCCACGAAAGGAAATGCCATGAACGACACCCTTGCAGCGCGCCAGCGCCTCGAACTCGATCAAAAGGCCATCGACGCCGCGGCGAAAAGCCTGGACGATGGCGCAGTGACGCCCAGCTACGGCCCGTGGCGCGACGACATCGTCAAGCTGCTCAACGATGCGCTCGCCACCGAACTGGTGTGCGTGCTGCGCTACAAGCGCCACTACTTCACCGCCAAGGGCGTCGAGTCGCCCGCCATCGCCGACGAGTTCCTGGTGCATGCGAACGAAGAATCGGCCCATGCGGACCGGATCGCCGAACGCATCGTGCAGCTGGGTGGCGAGCCCAACTTCCAGCCTGACAGCCTGTCGAAGCGCAGTCATGCCGATTACGACGAGTCCAAGGATCTGCAGGCCATGGTCCGTGCCAACCTCAAGGCCGAACGCATCGCCGTCGAGAGCTACCGTCAGATGGTGGCCCTGATCGGCGACAAGGACCCGACGACCCGCCGCATGCTCGAAGAGATCCTTGCCGACGAGGAAGAGCATGCCGACGAGCTGAGCGACTGGATGGGCAAGTAAGCCCGCCGTCGTCACCAGAGGCGCTGGTCAGGCGCCCACGATCCAGCCTTCGAGCGGGTCCATCAGGGCCGGGAGTCCATACCCCGGCCCTTCGCTTCTGGCCCGCTTCGCTCCCCAAGCGGCCAGCATCAGGCACAGGGCAGCGTCCAGCGAATCGCCGCTTGCATCGGCCACCAGGGCATCGCGGAGCGTGGGCGTCAATGCAAGGCGCAGACCCAGCCGCCCTTCTCCCGCCTCCAGCCGGCTGACCAGTCGATCGCGCGCCTCGCGACGTGCGACGGTCTGCTTGGCCCGGTCGTCGCTCTTGTAGCTCTGCACACCCAAGAGGTCGCGCGCCACGAGGCCGGGATAGGCCTCCAGGGCGACCTTCCGCGACCCCGGCAGGCCGCCCTGTCCCGGAAGCCATGCGCCAGCCGCCAGGAGGCGCGGCACGCCCGCATGCATCATCCAGGCGACGGGCGGGTTGACCCACTTCATCGACGGGCTCGACCCCGCCGGCCGGTCCGTGGCGCGGTGGGCGAACTTGCCACCCACCGGTCGTGCGGCACAGAAGGCGACGAAGCGATCGCGCAGCGCCGCACGGCTCAATCCGGCAAAGACCGCCATGCATGCGGCCCAGTCCAGTGGCCAGCCCTGGGCCACCACGAACTCCCGAGGCAGGCCGAAGGGGAAGTCGAATCCGCCAGCCCACGCCGGCTCGGCCATCAGCCGGTCGGTCCAGGCCTCCAGTGTTGGAAAGGCTTCGAGCGATTCCACGAACACCTCGTCGCCCTCGCACCGCCCCCACGCCATGACGATGGGCTTGCGACGCGTGGGCGTGCTGGAGAAATCGCAGCCGACCAGGCGCACGGTGCGCTGGACTGCCGGCGTGGCAGCGAGGTCCTTCAGGGACGGCCGACGATGGCCGCGGTGGCCATCAGCTCTTCGAGCAACGCGAGCGAAACCCGGCCGGAAACGGCGTAGGGATCTAGTTCGGGACGTTCCGAGTACTTGAGCACCGTCGTCGCATTGAGCTTGTTCAGGTTGACCTGGCCCATGGTCCAGCCGCCGAATCGGCGCTCCTGGATCTCTTCGTAGTGCAGCAGCACCACATCCTTGTGGCGAGGGTCCTGCAGGATGTGGGCGTAAAGGGCGTTGACCGCCATGCGCCCCCCCTCCAGCGCCTGCAGGAACACGCCACCCCCGTAGCAGAGGATGCCCGTGATGCCGGAGGCCGTGTTGTGGGCCCGCCCGGTGGACAGGATGCTGTCGAGCGCGCCCGGCGACACGTCGACGGCGCGGCTGGCGTAGAGAAGGCGCACGAGCATGGCATTCACCCCTTGCGTGGAAGCAGCGCGAGGAATTCGCGGCGCAGGTTCGGGTCCTTGAGGAAGACGCCGCGCATGACGGAGTTGATCATCTTGCTGTCCGTTTCCTTCACGCCGCGCCACTGCATGCAGAAATGCTCGGCCTCCATCACCAGGGCCAGGCCGTCGGGCTGGGTCTTCTCCTGGATCAGGTCAGCCAACTGCACCACGGCCTCTTCCTGGATCTGCGGCCGGCCCATCACCCATTCAGCCAGGCGCGCGTACTTGGACAGGCCGATCACGTTGGTGTGCTCGTTCGGCATCACGCCGATCCACAGCTTGCCCATGATGGGGCAGAAGTGGTGGGAGCAGGCACTGCGCACCGTGATCGGGCCGACGATCATCAGTTCGTTCAGCCGCTCGGCATTGGGGAATTCGGTGAGGCTGGGCCCCTGCACATAGCGGCCGCGGAA
Organism: uncultured Pseudacidovorax sp.; assembly: GCF_913773995.1. GTDB lineage: Bacteria > Pseudomonadota > Gammaproteobacteria > Burkholderiales > Burkholderiaceae_C > Xenophilus. Next base: position 45,744 of record NZ_CAJYES010000153.1, read on the forward strand.
CACCTCGTTGAGGTACATCTTGGCCACGCGGCGGGCCGTGTTGCCCGTATTGTGGTCGCTGTCGATGTCGATCACCAGGCTGTTCAGCACATCGCGCATCTTGACCTCGACCTCGTCGAGCAGCGCCTCCAGCTCGCCCGGCTCGATGAACTCGGCGATGTTGTCGTTGGCGTGGAAGCGATGGCGCGCGGCCTTCAGGCGCTCGCGGATCTTGACGGAAACGGGCGTGCCCTCGTCGCTCGCCGCTGCGGCGGGACGGTCCTCGGGCTGGGCTGGGGTCAACATGCAGGAATCGTAACAGCAGGGTTTTTTGACCACGGGCGCGCAGCGCGCAATCCCACGTGCGGGCACAGGCCGCTGTGATCCACGGGCGGGGCGCGTCGCGTAGCGACCTGTGCCGTGCAAAACCTCAGTCGAGCGCGAACTCGGCCACCAGCGGCAAGTGGTCCGACATGCGCGCCCAGATGCGGCCACGCGGCACCGACAGCGAGACGGGCCGCAGTCCACGGCCGTAGATGAAGTCCAGCTGCGCCAGCGGTAGCCGCGAGGGATAGGTCGCGCACCGCGGCATCACGAGATCGACCAGGCCCACGTCGTTCATGGCCGGTCGCATGCGCGCACCCCAGTCGTTGAAGTCGCCCGCGACCACCAGCGGCTCGCCGGGCGGCACTTCGCGTTCGATGTAGCGCTGCAGCTGCGCCACCTGCCGCACCCGGCTGCCGCGGATCAGGCCCAGGTGCACGACGATGGCATGCACCGGCTGGCTGCCGACGGTCACTTCCACATGCAGCAGGCCGCGCTGTTCGAAGCGGTGGTCCGACATGTCCTCATGGCCATGGCGCACCACCGGCCAGCGCGTGAGCAGCGCATTGCCGTGCTCGCCGTGGCGGGTGTAGGCATTGGTCTCGTAGACCGCGCGGTAGCCCTCGGGGCAGAGGAAGTCGGCCTGCGGCTGCTCCGGCCAGCGGGCGAAGCGGCGTTCGCCCTGGCGATTGAGCTTGCGCACCTCCTGCAGGCAGACGAGGTCGGCGTCGAGCTGCTCGACGGCATGGCCCAAGTTGTGGATCTCCAGCCGCCGCGCCGGGCCCACGCCCTGCACGCCCTTGTGGATGTTGTAGGTGGCCACCCGCAGCGTCGACAGGGCGCCGAACTCGCTTTCGGCCCGGCCGGAGTCGCTCGTGGGATGCGCAGCAGTCATGCCCGAAATTGTGGCAGCAGCAGGATGGCTTCCGCGTTGGAAGGGGAAAAGCAGGCATCGGCCGCGTCGCGCCAGGGCAGCCATTGCCAGGCGTCATGCTCGCGCGGCGCGAGGACTGGCGTGACGGCCTCGGGCACGCACAGGCCGAAGAGATGCTCGGTGTTGCGCGTCACGCCCGGCGCATAGCGATGCAGCCAGCGCGGGTAGATGTCGTAGACGTTCTCCAGGCCCCAGTCCTGCAGGGCCAGCGATGTGCCCGGACCGCAGCGGATGCCGGTCTCCTCGGCCACCTCGCGCACGGCGGTGGCAGACCAGCTTTCTTCAGGCCAATCCTTGCTGCCAGTCACCGACTGCCAGAACGGCGGCGTGACGCCGACGCGGCGGATAAGCAGCACCTCCAGCGCCGGCGTGTGGATGACCACCAGCACCGACTGCGGGATCTTGTAGGCCGTCGGCGGCATGTCCGTGGCCATGATCGGGAGACGGGGCGCCCGCCCACCGTGGCCCCGCACGTGGGACCGCGGCGGCCGGGCCAGTCCTCAGACCGGATGCGGGTTGCGCAGGCGGATGTGCAGCTCGCGCAGCTGCTTCTCGTCCACTGCGCTGGGGGCCTGCGTGAGCAGGTCCTGCGCGCGTTGCGTCTTGGGGAAGGCGATCACGTCGCGGATCGAATCGGCGCCGGTCATCAGCATGACCAGGCGGTCCAGGCCGATGGCGATGCCGCCGTGCGGGGGCGCGCCGTACTGCAGCGCGTCGAGCAGGTAGCCAAACTTGAGCTGCGCATCCTCGGCCGAGATCTTTAGAGCGCGGAACACCTTGCTCTGCACTTCCTCGCGATGGATACGCACCGAACCGCCGCCCATCTCGATGCCGTTGAGCACCATGTCGTAGGCCTTGGCCAGGCACTTCTCGGGCGCCGTGTCCATCAGGTCCTCGTGGCCATCCTTGGGGCTGGTGAACGGATGGTGCACCGCGCTCCAGCGCTGGTTGTCCTCGTCGAACTCGAACATCGGGAAGTCCACCACCCACAGCGGTGCCCAGCGATCCTCGAACAGGCCGTTCTTGCGGCCGAAGGCGCTCTGGCCGATCTTCACGCGCAGCGCGCCAATGGCGTCGTTGACCACCTTGGCCTTGTCGGCGCCAAAGAAGATCAGGTCGCCGTTGCGCGCGCCGGTACGGGCGATGATCTCGCCCAGGGCGTTGTCGTCCAGGTTCTTCACGATCGGGCTCTGCAGGCCCTCGCGGCCCAGCGACCAGTCGTTGACCTTGATGTAGGCCAAGCCCTTGGCGCCGTAAATCTTGACAAACTCGGTGTAGCCGTCGATGTCGCCGCGCGACAGGCCACCCTCAGCCGCGCCGCCGCCGGGCACCCGCAGGGCCACCACGCGGCCACCGTCCATGTTGGCCGCGCCGGCGAAGACCTTGAACTCCACCCGCTTCATCACCTCGGTCAGCTCGGTGAACTCGAGCTTGACGCGCAGGTCGGGCTTGTCGGAGCCGTACTTGAACATCGCGTCGCCGTAGCTCATGACCGGAAACACGCCCAGGTCGATGTCGGCCACGTTGCGGAAGACGTTGCGGATCATGCCCTCGAACATGTCGCGGATCTCGTCCTCGGTGAGGAAGGATGTCTCGATGTCGATCTGCGTGAACTCGGGCTGGCGGTCGGCGCGCAGGTCTTCGTCGCGGAAGCACTTGACGATCTGGTAGTAGCGGTCGTAACCCGACACCATCAGCATCTGCTTGTAGAGCTGGGGCGACTGCGGCAGCGCGTAGAAGGCACCGTCGTGCACGCGGCTGGGCACCAGGTAGTCGCGCGCACCCTCGGGCGTGGACTTGCCCAGCATGGGCGTCTCGATGTCGATGAAGCCGTTGGCGTCGAGGAACTTGCGTGCCTCCATCGTCACCTTGTAGCGCGTCATCATGTTCTTCTGCATCGCGGGGCGGCGCAGGTCGAGCACGCGGTGGGTGAGGCGGGTGGTCTCCGACAGGTTGTCGTCGTCCAGCAGGAAGGGCGGCGTGACGGACGGGTTGAGTACCTTCAGTTCGTGCGCCAGCACCTCGATCTTGCCGCTTTTGAGAGCGTCGTTGGTGGTGCCCTCGGGCCGGGCACGCACGATGCCCTTGACCTGCACGCAGAACTCGTTGCGCAGGCCTTCTGCCGCGGCGAAGGTGGTGGCGCGGTCGGGGTCGCACACCACCTGCACATAGCCTTCGCGGTCGCGCAGGTCGACGAAGATCACGCCGCCATGGTCACGCCGGCGATTGACCCAGCCGCACAGGGTGACGGTTTCGCCCATCAGAGCCTCGGTCACGAGACCGCAGTAGTGATACCGCAGGGCCATGCTTGGATTCCTGCGCCCCGCGCGGGGCGCCTTCTTGTTTGTGATGTCAGGATTGCTTGGTGGGCAGCGCGGCAGGGCCGCCCGGCACCACCACGCCCATCGAGACGATGTACTTCAGCGCCTCGTCGACGCTCATCTTCAGCTCGATGCAGTCGCTGCGCCGGAGCATGACGAAGTAGCCGCCCGTAGGGTTGGGCGTGGTGGGCACGTACACGCCCAGGTAGTCGCCGTGCAGGTGGTTGACCACGTCGCCGCCGGGTGCGCCGGTGACGAAGGCGATGGTCCACATGCCCTCGCGAGGCCATTGCACCAGCACCGCGGTGCGGAAGGCATTGCCGCTTTCGGAGAACAGCGTGTCCGAGACCTGCTTGACGCTGGAGTAGATGGAGCGCACCACCGGGATGCGGCGCACGAGCGCATCACCCCAGCCCAGCAGCCGCTTGCCGATGAAGTTGCTGGCCACGGCGCCGACCGCCAGCAGGATGGCCAGGGTCAGCAGCACGCCCAGGCCACGGATCCGGTGGTCGGACAGCCAGACCTGCCACTGCTCGGGCAGCAACCAGAGCGTCTGGTCCAGCGTGCCGACGATCCAGTTGAGCACGCCCAGGGTCACGGCCAGGGGCACGATGACCAGGAGGCCGGACAGGAGCCATTTGCGCAGGGCGAGCATGGTGCGACGACGTGCGAGGCGAGGGTCAGTCGGCCTTGGCGGCGGGCGCCGGGGCGGGTGCGGGGGCAGCAGGCGCCGGCGATGCCGCAGGCGCGGGCGACGACGCTGCCGGGGCGGCCGCATCGCTGCCGGCAGGCGCGGCCGCAGGTGCTGGCGCACTTCCACCGGACTTGCCGGTATTGGAGCCGCCCTCGCGGAAATCGGTGACGTACCAGCCCGAGCCCTTGAGCTGGAAGCCGGCGGCGGTCAATTGCTTGCTGAAAGAGGCCGCACCACAGGAAGGGCAGACGGTGAGCGGCGCATCCGACATCTTCTGCAGCACATCCTTGGCAAAGCCGCAGGCGCTGCATTTGTAGGCGTAGATGGGCATGGAAAAAGCTGCTGGGGAAGACGTGAAACGGGCGGCCGGCGGCCGCCGCGCAAAGCCCGCGATTATAGGCGCCGGCCCGAGGCTTTCCCCAGCCCGGGGTGGCGAGGGCCGGCGCCTGCAGCGCCTTATTCGCCAGCCAGCATCCGGTGCGGCATGCGCCGGTTGGCCATCCACTGGGGCAGCAAAGAACCGACGACCATCCCCGCTGCCGAAGCCAGCACGCCGGCCAGCTGGGCCGGGAACACCTCACCCCACGGAAGCGCCAGCCCTGCGAGCCAGACGCCGACACCCAGCAGCACCGCCGCCACCGCGCCCTGCGTGGTGGCCCGGTTCCAGTACAGGCCGAAGACCAGCGGCACGAAGGCACCCACCAGCGGCACCTGGTAGGCGCCGGACACCAGCTCATAGATCGAGGTGCCCTGCATCCGTATGGCATAGGCCAGCACGGCCGCGCTGAACACCAGCACCGTGATGCGCATGGTGCGCAGGTTCTCCCGATCAGTGCCCTGGGGGCGGAACTGGCGCCAGATGTTTTCGGTGAAGGTCATGCTGGGGGCCAGCAGCGTCGCCGAGGCGGTGGACTTGATGGCCGACAGCAGCGCGCCGAAGAAGAACACCTGCATGATGAACGGCATCTTCTCCATCACCAGCGTGGGCAGCACCTTCTGCGGATCTTCCTTGAGCAGCGCCGTGGTCTGCTCGGGCATGATGATCAGCGCGCTGGCCACCAGGAACATGGGCACGGCCGCGAACAGGATGTAGGCGACGCCGCCGATGACCGGGCCGCGCGTGGCGGCCTTGGCGCTGTTGGCCGACATCACGCGCTGGAACACGTCCTGCTGCGGGATGGAGCCCAGCATCATCGTGATGGCCGCCGCGAAGAAGAAGACGATGTCGTGCCAAGTGGGCTCGGGCCAGAACTTGAAGAGTTCCTTGCTGGCGGCGAGGTCGATCACCTTGTCGGCGCCGCCGGCCATGTTGCCCGCGAAGACCGCGATGATCGACAGGCCCGCCACCAGGATGATCATCTGCACGAAGTCGGTGACCGCCACCGACCACATGCCACCGAACAGCGTGTACGCCAGGATGGAGATCACGCCGATCACCATGCCCCACGGCACGCTCACCGCGCCGCCCGACAGCAGGTTGAACACCAGCCCCAGCGCCGTGACCTGCGCCGACACCCAGCCCAGGTAGCTCAGCATGATGATCAGTGAGCACACCACCTCGATGAAGCGGCCATAGCGCTCACGGTAGTAGTCGCTGATGGTCAGCAGCGTCATGCGGTAGAGCTTGCCGGCGAAGAACAGGCCCACCAGGATCAGGCAGGTGCCGGCGCCGAAAGGGTCTTCCACCACGCCACCCAGGCCGCCCTCGATGAACTTGGCCGGGATGCCCAGCACCGTCTCCGACCCGAACCAGGTGGCGAAGGTGGTGGTCACGATCATGAACAGCGGCAGATGCCGGCCGGCGATCGCGAAGTCGGTCGTGTTCTTCACCCGCCGGGCCGCGTACAGGCCGATGCCGATGGTGACCAGCAGGTAGACGATGACCAGTGACAGCAGCACGACGGGTTCTCCTCGATGAAGGCTTGTTGTTGGAACCGGAAGACGAAAGGGAAATCGCTCAGAGCCAGTGCAGCCGCGGCAGCACCTGCATGACCAGCACGCCCAATACAAAACCCGTGCCACCCCAGATTACGGCCTGGAGCAGCCGGTGGGTGCGCTTGTGCGCGGCCAGCAGCTCCTGCAGCTCGCGACGGTCGTCCGCTGGGCGTCGCTCCAGGTAGTCGTGCAGCAGGCGCGGCAACTGCGGCAGCAGCTTGGCGTAGCGCGGACCCTCGGCGCGCAGCTGCTCCCATAGCTTGCGCGGACCGATCTGGTCGGCCATCCACTTTTCCAGGAAGGGCTTGGCGGTAGCCCACAGGTCGAGTTCGGGGTCGAGCTGGCGGCCCAGGCCTTCGATGTTGAGCAGCGTCTTCTGCAGCAGCACCAGCTGCGGCTGGATCTCGACGTGGAAGCGGCGCGAGGTCTGGAACAGGCGCATCAGCACCATGCCCAGTGAGATCTGGCGCAGCGGCCGGTCGAAGTAGGGCTCGCACACCGTGCGGATCGCGGCCTCCAGCTCGTCGATGCGCGTGCCGGGTGGCACCCAGCCGCTTTCCAGGTGGAGTTCGGCCACACGCTTGTAGTCGCGGCGGAAGAAGGCGGCGAAGTTCTGCGCCAGGTATTCCTTGTCGGACTCGGTGAGCGTGCCGACGATGCCGAAGTCCAGCGCGATGTAGCGGCCAAAGGTCTCAGGCGCCAGGCTCACCTGGATGTTGCCCGGGTGCATGTCGCCGTGGAAGAAGCCGTCGCGGAAGACCTGGGTGAAGAAGATGGTCACGCCATCGCGCGCCAGCTTCTTGATGTCCACGCCCGCCGCGCGGATGCGGTCGAGCTGGGCGATGGGCACGCCCTTCATGCGCTCCATCACCATCACTTCAGGATGGCACCAGTCCCAGAACATCTCGGGGATCAGCAGCATGTCGAGCTTGGCCATGTTGCGGCGCAGCTGGGCAGCATTGGCCGCCTCGCGCACCAGATCCAGTTCGTCGTGCAGGTACTTGTCGAACTCGGCCACCACCTGCCGCGGCTTCAGCCGCTTGCCGTCGGCCGACAGGCCCTCGACCCAGCCGGCCATCATGGCCATCAGTTCCAGGTCCTTGTCGATGACCTTGCGCATGCCCGGGCGCAGCACCTTGACGGCGACTTCGCGCAGGCTGCCGTCGGGCAGGCGCAGGGTGGCGAAATGCACCTGCGCGATGGAGGCGCTCGCCACCGGCGTGGTGTCGAACTGCTCGAAGATCTCGGAGATCGGCCGGCGGAAGGCGCGCTCGATCGTGGCGACCGCGATGGCCGAATCGAAAGGCGGCACGCGGTCCTGCAACCAAGCCAGTTCGTCGGCGATGTCGGGCGGCAGCAGGTCGCGCCGCGTGGACAGCACCTGGCCGAACTTGACGAAGATCGGGCCCAGGCTCTCCAGCGCCTCGCGCAGGCGCTGGCCGCGCGGCGCCTCCAGGCGCCGGCCCAGGGTCAGGATGCGCGCCAGACGGCGCAGCAGCGGGTTGTGAAAGCTGGTGAGGACGAGCTCGTCCAGGCCGTAGCGCAGTGCGACCCAGACGATGAAGAAGCCGCGGGCGATGCGCCTCATTCGGCGCTGCCGCCGGGAGACCGCGGCCGTGCGGCGCGGTCCACGAACTGGCGCAGCGCGCCCGCCACCTTGCGGGCCGCATTGCCGACGGCATGGGCCGGCGCGTCGCCGATCAGGCGCGCGAGATCGTCCTCAACGTCCCAGCGCACATGGTCGACCAGCCAGTTGACCTCAGCGGCCAGCTGCACATCCCCTTCGATCTCGACCTTGGGCTTGTCGCCGCGCAGTTGGGCGCCGGCCAGGGCGAAGGGCGAGGTTTCGGCGACGGTCAGCGTCAGATCAGGCAGGGCCGAATCGGGCGCCAGGTCGAGCAGGCCGGCCGGCGTGGCGACGAGACGCATGTGCAGGTTGCGCCAACGGAAGAGCACCACCCGCCCCTTCTGCCTTGCCAGACGATCCTGCGCTTCGGGCTCCTGCTGCAGCACATGGTTCAGGAAGAGCACGGCGCGGTGCTGGACTTCGTGGATGGCCCAGGCCGGCGGCTGAAGGCGCTCGCCGATGCGCTCGAACAGCGATTCCACAAAAGCAAATGGGGACGATGGTGTGACCATGTCCCCATTATCTGGTGACGGGCCCCTGCCGATGCAGAAACCCGGGCCCGTCCGACGGGCCAATGCGCCTTATTGGAGCGCCTGCACACCGGCCACGAGCCAGCCGCCACCGTGGGCAGGCTTGCTCATGTTCCAGACCTCGCGGAAGGGGCTGGGGCCGGCCGAGTCGTCCTCGCGGATCATGCCCGAGAACTCCACGCTGGCGAGGTACACGTCGGGCATCTCCTCGATGCCCAGCAGCTTGGCGTCGAGCATCACCACTTCCGTCCTGTTGGGACGGCCGCCGGAGCTGCGCTCGCGCTCCTCCAGTTGGGTGCGGATCTCTTCGACCATGCTGTCTGTCATCATGGAACGCAGAGCCGGAATGTCCGCACGGTCCCAGGCATGCTGCAGCGTCACGAAGTTGCGCTTGGCCGCTGCAAGGAAACCGTCGACGTCGAAGCCGTCCGGCACCCCCCAGCCCTGAGCCCCTTGGAGCGCAGAGCCGATGCTCACACCGGTCGCGCCGGCCAGGGTCGAAGCCGACCCTGCGTTGCCACCCGCGGCAGAGCCATCGAAAGCCGTCTGCTGACGCTCCCACGGACGGGCCGACGCGTCATTGCCGACGTTGTTGGGGCTGTAGCTGCGCGACATGCTCGGCGAACCGGCTGCACCGGCGCCCTGCATAGCCAGTTGGCCAGCGGCGCCGCGCGAGCGGTTGCTCAGCACGCGCCAGATCACCACGGCGCCAAGGACCAGCAGCGCGATCAGCAGGAAGTTGCCGAAGGCAGCACCCAGGCCCAGCGAATTGGCCAACCAGGCCAAGCCCAGGCCGGCTGCGATGCCACCCAGGATGCCGGCCCAGGGCCGCTTGGGCGCTGCCTGCGCCGCGCCGGCCGGCGTCCCCGGCCTGGCGGCGGGCGCCGCGTTGGTCGCGTTCTGGGTGGGGGCGCCCGGTGCGGCCGTCGGCGCGGCCTCACGCTGCGTCACGTTGTTGGACTGCCGCCCCATCGACTTGCCCCCGCCCATGCGCTTGGCATCGGCGTCCAGGCTCACGACGGCCATCGACGCACACACCAGCAGCACGGCCCACAAATTTCGCTTCATCGTCCAGTCTCCTTCCGGATTCGAAACATCAGTTTCAGATCGACTCGTAGTTCTCTTGTTGTGTGAATAGCGAGCACGCTACTCCCCTTGCACCTGACGGCCCCATGGAATGCGGCCGGGCCGGTCAGCCCCTCAACACTTGATTCCAACATGCAGGGCCACCACGCCTCCCGTCATGTTGTGATAGTCCACATGTCCGAAACCGCCCTCTTTCATGAGGGTCTTGAGCGACTCCTGATCCGGATGCATCCGGATGGACTCGGCAAGGTAGCGGTAGCTGGCGTCGTCGCCTGCCACCGCTTTGCCCAGGCGCGGCAGCACGTTGAAGGAATACCAGTCGTAGGCCTTGCGCAGAGGCTGAGCCACCTGAGAAAACTCCAGTACCAGCAGCTTGCCGCGCGGACGCAGCACGCGATTCATCTCTTTGAGCGCCGCGTCCTTGTGCGTCATGTTGCGCAGGCCGAAGGCCACGGTGACGACGTCGAAATGGTTGTCGGGAAAGGGCAGCTTCTCGGCATCGCAGACTGTGGTGGGGAGCACCACGCCGGCATCGAGCAGGCGCTCACGGCCGGTGCGCAGCATGGCCTCGTTGATGTCGGTGTGCACCACCTGGCCGCTGCGGCCGACCTTCTTGGCGAAGGCCAGCGCGAGGTCGCCCGTACCGCCGGCGATGTCCAGCACCTTGGAGCCTTCGTGCACGTTCGCGACCATCACGGTGTACGCCTTCCATGCCCGGTGCAGGCCCATGGACATGAGGTCGTTCATCAGGTCGTAGCGCGGGGCCACGGAATCGAACACGCCGCGCACGCGGCGCGCCTTGTCGCTTTCGTCGACGGTCTCGAAACCGAAGTGGGTGGAACTCATGGCTCTGATGTTAGGCGGATCGCCCGGCCTTCCGGCCGACGACCCTTGACAGGCGGCGGACATTCGCGCAGCGCGCGATGCCCCCTCGAACTCAGGAGGGGCTGCAGGTGGAGGGGCCCGACTTGGGCATGGGCGCGTCGCGGTCGGCCCCGGTCTCGGTGATGCGACGCTCGTACTCGGCCCAGTGCTCGGCCTGGCGTGCGCCCAGGTCATAGAGCAGGTCCCAGGAGTAGATGCCGCTCTCGTGCCCGTCACTGAAGAGCGGCTGCACGGCATAGTGGCCCACCAGTTGCAGATCGACGATCTCGACCTCGCGCTTGCCGGTCTGCAGGATCTCCTGCCCGGGCCCATGACCTTTCACCTCGGCCGAGGGCGAGCTGATGCGCAGCAGTTCGTAGGGGATGCGGAACACCGCGCCATCGGAAAAGCCCACCTCCAGCACGCGCGACTGCGCATGCAGGGTGATGGATTCGGGCGTCGGTGCGCCGGGCGTCAAGCCTGCCATGCGAAAGATTCCTTGCTCATCAAGATCAACGGCGCGCGAGCGCGGCCACCATGGCCGACTCCGCCGCAGGCAGGCGGGCCTGAACGTCCTGTTCGCGCGCCATGTCGCGCGCCCGGCGGGCCTCGGCCCACACGGGCGAGGGAAAGTGGCTGTCCCAGTCGAAGCGCGCGATCACATGCCAGTGCAGGTGCGGGACCATATTGCCCAGCGTGGCCACGTTCATCTTGGCGGGCGCCAGCGCATCGCGCAGCACACGCTCCACCGCCGCCACCACGCGCATGCACTCGGCACGCTCGTCGTCGGACAGGTCGGAGAACTCCGCCACGTGCGCCGTCCAGACCACGCGGTAGAAGGCCGGAAAGCCCGCCTCCTGCGCATGGATGACGCGCCACTGTGCGCCCTGGGCGACCACACGGCCACCCGGCTCGGTACACAGCGGGCAGCCAGCGACCGCACTCACACCAGCACCCGCTCGATCCCACCCGCATTGGCGGCCGACACGTACTCAGGCATCCAGTTCTCACCCAGGATGCGGCGCGCCATCTCGACCACGATGTAGTCGGCCTCGAGCAGGCCGTTGTTCAGGTCATTGCCGTAGCGCGACAGGCCCTGCAGGCAGCTGGGGCAGCTGGTGAGGATCTTCACGTCGCCCTGCGCCGGCAGCGCATGGGTGGCGCGCAGCGCGGCCTCGCCCTTCTTCAGCTCCTCTTCCTTGCGGAAGCGGATCTGCGTGGAGATGTCGGGCCGCGTCACGCCCAGCGTGCCCGACTCGCCACAGCAACGGTCGCTCTTGAGCACCTGGTCGCCGACCAGCGACTTGACCGTCTTCATCGGGTCCTGCAGCTTCATGGGCGTGTGGCAGGGGTCGTGGTAGAGGTAGGCGGCGGCGTTGGCCTCCAGCTTGATGCCCTTCTCCAGCAGGTATTCGTGGATGTCGATGATCCGGCAGCCGGGGAAGATCTTGTCGAACTGGTAGCCCTGCAGCTGGTCGTAGCAGGTGCCGCAGCTCACCACCACGGTCTTGATGTCAAGGTAGTTGAGCGTGTTGGCGACGCGGTGGAACAGCACCCGGTTGTCGGTGATCATCTGCTCGGCCTTGTCGAACTGGCCCGAGCCGCGCTGCGGAAAGCCGCAGCACAGGTAGCCCGGCGGCAGCACGGTCTGCACGCCGGCGTGCCACAGCATGGCCTGCGTCGCCAGGCCGACCTGCGAGAACAGCCGCTCCGAGCCGCAGCCCGGGAAGTAGAAGACCGCCTCGGTCTCGGGCGTCGTGGCCTTGGGATCGCGGATGATCGGGACGTAGTCGGCGTCCTCGATGTCCAGCAGCGCGCGCGCCGTCTTCTTGGGCAGGCCGCCCGGCATCTTCTTGTTGACGAAGTGGATGACCTGTTCCTTGATCGGCGCCGCGCCCAGGCTGGCGGGCGGATGCGCGGTCTGCTTCTTGGCAGCGGGCCGCAGCAGGTCGTTGGCCAGGCGCTGGGCCTTGAAGCCCACTTCGACCATGCCCGTGCGCATCGCCTTGATGGTCGACGGATTGGTCGCGTTCAGGAAGAACATGGCCGCGGCGTTGCCGGGCCGGAAGCTCTTCTGGCCCATCTTGCGCAGCAGGTTGCGCATGTTCATCGACACGTCGCCGAAGTCGATCTTTACCGGGCAGGGCGTCAGGCACTTGTGGCAGACAGTGCAGTGGTCGGCCACGTCCTCGAACTCCTGCCAGTGCTGGATCGACACGCCGCGGCGCGTCTGCTCCTCGTACAGGAAGGCTTCCACCAGCAACGAGGTGGCGAGGATCTTGTTGCGCGGGCTGTAGAGCAGGTTGGCGCGCGGCACATGCGTGGCGCACACCGGCTTGCACTTGCCGCAGCGCAGGCAGTCCTTGACCGAGTCGGCGATGGCGCCGATGTCGGACTGCTGCATGATGATCGACTCGTGCCCCATCAGCCCGAAGCTGGGCGTGTAGGCATTGGTCAGGTCGGCATGGCGGGCGTCGGCCGGCGCCGCATCGCCGCGCAGCAGCTTGCCCTTGTTGAAGCGGCCTTCCGGATCGACCTGCTGCTTGTACCGCGCAAAGGGCGCCAGCTCTTCGTCCGACAGGAACTCCAGCTTGGTGATGCCGATGCCGTGCTCGCCCGAGATCACGCCGTCCAGGCTGCGCGCGAGCTTCATGATGCGCTCCACGGCCTCGTGGGCCGTCTGCAGCATCTCGTAGTCGTCGCTGTTGACGGGGATGTTGGTGTGCACGTTGCCGTCGCCGGCATGCATGTGCAGCGCCACCCAAACACGGCCCTTGAGCACGCGCTTGTGGATGGCCTCGCACTCGGCCAGGATCGGCGCGAATTCGCTGCCACCGAAGATCTTGGTCAGCGGGGCGCGGATCTCGGTCTTCCAGCTGGCGCGCAGCGAATGGTCCTGCAGTTGCGGGAACAGCGCTTCCACGTCGCCCAACCAGCTCTGCCAGCGGCCGCGCACCTCGCGCACCAGGGCCACGGCCTGCTGCACGCGACCTTCCAGCAGCTCGGCGGCGGGAATCTCGTGCGCATCGTCGCTCTTGCCCAGCGGCAGATTGCCGCGCGAGAGGAAGGCTTCCAGCTCGTGCGTGAGCCGGATCTTGTTGCGCAGCGACAGCTCGATGTTGATGCGCTCGATGCCGTCGGTGTACTCGGCCATCCGCGGCAGCGGGATCACCACGTCCTCGTTGATCTTGAAGGCGTTGGTGTGGCGGCTGATGGCGGCGGTGCGCTTGCGATCCAGCCAGAACTTCTTGCGCGCCTCGGGGCTGATGGCGATGAAGCCTTCGCCCGAGCGCGAGTTGGCGATGCGCACCACCTCGCTGGTGACGCGGGCCACCGCATCGGCATCGTCGCCGCTGATGTCGCCGAACAGCACCATCTTGGGCAGGCCGCCGCCGTGCTTCTTGCTCTTGGTGGCGTAGCCCACGGCCTTCAGGTAGCGGTCGTCCAGGTGCTCCAGGCCCGCCAGCAGCACGCCACTGCGCTTCTGCTCGGCGAACATGAAGTCCTTGATCTCGACGATCGAGGGCACGGCGTCCTTGGCATTGCCGAAGAACTCCAGGCAGACGGTGCGGGTGTGCGCCGGCATGCGGTGCACCACCCAGCGGCAGCTGGTGATCAGGCCGTCGCAGCCCTCCTTCTGGATGCCGGGCAGACCAGCCAGGAACTTGTCGGTGACGTCTTTGCCCAGGCCTTCCTTGCGGAAGGTGCGGCCGGGGATCTCCAGCCGCTCGGTGCGCAGCGGCGTCCTGCCGTCGGCTGCGAAATACTGCAGCTCGAAGACGGCGCTGTCGACGTCGTGAATCTTGCCCAGGTTGTGGCCCAGGCGCGTGACTTCGAGCCACTCGGCCTGCGGCGTCACCATGCGCCAGGAGGCCAGGTTGTCCAGCGCCGTGCCCCACAGCACGGCCTTCTTGCCGCCGGCGTTCATGGCCACGTTGCCGCCCACGCAGGAGGCCTCGGCCGAGGTCGGATCGACCGCGAAGACGAAGCCCGCGCGTTCGGCCGCATCGGCCACGCGCTGCGTGACCACGCCGGCCTCGGTCCAGAGGGTGGGCACCGCGCCTTCGACGCCGGGCAGGCTCACCATCTCGACCTCGGTCATGGCTTCGAGCTTCTCGGTGTTGATCACCACGCTCTTCCAGGTCAGCGGAATGGCGCCGCCGGTGTAGCCGGTGCCGCCGCCGCGCGGGATGATGGTCAGGCCCAGTTCGATGCAAGCGGCCACCAGCGCGGCCATCTCGGCCTCGGTGTCAGGCACCAGCACGACGAAGGGGTATTCGACCCGCCAGTCGGTGGCGTCGGTCACGTGGGCCACGCGCGAGAGACCATCGAACTTGATGTTGTCGCGCGCGGTGCAGCGGCGCAGCACGCGCTGGGCCTTCTGGCGCAGGGTCGCCAGTTCGTCGAAATGGGCGGAGAAGCCGTCGATGGCCTGCTGCACCAGCGTCAGCAGCTCGCCGACCAGGGCATCGCGCTGCGCATCGTCTTGCGGCGTTCGGCGGCGCTGCACCTCGGCCAGGCGGTGGCGCAAGGCCTCGACCAGCTGGCCGCGGCGGCGCGGGTTGTCCAGCAGGTCGTCGACCAGGTACGGGTTGCGCTGCACCACCCAGATGTCGCCCAGCACCTCGTACAGCATGCGGGCGGAGCGGCCCGTGCGGCGCTCGTCGCGCAGGCTCTGCAGCAGCTCCCAGGCCCGGCTGCCGAGCAGGCGGATCACGATCTCGCGGTCGGAGAAGCTGGTGTAGTTGTACGGAATCTCGCGCAGACGCGCCGGCTCGGCGGCCTGCGACAGCAGCGCATTGAGCGCGGTCGGGGCATTCATCGGGGGAAGGCGCCACGGCAGGGCGCCTCGCGCCCTTGAACCGGGGGGCGGATTTTAGTCGGGGCCCTTGTGGCAGCGCTCGGACAGGCCCATGGCGGCCGCAGCCGGCCCGCCGAGCGCGCTAAACGGTGATCTCGATCCGGTTGCCCTCGGGGTCGAGCACGACGCTTTCGTAGTAGCCGTCGCCCGTACGCCTCGGGCCATCGAGCAACGGCGAGCCACGACGCTGTAGCTCCCGGGTCAGCGCGTCGACCCGGGCCTCGCTGCCCACGGCCATGGCCAGATGGGTGAGCCCCATGCGCTGGCTGCCAGGTGCGGACGCAATGGGCGCGAGGGTGGTTGTGGTCATGAACTCGATGCGCGCGCCGTCTTCGAAGACCACGAAGCGGGACGCGAATCCCTTCGTGAGGTTCTGGTACAGCGGCCCAGGCTGTCCGCCGAAGGCCTCCGAATAGAAGGCGCACATGGCGTCCAGGTCGTTCACCCAAAAGGCGACGTGATCGATGCGTGGCATGGGACTGGGGAAGGAAGCGACGGTCGCGGGCAACGGATTTTCAGGCCCTGTCGTCGTTCGCGAACACCGCGCCGCGGGCGGCGAGCAGTTCGCGCAGGACCGAGCGATGGCAGCGGCCCTCATGCTCGCAATAGCAGCCCACGGACAGGCTGGCGTTGCGCGACAGGACGGCCAGCAGGTCGAGCGACTGCTGGGCCTCCGGCGTGTTCAGTTCAGCCTTGAATTTACGGACGAAGGCGGACCATTGCTGCGGCGTCTCGGCCTCGCGCCCCTGCTTCATGGTGTCGGCCGAGGGCGCCAGGACCGGGAACCAGACGTCGTACCAGTTGCCCGACGCAAAGGCCGCCTTGGGCACACCCCGAGGCGGGCGGCGGACGGTTCCGATGCGCGTGCCTTCGTCGGCGGCACGCGGCGATCCCAGCTGAACGACTCGAAGCGGCATGGACGCTCCCGGCAATGACAAGGGGCGCCATCGTACGGCCACCCGCGGCAAACAGGCCATCAGCCGCGGCTTTGACGGCGTGGCATGCGGGCCCCGAGAGGCCCGGGGGCTCACGCCAGGGCAGGCCGCGCAGCCGTGACTAGAACAGCACCCGGCTCTTGATCGTCCCCGGCACCTTGGCCAGCGCCTCGTGCGCCACGTCGGACGAGGCAGCGTCCACGTCGGTCACCACGTAGCCGACCTTGTCGTTGGTCTGCAGGTACTGCGCGGCGATGTTGATGTGGTGGTCGGCAAAGACCTGGTTCACCGCCGACAGCACGCCCGGCACGTTGCGGTGGATGTGCAGCAGCCGGTGCTTGCCCGGATGTGCGGGCAGCGCCACCTCCGGGAAGTTGACCGAACGCGTGGTGGTGCCGTTGTCGCTGTAGCGCACCAGCTTCTCGGCCACCTCGACGCCGATGTTGGCCTGGGCCTCCATGGTCGAGCCGCCGATGTGCGGCGTAAGGATCACGTTGTCCAGCCCGCGCAGCGGCGACTGGAACTCGTCCTTGTTGCTCTTGGGTTCCTTGGGGAAGACGTCGATGGCGGCGCCCAGCAGCCGGCGCTCGCGCAGCGCGGCGGCCAGCGCCTCGATGACCACCACCGTGCCGCGCGAGGCATTGATGAGGATGGCGCCCGGCTTCATGGTGGCGAGCTCGGCCTCGCCGATCATCCATTGCGTGGAAGGCAGCTCGGGCACATGCAGGCTCACGATGTCGGACTGGGCCAGCAGCTCGTCCAGGCTGCGGGCCTGGCGCGCATTGCCCAGCGGCAGCTTGGCCACCACGTCGTGGAAGACCACATGCATGCCCAGCGCCTCGGCCAGCACCGACAGCTGCGCGCCGATGGAGCCGTAGCCCACGATGCCCAGCGTCTTGCCACGGATCTCGAAGGCGTTCTCGGCCGTCTTGAGCCAGCCGCCGCGGTGGGCGGCGGCGTTCTTCTCGGGCACCCCGCGCAGCAGCAGGATGGCCTCGGCCAGCACCAGCTCGGCCACCGAGCGGGTGTTGGAGTACGGTGCGTTGAACACGGCCACGCCATGCTCGCGCGCCGCGTCCAGGTCGATCTGGTTGGTGCCGATGCAGAAGGCGCCCACGGCCACCAGCTTGGGCGCGGCCGCGAACACCTCGGCCGTGAGCTGCGTGCGCGAGCGGATGCCCAGGAAGTGCACGTCCGCCAACCGAGCCTTGAGCTCCTCGCCCTCCAGGGCGCCCGGCAGCGTCTCCACCTGGGTATAGCCGGAGGCCTGCAGCAGTTCGACCGCGGAAGGATGGATGCCTTCCAGCAACAGGAACTTGATCTTGGCCTTGTCCAGCGAGGTGGTCTTCGTCATGCCCGGCATCAACACGTTTGTCAAAACGGTCGAGTATGGTTCAAGCCTGCTGCACCGCCGCAGCGCGGCCGGCCCGCCCCGGCCGCAAAAAGGGTTTCCCCGCTTGAGCAGTCACCGCCTGCCATGCGACAACCCGCCGTCTTGCTGTCACAGAACAGCCATAGTCTCTTCACTTTTGTAATTCGCATCCAGGAGTCTTCATGCGATTCACGCAACTTGCTGCAGCCGCCACCGTGGCCGTCATGGCCGCCGTTCCGGCGCACGCACAGACCGAGATCCAGTGGTGGCACGCCATGAGCGGCCCGCTGGGCGAGTGGGTCAATGACCTCGCCAAGCAGTACAACGAAAGTCAGAAGGAATACAAGGTCGTCCCCACCTTCAAGGGCACCTATGACGAGTCGATGACGGCCGCCATCGCCGCCTTCCGCTCGGGCAATGCGCCGCACATCCTGCAGGTCTTCGAAGTGGGCACCGCCACCATGATGGCCTCCAAGGCCGCGATCAAGCCGGTGGCCGAGGTGATGAAGGAAAGCGGCGTGAGCTTCGACCCGAAGGCCTACATCCCTGCCGTGGCCGGCTACTACACGGCCCCCAACGGCCAGATGCTGAGCCTGCCCTTCAACAGCTCGACGACCATCTTCTACTACAACAAGGACGCCTTCAAGGCGGCCGGCCTCGACCCCGAGAAGGCGCCCAAGACCTGGCCCGAGGTCGTCGCCGCCGCCGCGAAGCTCAAGGCCAGCGGCCACAAGTGCCCCTTCACCACCAGCTGGATCAGCTGGACGCAGCTGGAGAGCTTCTCGACCTGGCACAACACGCTGTTCGCGACGCGCAACAACGGCTTCGGCGGCACCGATGCGCGCCTGGCCTTCAATTCGCCGCTGCACGTACGCCACTTCGAGAACCTGGCCAACATGGCCAAGCAGGGCCTGTTCGTCTACAAGGGCCGCGGCAACGTGCCGGACGCCGCCTTCCCGGCAGGTGAATGCGCCATGATGACCGGCTCGTCGGGCCTGTACGCCCGCGTGGCCAAGGACGCCAAGTTCGCCTATGGCCTCTCGACCCTGCCCTACTACCCCGACGTCGAAGGTTCGCCGCAGAACACCGTGATCGGCGGCGCCAGCCTGTGGGTCATGGCCGGCAAGAAGCCCGCCGAGTACAAGGGCGTGGCGGACTTCTTCAAGTTCCTGTCCAACGCCGACGTGCAATCGGCCAGCCACAAGCGCACCGGCTACCTGCCGATCACCCTGGCCGCCTATGAGCTGACCGAGAAGTCGGGCTTCTACAAGGAGAAGCCGGGCACCGATGTGGCCGTGACGCAGATGATCCGCAAGACCACCGACAAGTCGCGCGGCATCCGCCTGGGCAACTTCGTGCAGATCCGCACCATCATCGACGAGGAAACCGAGCAGATCTGGTCGGGCAAGAAGAGCGCCAAGGAGGCCCTGGACGCCGCGGTGCAACGTGGCAACGAGCAGCTGGAGCGCTTCCAGAAGGCGAACCGGAGCTGATGCCCACCGCGCGGTTCGCGGCGCGCCAGCGGCCCCTGCCTGCTTGCCCGGCCGGGCGGGCGGCCAAGCTGCCGGCAAGCTGACGCCGCAGTAGACTCGCACGCCCGCGCTGACGCCAGCCGGGCGTTTTCGTTTTCAGAGCCCCATGGAAAAACGCGTCCTCTTCCGATCCTCCTGGCTGCCCTGGGTGCTCATCGCGCCGCAGATGGCGGTGATCCTGGTCTTCTTCTTCTGGCCCGCCAGCCAGGCGGTGCTGCAGTCGATGCAGAGCGAGGACGCCTTCGGCACATCGACCGTCTTCGTGGGGCTGGAGAACTTCCAGCACCTGTTCCAGGACCCGGCCTACATCGAGTCCTTCAAGGTCACGGCCATCTTCTCGGTGCTGGTGGCCGGCTGCGGCATCGCGCTGTCGCTGGTGCTGGCCATCTTTGCCGACCGCATCCTGCGCGGGGCGCTGGCGTACAAGACCTTTCTCATCATTCCCTATGCCGTGGCACCGGCCATTGCGGGCGTGCTGTGGGTGTTCATGTTCTCGCCCTCCATCGGCGTGGTGGCCTACGGCCTGCGCAAGATGGGCTACGACTGGAACCACCTGATCAACTCCAACCAGGCGCTCACCTTGATCGTGGTGGCGGCGGTGTGGAAGCAGATCTCGTACAACTTCCTGTTCTTCCTGGCCGGCCTGCAGTCCATTCCCAAGGCGCTGATCGAGGCGGCTTCCATCGACGGCGCCGGGCCGCTGCGGCGCTTCTGGACCATCCAGTTCCCGCTGCTGTCGCCCACCACCTTCTTCCTCCTGGTGATCAACGTGGTCTACGCCTTCTTCGACACCTTCGCGCTGGTGCATGCCACCACCGAGGGCGGCCCGGGGCGAGACACGGCCATCCTGGTCTACAAGGTCTGGCACGACGGCTTCCGCGCGCTGGACCTCGGCGGCTCGGCCGCTCAGTCGGTGGTGCTGATGCTGATCGTCGTTGCGTTGACGGTGGTGCAGTTCCGCTACGTCGAGAAAAAAGTCCAGTACTGATCGAATCACCCCATGGTTGAACGACGCCCCGGCCTGACGGTCCTTTCGCATGTGGTGCTCCTGCTGGGCATCCTGGTCATCGCCTTCCCGATCTACCTGGCCTTCGTGGCCTCGACCCACACACGCGACGAGATCGTGCAGGTGCCCATGCCGCTCACGCCCGGCAGGCACCTGGTGGAGAACTACACCGCCGCCCTCACCGGCACCGCCGAGACGCAGGGCTCCAAGGCGGCGGTCGGACGCATGATGTGGGTCAGCTTGGTCACGGCGCTGGTGATCGCCATCGGCAAGATCGCCATCTCGCTGTTGTCGGCCTTTGCCATCGTGTACTTCCGCTTCCCATTCAAGAAGCTCGTCTTCTGGATGATCTTCGTGACGCTGATGCTGCCGGTGGAGGTGCGCATCCTGCCCACGTACAAGGTCCTGTCGGACCTGAACATGCTCAACACCTACGCGGGCCTGACGGTGCCGCTGATTGCCTCGGCCACGGCCACCTTCCTGTTCCGGCAGTTCTTTCTGTCAGTGCCGGACGAACTGGTGGAGGCGGCACGCATCGATGGCGCGGGACCGATGCGCTTCTTCAAGGATGTGCTGGTGCCGCTGTCGCAGACCTCGATCGCAGCCCTGTTCGTCATCCAGTTCATCTACGGCTGGAACCAGTACCTCTGGCCGCTGCTGGCCACCACCACCGAGGACATGTACCCGGTCGTGATCGGCATCAAGCGGATGATCGCCAGCGGCGACGCGGCCAACGACTGGAACATCATCATGGCGACGGCCATCCTGGCGCTGCTGCCGCCGGCCGTGGTGGTGGTGCTGATGCAGAAATGGTTCGTCAAGGGCCTGGTCGACACCGAGAAATGAGCCCACCCCCGTTTCTTGCTCACTTCGTGTAGCCGAATCCCCCCTCAAGGGGGCGACACCGACGGCTCGGCGGAGCCGGTTCCGTGGTGTCTCCCGCCTGCAGCGGGCCACCCCCAACGTCGCAACCTATTTCCAGTTCTTTTATGTCCGGTATTTCCCTTCGCAACGTCATCAAGCGCTACGGCAAGGGTGCCAAGGCCAATCAGGTCATCCATGGCGTCTCGGCCGATATCCGGGATGGCGAGTTCGTCGTCATCGTGGGGCCTTCGGGCTGCGGCAAGTCCACGCTGCTGCGCATGGTGGCGGGGCTGGAGGAGATCTCCGCCGGCGAGATCGCCATCGGCGGGCGGGTGGTGAACGACGTGGAACCGGCCAAGCGGGACATCGCGATGGTGTTCCAGAACTACGCGCTCTACCCTCACATGACCAACTTCGACAACATGGCCTACGGATTGCGCATCCAGGGCGTGCCGAAGGACGAGATCAAGACCCGGGTGGACAAGGCGGCCAAGATCCTCGAACTGGGCCACCTGCTGGAGCGCAAGCCGCGCGAGCTGTCGGGCGGCCAGCGCCAGCGCGTGGCCATGGGCCGCGCCATCGTGCGCCAGCCGCAGGTCTTCCTGTTCGACGAGCCGCTCTCGAACCTGGACGCCAAACTGCGCGCCCAGACCCGACTGGAGATCCAGAAGCTGCACCGCGAACTGGGCATCACCTCGCTGTTCGTGACCCACGACCAGGTCGAGGCCATGACGCTGGCCCAGCGCATCATCGTGATGAACGGCGGCGTGATGGACCAGTTCGCCACGCCCGAAGAGGTCTACCACCGCCCCGCCACCACCTTCGTGGCCAGCTTCATCGGCTCGCCGCCCATGAACCTGCTGAAGAACGCGCCGGGCGTGCCGAGCGGCAAGATCCTGGGCATCCGCCCCGAGCACATCGCGCCGCATGATTCGGGCTGGACCGTGAACGTCGAACAGGTCGAACTGCTGGGCGCCGAGCGACTGGTCTATGGCCGCATCGGCGACGAGCAGATCGTGATGCGCACCGATGCCGACAAGCCTGCGCCCAAGGTCGGCGACACGCTGCGACTGGGCGCGAGTGAAGAGCGGCTGCACTGGTTCGATGCCGGTTCCGGAAAAAGATTGGAGTGACACCCCCATGCCGCCTCGCGGCTTGCTGAGTGAACTCCAAGGTAAGTCATGAACATCCTGCATCCCTGGCCCTATCCCCGCTGGATCGCCCACCGCGGCGCCGGCAGGCTCGCGCCCGAGAACACGCTGGCCGCCTTCCGCCTCGGCGCGGAATACGGCTACCGCATGTTCGAGTGCGATGCCAAGCTCAGCCAGGATGGCGTGGTCTTCCTGATGCACGACGCCACGCTGACGCGCACCACCGGCATGCCCGGCATCGGCGGCGATCAGCCGTGGGCCGCGCTGTCGCAGCTGGACGCGGGCCGCTGGCATTCGCGCCGCTACGCCGGCGAGCCGCTGCCCACGCTGGCCGCGCTGGCGCGCTTCTGCCTGGCGAACGGCCATCTGCTCAACATCGAGATCAAGCCCACGCCCGGGACCGACGCTGAGACCGGTGCCACAGTCGCGCGCGAGGCCGCGCGGCTGTGGACGGACGCGGCCGTGCCGCCACTGCTCAGCTCCTTCCGCCCCGATGCGCTCGCGGCTGCACGCGATGCGGCTCCTGCCTTGCCGCGGGCCCTGCTGCTCGACGCCATGCGCGGCGACTGGCTGGACATCGCCCGCCAGCTCGGCTGCGTGGCCATCGTCTGCAACCACGCGCTTTGGGATGCGCAGACCGTGGCCGACGCCCGCGCCGCCGGCTTCCGGCAACTGAGCTACACGGTGAACGACGAATGGGCGGCGCAGCGGCTCATCGACCTGGGCATCGACGGCATCATCACGGACCGGGTCGACCTGTTCTCGCCGGCGGGCTGACCGCCTGATCGTCTGGCGCCCATGCGCGCTTGAAAGCTTTCGGCCTCTGGAGGGCGTTGCGTGCGGCGGCCCACGCTGCCAGCGCCGGCCGACAGGCCCGGCAGACCGCGCTGCCTATGATCCAGCGGATGCGCCCGACTCCGCGTCTTCTCTTCCTGTTTGCCCTCTGGCTGGCCTTGTGGACGGGCCTGTCCCACCTGCCCTCGGCCTGGGCTCAGCCGGCTGCCGGCGCCGGGACCCAGGCCACGCAGGCCGATGCGCCGGCCGACATCGCCACGCTGCGATCCCAGCTCACCGCCCTGCCCAAGTCGGCCGAGACGAGCGAGGAGGCCCGCCTGCTGGTGCGCCAGGTCGATGCCATCGGCACCGCGGCGCAGAAGCTGATCGACCTGCGCACGGGCCAGCTCAACGACCTGAATGCGCGCCTGGGTGAGCTCGGACCGGCGCCGGCGGCCGGGACCACCGAAGACCCCGACATCACCCGCCAGCGCGCCACGCTCACGCGCGAGCGCAATGGCGTCGATGCCGACATCCGCCTGGCGCGGCTGGTGGTGGTCGATGCCCAGCAGCGCGCGACCGAACTGCTGAACAAGCGCCGCCAGGACTTCGAGGCGCGGCTGACCGAACGCACCGCCTCGCCGCTGTCGCCCGTCTTCTGGCGCGCCATCGCGGGCGCGTGGCCGGACGACCGCGACCGGCTTGCGCCGCTGCTGGACGAACTGCGCACGGCCGCCGCCGCAGCGCTGTCGCCCGCGAACCGTGGCGTGGTACTGGGCGCCCTGGCTCTGGTGCTGCTGCTCATCACGCTGGGCAACATGCTGGCCGAGCGCGGCCTGGTGGCGCTGGCGCAGCGCGCCCTGCCCGGTGGAAGGCTGCGGCGATCGTTGCTGGTGATCGCCGTGGTCTTCGTGAACATGCTGCTGGTGGCGCTGGCCCTGCATGGCTTTCGCGGGTTGCTGGAGGACCGGCAACTGCTCGGTGAGGCGGCGCGGGAACTGATCAAGGAGCTGATCGGCGTCGCGCTGTTCATGACCTTCGTGCTCAGCCTGGGCCGCGCCCTGCTGGCCAATGCGCGGCGCTCCTGGCGGCTGCCGCCCATCGCGGACGCCATGGCGCTGCGGCTGCGGCCCTTTCCGCTGCTGGTCGCCATCGTCGGCGCGCTGGTGTGGATTCCGGCGCAGGTGAATGCGCTGGTCGAAGCCAGCTATGCAGCCCTGCAGGCGACCCAGGCGGCCACGGCCGCCGCCCTGACGCTGCTGGTGGCGCTGCTGATGTTCCGGCTGCGTCCGGCGGCCACCGGCGGCGGCGGCGACGCGCAGGTCGGGTCCGGGACCGACGCCGGCGGAAGTGCGGATGCCGGCGACGGCCCCTCGCCTACCCAGACGATCCGCCCCGTGTGGGTGGGCCTGCTGCGCGGGCTCGTCGGCGTGGTGCTGCTGGCCGTCGTGGCGCTGCTCGTCAGCGGCTACGTGGCGCTGGCCAGCCTGGTGGCCAGCCAGCTGATCTGGACCGGCATCGTGGGCTGTGCCTTCTACGTGCTGTTCAAGTTCGTCGACGACCTGTGCATGGCGCTGCTCGCGGCGCGCAGCGCCACCGGGCAGCGGCTGGCGGCCAGCTTCGGCCTGCAGCCCACGCGGCTGGACCAGGCCGCGGTGCTGCTGTCGGGCGTGCTGCGGCTGGCGCTGTTCTTCTACCTCGTCATCACGCTGATGGCGCCGTTGGGCACGGGCCCTGAAGAGGTGGTGCAACGCTCGGGCCAGTTCGGCAGCGGCCTGCAGGTGGGCGAATTCCAGTTCGTGCCCGCCGCGCTGTTCAGCGCGCTGGCGGTGCTGGTGGCCGGCTTCATCGCCCTGCGGGTGCTACGCGTCTGGCTGGACACGCGCTACTTCCCGGCCTCGGGCCTGGAGCCCGGCATGCGCAGCTCGCTCACCACGCTGCTGGGCTATGCGGGCGGCGTGCTGGTGGTGGCGATGGCGCTGTCGGCGCTGGGCATCGGCATCAACCGTATCGCCTGGATCGCCAGCGCCCTGTCGGTGGGCATCGGCTTCGGCCTGCAGGCCATCGTGCAGAACTTCATCTCGGGCCTGATCCTGCTGGCCGAGCGGCCGGTGAAGGTGGGCGACTGGGTGGTGCTGGGCACCACCGAGGGCGACGTGCGGCGCATCAATGTGCGCGCCACCGAGATCCAGCTGGCCGACCGCTCCACCGTGATCGTGCCCAACTCGGAGTTCATCACCAAGACCGTGCGCAACATGACGCTGGCCAATGCCGAAGGCCGCGTGCTGATCCGCCTGCCGATGCCGCTGGCCAGTGATGCACGCCATGTGCGCGAGCTGATGCTGGCGGCCTGCGCGGCCCATCCGTCCATCCTGCCGACACCGACGGTGCCGGTGTCGCTCGAGGGCATCGAGAACGGCATGCTGATTTTCCAGGCCATCGCCTACGTCAACAGCCCGCGCGTGGCCGGCGGGGTGAAGAGCGACCTGCTCTTCACCATGCTGGAGGACTTCAAGCGCGCGGGCCTGCCGCTGGTCACGCCGGTGGTAGCGGCAATGCCGCCGGCGCCCGCGCCGCTGGCCTGAGCGGCAGAGGACCGGGGAGGGCTGAAACCGGGGGCCTGCCGCGATCAATCGGGCTTGTGCTCGGCAGGAGCGCGCCGCGGGCGCGCCACTCACTCGGGCCGGTAATCCATCATCCGGATCGTCTCGCCGAAGCGCTGCCAGTCCGACTTGACCAGCTGCGCGAATTCGGCCGGCGGCGCGCCACCCGGCGCAAAGCCGACGTTGAGGTACAGGTCGCGCATCTGCGGCGCGGCGATGGCGCGGGCGATCTCCTGCTGGAGGTGTGCGACCGCGTCGGAAGGCGTGCCGCGGGGCGCGAACACGCCGATCCAGCCATCCATCTCCACGGAGGGATGACCCAGTTCCCGGATGGTGGGCACATCGGGAAAGGCCGGCAGGCGCTTGGGGCCCAGATAGGCCATGGCCTTGAGGCGCCCGGCCTTGATCAGCTGCCCGACCGAACCGGCAGCCGGGCCCCAGCCCAATGCGACCTGCCCGCCGGCGATGTCGCGCACCTGATCGCCCGAGGCCTTGTAGTGCACCGCCGCCATGTCCACGCCCAGCGACT
Organism: uncultured Pseudacidovorax sp.; assembly: GCF_913773995.1. GTDB lineage: Bacteria > Pseudomonadota > Gammaproteobacteria > Burkholderiales > Burkholderiaceae_C > Xenophilus. The sequence continues at coordinate 71,665 of NZ_CAJYES010000153.1, forward strand.
TGCCCAGCAGCACGCCGCCGAAATGCGAGATGGTGCCGGGGCTGTAGGTGCCATAGCTCACGCTGCCCTTGGGCTGGGCCTGCAACCATTTGGCCAGACCCGCGAAGTCGTTGGCCGGCATCGACGGGCCGGTCAGCAGCAGCAGACTCCCGCGGCCCATGTCCGTCACCGGCATGAGATCGGTGAGCGTGTTGTACGGCCAGCTCGGATAGGCCTGCGGATTGATGACCACGCCGGCCTGGACCGTCACCAGCAGCGTGTTGCCGTCCGGCGGGCTGCTGGCCACCACCTGTCCGCCGATGCGGCCCTGGGCGCCAGCGCGGTTCTCGACCAGAACCGGTCGGCCCAGGCTCTGGCCCAGGCGGTCGGCCAGGGGCCGCAACAGCGCATCCATGCCGCCGCCGGGCTGGTCGGTGGTGACGATGCGCAGGGGCGTCTGCGCCCGCGCCGGCCAGGGCGCGAAGGCAGGCAGGGCCGCCAGGCCGGCGGCAAGCAGTTCTCGGCGTTGCATGGTTGTCTCCTCTGGTTGTGTGTCGGTGTCGCCGTGTCGTCGGGATGGCGGCGATGGCGTGCGGCGCGCTGCACTACTTACTGCCGGGCCATCTCCACCAGCGCCAGCAGTTCGGGATCGAGGCGCTGCAGCGGATCGAGCTGGTACTCGACGCGGAAAAGCCGTGCCCCCTGAAGCACGAAGGGTGCCTCGTAGTGCGAGACCGGGCTGCCACGGTCCAGCCCGATGTCCAGGCCCGAGAAGGACACCTGGCTGTTGAAGCCCAGCATGCGCGTGTCCAGCCGGCCCACCGGCTCGCCGTCCATGAGCAGCGTGGCAGTGCGGGTGGAGGGCATGATGGTCATGCCGATCACCGGCAGCCGCACCCGCACCCAGGGCCCGAGCCGCATCTGCAGGCCCAGCACATGGTGGCCCGGGGCAAAGGGCCGCTCCGAGACGATGAGGTGGTGGCGCCCGCCGACGTTCATGTCGTGCACCAGGTGGCCGTTCTTGAGGTACAGGCTGTAGCCGCAGGTGGCGTCGCCATGCGCCACCAGCACGCCCTGGGCATCAGCGTGGTCGATGCGCACATAGGCATCGATGCGGTAGTCACGGCTGCGCACGTCGGGCGCCACGTCGTTGGGCAGGTGGCCCATGCCGGCATGCAGCACGAAGTGCGTGCGCGGGCCGTGCACGCGCCGGCCGTTCTCGGCGAAGCGTGGCGCGAAGCGATCGTCCAGCGGCAGCACCTGGTTGGCCTCGGCCTCGCGCCACCACAGGGTCTTGAGTGCCTCCAGCCGCTCGGGATACACGGCGGCCAGGTCGCGCGTCTCCGAGAAGTCCTCGTCCAGGTGGTAGAGCTCCCACGCGTCGGCATCGAAGGGCGTGTTGACCGCATGCCAGGCCACGGCCTTCCATCCCGCGTGCCACAGGCCCCGGTGGCCGAACATCTCGAAGTACTGCGGACCGCGCTGCCAGGCGGCGGCGGGGTCGCGCAGGCAGGCGGCGAAGCTCTGGCCGGTCATGGGCTGCGCGGCCACGCCCTCGACCTGCGCCGGCGGTGCCAGTTGCAGCAGGTCGAGCACCGTGGGCGCGAGGTCGCTCACATGGCAGAAGCCCTTCCACAACGCGCCGTCGCCGGCGATGCCGCGCGGCCAGGAGACGACTAGCGGATCGCGGATACCACCCCCATGCGTGTTCTGCTTGTAGCGCTTGAGCGGCGTGTTGGCCGTCATGGCCCAGCCGTAGGGGAAGTTGCTGTGCGTGTCGGGCCCGCCGATGTCGTCGATGCGGGCGAGCTTGGTCTGCAGTGTCTCCTGCAGCAGGTTGAAGGGGCCCATGGCATTGACCATGCCGAGCGGGCCGCCTTCCTGACTGGCGCCGTTGTCGGAGAGCACGAGGATCAGCGTGTCGTCGCGCAGGCCCGCTTCCTCCAGGAAGGCGACCAGCCGCGCCAGATGCTGGTCGGCATGGTCGAGCATGGCGGCATAGGCGGCCTGCAGGCGGGCGAACAGGCGCTGCTGCTCGGACGGCAGCGCGTCCCAGGCCTCGACGCCCGGATTGCGCTCGGGCAGCTGCGTGCCGGGCGGGACGACGCCCATCGCGATCTGCCGCGCGAGGCGGCGGGCGCGCTCCTCGTCCCAACCATGGGCGAAGCGCTGGTCATAGTGCGCGATGAGTTCGGCTGGCGCTTGATGCGGCGCGTGGCAGGCACCGAGCGCCAGAAAGGTGAACCAGGGCTGGCGCGGCCGGTCGGCCTGGTGGTCCGCGATCATGCGGATGGCCTGGGTCACCAGGTCCTCGGTCAGGTGGTAGCCGGTCTCGTAGGTGCCCGGGGCGGCGATGAGCGTGTTGTCCTGGACCAGCTCGGGGCTGTACTGGTCGGTCTCGGCATCGAGGAAGCCGTAGAAGCGGTCGAAGCCGCGGCGCAGCGGCCAGCCGTCGTAGGGGCCGCCGGGGCCGGTCTCGCTGACGGGCGTGACATGCCACTTGCCGACCATGTAGTTGTTGTAGCCGTGGGGACGCAGCATCTCGGCCAGCGTGGGCGCGTCGCGGGCGATCTTGCCGCGATAGCCCGGATAGCCCGAATCAAAGTTGGCCAGGCAGCCCATGCCCACCGCATGGTGGTTGCGCCCCGTGAGCAGCGAGGCCCGCGTGGTCGAGCACATCGCCGTGGTGTGGAAGCCGGTGCAGCGCACGCCCTGCCGCGCCAACGCGTCGATGGTGGGCGTGGCGATGTCGGAGCCGTAGCAGCCGAAGTCGGAGAAGCCGACGTCGTCGAACAACACCACCAGCACATTGGGCGTGCCGGGCGCGGGACGGGCGGGCTCGGGCCACCAGGGGCGGGATTCGGCCAGGGTGCGGCCGGCGTGGCCCTGGTAGGTGGGGGCTTCGGGCGGTTGGGCGACGGGCATGGGCGGACTCCTGGATCGTCGGTGCCGGGGCGGGCGGGCGGGCGATGGGCGGCTGGCGAGGTCTGGGGCGGTCTGGGACGGGACGGACTACGCGACCGACAGGGCGGCCGGCTCGTCCACCGATGTGGTCGCTGCAGCCGGCGCGGTGCGTCCGCGGATCAGGTCGGCCGCCTTCTCCGCCAGCATGTAGGTCGGCGCATTGGTGTTGCCGCCGATCAGCCGCGGCATCACCGAGGCGTCGACCACGCGCAGACCGTCCAGGCCGCGCACACGCAGTTCGGGGTCGGTGACGGCCTGGTCGTCCTGGCCCATGCGGCAGGTGCCGACGGGGTGGTAGATGGTGTCGGCGGTGGCCCGGATGTAAGCCTCCACGCCCGTGCGGTCGGCCGGGTCGGGCTCGGCACGGCCGGGAATGCCGCGCACGTCGGCAAAGGCCGGCGCCGCGAGGATGCGGCGGCAGATGCGGTAGGCCTCGACCATGGCCGCCATGTCCTGCGGATCGGAGAGAAAGGCCGGGTCGATGCGCGGCGGCGCATGCGGGTCGGCGCTGTGCAGGCCCACCGTCCCGCGCGAAGCCGGTCGCAGCACACAGGCATGCAGGCCGTAGCCATGGCCGGGCATCTGGCGGCGGCCATGGTCCTGCACCTGGGCGCGGGAGAAATGAAGGCCGATGTCGGGCCGAGACAGCCCGGGCCGGCTGCACAGGAAGGCGCCGGCCTCGTTGAAGTTGGTGCTGAAGCAGCCCTCGCGCTGGCGGCGCCAGCGGCCCCAGTGCTGGAACAGCGACACCAGCCCCTGTGGCGTGCGGCCGAAGAGTTCCAGGTCGAACCAGCGCCGCGAGAGCACACAGTCCAGATGGTCCTGCAGGTTGCGGCCCACGCCCGCAAGCGCATGGCGCACCGTGATGCCCTGCGCCTGCAGCACCTCGGCCGGCCCGATGCCCGAGAGCATCAGCAGCTGCGGACTGCCGAAGGCACCGGCGCACAGCAGGGTCTCGGCGCGGGCCGTCAGGCTGCGGCGCTGGCCGTCGACCGACACGTCCACGCCGGTCACGCGCCGGCCTTCCATGCGCAGGCCCAGCGCATGGGCGCGGGTGATCACGCGCAGGTTGGGCCGGTTGCGCGCCGGTGCCAGGTAGGCACGCTGCGCATTCCAGCGCTCGCCGCCGTTCTGCGTAACCTGGAACCAGCCCACGCCCTCCTGCTGCGCGCCGTTGAAATCCGGGTTGAGCACATAGCCGCATTGCACGCCCGCCTCCAGGAAGCGCTCGTTGAAGGCGGCCGGCGAACGGATGTTGGAGACCTTCACCGGCCCATCCGTCGCATGCAGCGCCGAGGCCGGCAGCGAGGTGTTGCCCTCGCTGCGCAGGAAGTACGGCAGCACCTCCTGCCAGCCCCAGCCGGTGCAGCCGAGCGCGGCCCATTCGTCGTAGTCGGCCGGATGGCCGCGCACATAGATCATGGCGTTGATCGACGAGCTGCCGCCCAGCACCTTGCCGCGCGGCTGGTAGCCGCGGCGGCCGCCCAGACCGGGCTGCGGCTCGGTCTCGAAGGCCCAGTTCATGCGCCGCGTGGGCACGGTGCCGATCAGGCCCATCGGCACGGTCACCCAGCCGCTGGCATCGCTGCCGCCGGCTTCGAGCAACGCGACGGTGACGCGCGGGTCCTCGCTGAGCCGTCCCGCCAGCGTGCAGCCGGCCGTGCCGCCGCCGACGATGATGTAGTCGAAGTGCTCTTCCTTGTTGTTCTCGGGCATGGCGCGTCTCCTGAACGCTGGGGAGGAATCGGAGCGGGGCGCGGGCCGGTGGCGGGGCCTTCGTGCGTGCGTGCGTGCGTCGTCAGTCGGGCCAGCGGGCCGCGTCGACCACCGGGAAGCTGCCGCCGAAGTTGTCCAGCAGGCCGAAGAAGCGCGGCAGCAGGCTGGCATCGCCGCGCAGCTGCGCCTCGCCGGCGCCCACCAGCTCCGGCAGCGTCTGCTGGCGCGCCAGCAGGGCATTGAGGGCGCGGCGCGGCAGCGTCAGGTGCACGTCGCAGGGCGCTTCGGCCGACGGCACACGGATGGGGCTCAAGGCGCCGTTGGACAGCTCCAGCCGCCAGTGCTCGCCACTGTCGACCAGATGCAGGCCGACCACGCAGGCGAGTTCGCCCGCGCGTGGCGCGTTCAGGCGCACGGCCAGCGCGTCGAACAGCAGGCCGTTGCCCAGCGCGCCTAGCATGGCGCTGCCGCCGGGCACGGCCGGCGCGGCGGGCGGGCCCTCGCGGTACTCGCGCGCGCCCAGCAGGAAGGCATTGCGCCAGGTGGCGGACTCGGCGGCGAAGCCCATCTGCTCCAGCGCCTCGGCGGCCAGCGCGCGGGCGCCGGCGTGGTCCGGGTGCGCATAGACGGCATGCTTCATGACCTCGGCCACCCAGCGGTAGTCGCCGCGCGCCAGGTCCCCGCGCGCCCGCGCGACCAGCGCGTCGATGCCGCCCATGTAGCGCACATAGCGCTCGGCCGCCGCCACCGGCGGATGCGCATGCAGGTTGGCCGGATGGGCGTCGTACCAGGACAGGTAGTGCTGGTAGATGGCCTTCACGTTGTGCGAGACCGTGCCGTAGAAGCCGCGCGCATGCCAGCGCCGCGCCAGCGGGCCCGGCATCGTCAAGCCCTCGGCGATCTCGGCGGACTTGAGGCCGTGGCTCATCAGGCGCACGGTCTGGTCGTGCAGCCAGCGGTACAGATCGCGCTGCTCGCGCAGGAAGCCCTGCACCCGGTCCTGCCCCCAGGTCGGCCAGTGGTGCTGGGCCAGCGCCACGTCGCTGCGGTCGCCCCAGCGCTGCAGCGCCTGGTGCAGGTACTTGGACCAGGCCAGCGAATCGCGCACCTTGGCGCCGCGCAGCGGGCAGAGGTTGTGCAGCGTGCGCGTGGCGTTCTCGGCCAGGTTCAGGGCGCGCTCGCCGGGAAAGTAGAAGTGCATCTCGGCGGGCGCCTCGGTGTCGGGCGCCAGCTGGAACTCGATGGCCACGCCGTCGATGGTGTGGGCCTCGACGTCCTGCACGATCTCCCAGGTGGGCGCGATCAGCGAGGGCCGGCCGCGCGGCAGGCTCTTGCCCAGGCCAGCGTCCACCTGGCCGTCGGCGCCCACCGGCAGCGTGTGGCCGAACTGGAACTGCGCCCGCCGCGCCATGGCCACGCCGCCGATCACGTTCTCGGCCACCGCGTGGTGCATGAAGCCCACGGGCGCGATCACCTGCACCCGGCCGGCATCCACGTCCTTCTGAGAGATCAGGCCGGCGACGCCGCCGAAGTGGTCGCTGTGGCTGTGGCTGTAGATCACCGTGTGCAGCGGCCGGCGGCCTTCGGGGTCGCGCAGGCGCCGGTAGAGGCGCAGCGCGGCGGCGGCGGTCTCGGGCACGGTGAGGGCGTCGAGGGCGATCAGGCCTTCGTCACCCTCGATGAAGGTGATGTTGGCCAGGTCGTAGCCGCGCACCTGGAAGATGCGCGGCGTGACCTGGAACAGCCCGTGGATGCGGTTGAGCCGCGCCTGCCGCCAGAGGGCCGGATTGACGGTGGGCGCCGGCGTCTCGTCGTCGAGGAAGGCGTAGGGGCGAAGACTCCAGACCGGCGCGTCGGAGACGCCAGCCACCTCGGCCTCGTCGTCGCTGCCGAGGAAGCCGCGGCGGGCATCGGCGAAGTCCTCGCCGTCCTCCGGCGGCGCGCCGGCCGCGGCCAGGCGCTGGAGGTCGAGGGTGGGGCCGTAGGCGGTCTTCATGGCTGGGTGTTCCGGTGATCGGGCGCAATGCCCAGGTAGGCGCCGAGCGCCTCGGCGGTCTGCGCGACCAGGGTGGCTTCGTCCAGCCGGACGGGCCCCGGATCGGTGAGCACGGCACTGACCAGCAGCCCGTGGAGCATCTGGTGGGCAAAGCCCAGGCGGGCCGCAGCCGCCTCGCCCTGCCACTGCGGCCAGCGCGCCATGGCCGCCGTCAGGCGTTTGCGCGTGACCAGCCGCACCTGCGCCAACGGATGGGCCGTGTTGGCTTCGCGCGGCTGCTGCTGGGTCTGGCCCAGCGCCGCGGCATAGAGCCCGCGGTGCAGCCGGAACGAATGGACCATCAGCCCGACCCAGGCCCGGAGGAACTGCGCGGGCGTTTCGCCTTCGCGCTCCGGCGCCGCGTGGAAGGCGTCGAGCCGCTGTTCCAGCACCTCGGCCAGCAGTTGCTGCAGCACGGCGAAGTAGGCCTCCTTGTTGTGGAAGCGCGTGTAGAAGGTGCCGACCGAGCAGCCGATGGCCTGGGCGATGTCGCTGACCGTCACCTCGGACCAGCGGCGCGTCGCGGTCAACTGCAGCCCGGCTTCGATCAGCGCCTGCTGGCGCTCCTGGCCCCGTGGCCGCTTGGGCGCGACGGCATGCTGCGCCGGCAGCGTGCCGGCAGCTTTCTGGACAAGTTCTTCCTGCATCGACTCAACATGAACATGAATTCATATTCATGTTATGGCGTGAACAACGGCGTCGGAAGCTCGGGCTTACCCGCAAGATTGAGAAAAAGGACCGGCTCAGCGTCCGCCGCGCAGCATGGCCCACTGCACGGTGCCGGCGACCAGCGCCAGCGCCGAATAAGTCGCAATCCGCCCGTCGTGACCCGTCAGCACCAAGCCACCGAACAGCGTCACGACGCCAGCCCCGGTGGTGATTGCCACCTGCTTCCACAACGGCACGCGCAGCGAGCGTGTCCGCAGCGTCACCCGCAGGCCCAGCGCCAGCAACACGGCGACGGCGGTGGCCGGTGCGACGAAATTGAACAGGTGATCGAGGAACCGGAGGGGGGACATGCGCCGCGGAGCGCCTGCCAATGACTGCAATAGGAGGGTTTACTGCAGTGCAAGGCGCCGAAGAGGGGCGCGAATTTTATAATGCGCGGTTATGGCAGTCTGGGCACTCGGCTTGAACCACACGACCGCGCCGCTCGACCTGCGCGGCCGGTTCGCGTTTGCCGTCGACCAGATCGCGCCCACCCTGCAGAGCCTGCGCAGCGCCGTGGGCCTGCGCGGCCATCCGCCGGTGGAGGCCGCCATCATTTCCACCTGCAACCGCACCGAGATCTACTGCGCCGCCGACCGTCCTGCGCTGGATCACACGGTCGACTGGCTGGCCGGCAGCGGCGGCGTCTCGCCGGCCCTGCTTCGCTCCCATACCTACACGCTGACCGACGGACAGGCCGCACGCCATGCCTTCCGCGTGGCCAGCGGGCTCGATTCCATGGTGCTGGGCGAGGCCCAGATCCTGGGCCAGATGAAGGACGCCATCCGCGCCGCCGAGACGGCCGGCGCCCTGGGCACCACGCTCAATCAGCTGTTCCAGCGCTCCTTCGCCGTCGCCAAGGAAGTGCGCACCTCCACCGAGATCGGCGCCCATTCCATCAGCATGGCCGCCGCCGCGGTGCGCCTGGCCGCCCAGCTCTTCGAGGACCTGCGCGAGACGCGCGTGCTCTTCGTCGGCGCGGGCGAAATGATCGATCTGGCCGCCACGCATTTCGCGGCACGCCAGCCCGCGAAGATCGTCATCGCCAACCGCACGCTCGAGCGCGGTGAGAAGCTCGCCAGCCGCCTGGGCGGCGAGGCCATGCGCCTGGCCGACCTGCCCGGCCGTCTGGCCGAGTTCGACATCGTGGTCAGTTGCACCGCCAGCACCTTGCCGCTGATCGGCCTGGGCGCCGTGGAGCGGGCGCTCAAGGCGCGCAAGCACCGGCCCATGTTCATGGTCGACCTGGCCGTGCCGCGCGACATCGAGCCCGAGGTCAAGGCACTGGAAGACGTCTACCTCTACACCGTGGACGACCTGGCCCACGTGGTGCGCCAGGGCGAGGCCAGCCGCCAGGCCGCCGTCGCCCAGGCCGAGGCCATCATCGACGCCGGGGTGCAGAATTTCCTGCACTGGATGGACCAGCGCAGCAGCGTGCCGCTGATCCAGCAGTTGCAGGCCCAGACCGATGCCTGGCGGGCAGCTGAGCTGGCCCGGGCCCGTCGCCAGCTCGCGCGCGGCGACGATGTCGAGGCGGTGCTGGAGGCCCTGTCCCGCGGCCTCACGCAGAAGATGCTGCATGGCGCCCTGGCCGAGTTGCATGCCGGCGATGCCGCCAGCCGCGCACAGACGGCGCAGACGGTGAGCCGGCTCTTCCTGCGCAACGGCGACCCGCGCCGGGACAACTAGCGACGCTCGCTCGCCGCGGCCCTGCACGGGCCGCATCCGCCCGCCGCGCGCCTGCTTCGCGTGGCCCTGGCCCCGCGGCCCCGCCCCATTCCGCCCTGCCCGTGAAAGACTTCCTCCGCCATCAACTCGAACGCTTCGCCCAGCGCCTGGAAGAGCTCGACTTCCTGCTTTCGCGCGAGGACATCATGGCCGACATGGTCCAGTACCGCGTCCTCTCGCGCGAGCATGCCGAGGTCACGGCCATCGCCGGCCGCTGGGCCCGCTACCGGCAGCGCGAGACCGACCTGGCCGGCGCCCGCGACATGCTGGGCGATCCGGACATGGCCGAGATGGCGCACGAGGAGATCGCCGCCGCCACCGCCGAGCTTCAGGAGCTGGAGGACGAACTCCAGCGTCTGCTGCTGCCCAAGGACCCGGACGACGCCCGCAATGCCTTCCTCGAAATCCGCGCGGGTACGGGCGGCGACGAATCGGCCCTGTTCGCGGGCGACCTGGCGCGCATGTACACACGCCATGCCGCCAGCCAGGGCTGGAAGCTGGAGATCATGAGCGCCAGCGAGAGCGAGATCGGCGGCTACAAGGAAGTGGTGCTGCGCGTCGAAGCCGACGGCGCCTACGGCCGGCTGCGCTTCGAATCCGGCGGCCACCGCGTTCAGCGCGTGCCCGCCACCGAAACCCAGGGCCGCATCCACACCAGCGCCTGCACCGTGGCCGTGATGCCCGAGCCCGACGAGACGCAGGCCGTCACACTGAACCCCGCCGACCTGCGCATCGACACCTTCCGCGCCAGCGGCGCCGGGGGCCAGCACATCAACAAGACCGATTCCGCCGTGCGCGTGGTGCACCTGCCCACCGGCCTGGTCGCCGAATGCCAGGACGGCCGCAGCCAGCACAGCAACAAGGCCAAGGCGCTGCAGGTGCTGCAGGCCCGGCTGCAGGAAAAGGAGCGCAGCGAGCGCGCCGCCAAGGAGGCCGCACTGCGCAAGGGCCTGATCGGCAGCGGCGACCGCAGCGACCGCATCCGCACGTACAACTTCCCGCAGGGACGGCTCACCGACCACCGCATCAACCTCACGCTCTACAAGCTCGGCGCGGTGATGGAAGGTGACCTGGGTGAGGTGCTCGATGCGCTGCAGGCGGCGCGTGAGGCCGAGCAGCTGGCGGAGCTGGAGGCGAGCCAGGCATGAGCGGTCGCCCAAGCATGCCGGCGGGCGTTGACACCACGGCAGGGGCCGCGGCCGCGAGCGCCGCGCCCGAGCCAGCGGCATCCATGAACGCGGACTTGTCCGCAGAAGCCGCCCCACCGAGCGTCGCCGCCGCCCTGCAGGCCGGCCTGCGCGCCGGCCTCGATCGGCTCGATGCCCAGTTGCTGCTGCTCTTCGCCCTCGGCCGCGCCCCGCACGACCGGGCCTGGCTGCTGACGCACGACGGTAACGCGCTCGCTGTCGGCGACTGGCCCCGCGTCGCTGCCCTCTTCCGACGGCGCCTGGCCGGCGAACCCGCCGCCTATCTGCTCGGCGAGAAGGAATTCCACGGCCTCGACCTTCAGGTGGACGCCCGGGTGCTCGTGCCGCGCCCGGACACCGAAACGCTGGTCGACTGGGCCCTCGCCTGCCTGGAGGGCCGCCCCGCCCCGCGCGTGCTCGACCTGGGCACGGGCAGCGGCGCCATCGCCCTGGCGCTGCAGCGCACCCGGCCCGATGCGCGGATCGAGGCGGTCGATGCCAGCGCCGACGCACTCGCGGTGGCCGCGGCGAACGCCCGGCGGCTCGGCCTGCCCGTCGCCTTCCGCCAGGCCTCCTGGCTGGACGGTGCTCCCCCGGGCGCCTACGACCTCATCGTCAGCAACCCGCCCTACATCGCCGAGGGCGACCCGCACCTTCCCGCCCTGTGCCACGAACCGCGCTCGGCGCTGGTCGCCGGCATCGACGGCCTGGACGAGCTGCGGCAGATCGTGCGCGCTGCACCCGCGCACCTCGCCGAAGGTGGCCGGTTGCTGCTGGAACACGGCCACGACCAGGCGGCCGCCGTGCGCCAGTTGCTGGCCGCCGCGGGTTTCGCCGACATCCAGCACCGCCACGATCTGTCCGGCATTGCCCGTTGCACCGGCGGAACCTGGGCCCCGGTGAAATAATCCACGTCCTTATCACCCCACCACCCACAGGAAACCCCATGAGCGACGTTCAGCAACGCATCGACGGCATCGTGAAGTCGAGTGATGTCGTGCTCTTCATGAAGGGCAACGCGAGCTTTCCCATGTGCGGCTTCTCCGGCCGCGCCGTCCAGATCCTGAAGGCCTGCGGCGTCGACACCAAGGCGCTGACCACGGTCAACGTGCTGGACGACGCCGAGATCCGCCAGGGCATCAAGGAATACAGCAACTGGCCCACGATCCCCCAGCTCTACGTCAAGGGCGAGTTCGTGGGCGGCTCGGACATCATGATGGAGATGTACGAGTCCGGCGAGCTGCAGCAGATGCTGACCCAGGCCGCCTGAGGACGCAGGGCACCTCTCCACCGCCGGCCAGCCCGGCTTCGATTCGGCTCGCTGCGTGCGGGCCGAATTGCTTTGGGCGGCACCCGCCTCGTCCGACCCGGCCTCGGCGGATGCGTACGCGCCTCGAGCACCGCCTACTCTCTTGTAGTCGCCAGGCCACATTGGCTGTCGGCCCCCTGCGGTCCGTGTGCACGCGGCGCGGGCACGTCTTATGCTGTATCGCACCAGGTGTTGTTGTTCGATACGGAGGTGTTCCCGATGGATTCCCGCAGTCTCGTCCCCACCAGCGCAGGCTTCCAGCTGCCCGTGGCGCAGCTGCGCAGCGTCTACGAGACGCATGAGGTCGAGCGCCGGCTCGCCAAGCTGCCCGAGCGCGATCACGAGACCTTGCGCAGCACCTACACCCGCATGCTCGAGCGCGGCCCGGAGCGCTTCCAGGTCAAACCTTCCGGGGTGCCCGACATGGCGGCCCTCTACGAGCAGCTCCCCAATTTCACCGATGCGCTGGACGACGTCCGCCGCCACGTCGCGCTGGCCCAGGACAGCCGCGACGGCCTGGAAGTAACGCCCATGCTGCTCCTCGGCCCACCCGGCATCGGCAAGACCCATTTCGCCCGCAAGCTGGCCGAGCTGCTGGGCACCGGCATGCAACTGGTGCCGATGAGCTCGATGACGGCCGGCTGGCTGCTCTCCGGCGCCTCCTCGCAATGGAAGGGCGCCAAGCCCGGCAAGGTGTTCGAGGCGCTGGTGGACGGGCAGTACGCCAACCCGGTGATCGTGGTGGACGAGATCGACAAGGCCAGTGCCGACGCGCAGTACGACCCACTCGGTGCGCTCTACGGCCTGCTGGAGCACGACACGGCGCACCATTTTGTCGACGAGTTCGCCGAGGTGGCCATCGATGCCAGCCAGGTGATCTGGATCACCACCGCCAACGACGAGCGCAGCGTGCCCGAGCCGATCCTCAACCGGATGAATGTGTTCGAGATCGAGGCGCCCTCGGCCGAGCAGGCGCGGCGCATC
>NZ_CAJYES010000154.1 GCF_913773995.1 uncultured Pseudacidovorax sp.
GCGAACTGGGCAACTACAACGCCGCCCTCATCCACGTCATGGAGGCCGTGCAATGACGCCGCCGCTGCCCCAACTCGCCGTCCCCGAGGACCGTGCCTACCCGCCGCGCGAATCGGCGTTCACCACCACCTTCTGGCAGGCACTGCGCGAAGGCCGCTGGATGAGCACGCGCTGCAAGGCCTGCGAGCGCCAGACCTTTCCGCCCAAGCCGGTGTGCCCGCACTGCTGGTCCACCGATGTGGCATGGACCCCGCTGGGCCGCACCGGCACGCTTTACTCGTGGACGCGCATCCATGCCGCGCCCGCGGTGTTCGCGGCCGAGGCGCCCTATGCCTGCGGCATCGTCGACCTCGACGATGGCCTGCGCCTGGCCTGCCGCCTGGTCGAGGACCCGCAGCGACCGCTGGCCATCGGCCAGGCCATGGAGATGGTGGTGCTGCAGTACCGGGACGGTCCGCTGTTCGCGGCGCGCCCGCTCGGCTGAGCACGGCCTTCATCGTCAACCCCAATCGAACACAGGAGAAAGAAAGCCATGAGCTTGTTCAACACCACCGGCCTCACCGACGACCAGCGCATGATGCGCGAGGGCGTGCTCGACCTGCTGGGTCGCCATCTGCCCTGGGAGAAGATCCGCAAGATGGACGAGGCGCGCGAGTTTCCGCTCGAAGCCTATGAGGCGCTGGCCGATGCCGGCTACATCGGCCTCTTCTATCCCGAAGAACTGGGTGGAACCGGCGGCTCCTACCGCGACATCGCCATCTTCCTGGAGGCCATGGGCTACCACTACACCGGCATCGCCCAGGCCATCACCACCTCGGCCGTGTATGCGGGCATGCACATCGCCAAGTTCGGCTCGCCCGAGATGAAGAAGGACCTGGTGCCGCGCATCATCGCGGGCAAGGCCAAGCTGGCGCTGTGCATGTCCGAGCCCGGCACCGGCTCGGATGTCGCCGGCGTCAAGACCTTCGCGCAGCGAGACGGCGACGACTACATCCTCAACGGCAACAAGGTGTGGATCACCTGCGGCCACGTGGCGGACTACTTCGTGGTTATCACCCGCACCGACCGCGATGGCGCCAACCGCCACCAGGGCATCAGCACGCTGCTGGTCGACGCCAAGGCGCCCGGCGTGACGGTGCGGCCGCTGCAGATGCTGGGCCGCCGCACCTCGCATGCCAACGAAGTGTTCTTCGAGAACGTTCGCGTGCCGGCGCAGAACCTCTTCGGCGGCGAAGGCCGTGCCTGGAAGAACATCATGAGCTGCCTGGGCCTGGAGCGGCTGGGCCTGGCCGCCATCTCGGCCGGCCACTGCTTCAAGATCACCGAATATGCCCGCGACTATGCCAAGGACCGCGTGCAGTTCGGCCAGCCCATCTCGCAGTTCCAGGTGATCCAGCACAAGCTGGCCGACATGCTGATCCTGTCCGAGACGGCCCGCCAGATGGTCTACCGCGCGGCCGACGTGCTGGACTCGGGCACGCCGGCGGTGACCGAGGCCTCCATCGCCAAGATCGTCGCCACCGACAACAACTTCAAGTGCGCCGACATCGGCATGCAGATCATGGGCGGCGCGGGCTATTCGATGGAGTACGACATGCAGATGTTCTTCCGCGACTCGCGCGTTGGGCCCATCGGCGGCGGCACCAACGAGATCCAGCGCAACATCCTGGCCAAGCAGATGGATTTGGGCTGATAGGGCCACAGTCATGCAGCAGGGGGGCGAAAGCCCCTTTTTTCATGGGTAGCCAGACCATCGAATCCTGAATGTCGTTGCTCATTGATATTGGTTCAACCATAATAAATGCGCCGCCAGCTTCCGAAGCTGGAGACACCCGAGAGGACGAGATGGATCTGGAGTTCACGCCGGCGCAGCGCGCCTTCCGTGCCGAGGTACGGGCCTTCATCGACGAGCGTCTGCCGGCGGACATCCGGGCGCGCCTTCGCGCCGGGCATCCGCCGCGCAAGCAGGACACCGTGACGTGGCAGCGCATCCTCAACGAGCGTGGCTGGGCCGCGCCGCACTGGCCGGCGCGCTACGGCGGTGCGGAGCTGGGGCAGATGGAGCGCCTGATCCTCATGGACGAGCTCTACCGTGCGCCCGCACCGCTGCCGCAGGTGTTCAACCTCACCATGCTCGGGCCGGTGCTGATGAAGTTCGGCACGCCGGCACAGTGCGACCATTTCCTGCCGCGGCTTGCCAACCTCGACCTGTGGTTCTGCCAGGGCTTCTCGGAGCCGGGTGCCGGATCGGACCTGGCTTCGCTGCGCACCCGGGCCGAACGCCGCGGCGATCACTACGTGGTCAACGGGCAGAAGATCTGGACCACCACTGCTCACCTCGCCGACTGGGTGTTCGCGCTGGTGCGCACCGACCCCGAGGCGCGCAAGCAGGCGGGCATCTCCTTCCTGCTGATCGACCTGAAGTCGCCCGGCATCACCATCCGCCCCATCCACTCCATCGACGGCGGGAATCACCTCAACGAGGTCTTCTTCGACGACGTTCAGGTGCCCGGGGGCAACCTGGTGGGCGAGGAGAACAAAGGCTGGGAATGCGCCAAGTTCCTGCTCGGCAACGAGCGCACCGGCATCGCCAACGTGGGGCTGTGCCGGGAGCGGCTCGACCTTGCGCGCGAGATGGCCGGCCGTGCGCTGCCGCAGGGCGGGCGGCTGATCGACGACGCCGGTCTGCGCGCCGAGATGGCGGCGCTGGATGCGGAGATCCGCGCGCTCGAGCTGACCAACTACCGCTTCCTGCTCACTGCCTCCGAGCAGCAGGCGCTGCCGGCCTTCGCCTCGGTGCTCAAGCTCAAGGGCGTGGCGCTGCAGCAGGCCACGAACGCGCTGCTGGCGCGGCTCGCCGGCCCGGCCGGCCTGGAGCGGCGCGACGGCGACGAAGAGCTCGTACACGGCCCGCTGGTGCCACGCTACTTCTACTCGCGTGCCGCCAGCATCTATGGCGGCACCAGCGAAGTGCAGAAGGACATCCTGGCCAAGGCCATCCTGGGATGAGACAGGGAACCCGATGAATTTCGAACTCGATGACGAGCAGCGTGCGCTGCAGGACAGCCTGGCGCGCCTGATGGCCGAACGCTATGGCTTCGAGCAGCGGCGCGCCCATGCCGCCAGCGAGGGCGGGCACGATCCGCAGACCTGGCAGCACCTGGCCGAGCTGGGCGTCACGGCGCTGGCGGTGCCATCGGCCCACGGGGGCTTCGATGGTGGCGCCCGTGCCTTGCTGCCCGTGATGCAGGCCCTGGCCGGTGCCCTGTGCCTGGAGCCGCTGCTGCCGCAGGTCCTGGCTGCGACGGCCCTGCGCCTGGGCGCGGACGAGGCGCTGTGCGCCGAGCAACTGCCCGCCCTGGCCGATGGCACCACGCGCATGGCCTGGGCCCACGACGAGACCGCCGGCCGCCACGCGCCCTGCTGGATCGAGACCCGCGCCACGCAACGCGGCGGGGGCTGGGTGCTCGATGGCGCCAAGGTCCATGTGCTCGGAGCGGACCTGGCCGGCCATGTCGTGGTCAGCGCGCGCACCGGCGGCACGTCGAACGAACCCGCCGGCCGCGCGCTCTTCCTCGTCGATGCCGGTGCGCCGGGCCTGCAGTGGCGGCGCCATCGCCTGGTCGACGACACACCGGCCGCCGAACTGCGGCTGGCGGGCGTGCCCGCCCGTCCCCTGGCCGATCCGGCCGAGGGCGACGCGGGGGGCCGTGCCATCGACGGTGCGGTCGCCATGGGCACGGCCCTGGCCTGCGCCGACATGCTGGGCGCGGCCGAAACGGCCAACCGGCTCGCGGTCGACTACCTGCACACCCGCAAGCAGTTCGGCCGCGCCATCGGCGAGAACCAGGCGCTGCGCCACCGCGTGGCCGAGATGCGCGTGGACCTGGAGATGGCCCGCAGCATGGCCATGGCCGCCGCGGTCGCGGTCGATCTGCCCGATGGCGACGATGCGGGCCTGGACCTGCACCGCGCCAAGCTGTGCATCGGCCGCCATGCGCGCGAGGTGGCGCATGGCGCCATCCAGTTGCACGGGGGCATCGGCATGACCGAGGAATACGCCGTCGGCCACTGCCTGCGCCGCATCCATGTGATGGACCAGTTGTTCGGCGACAGTGGTGCCCATGCTGCGCGGCTGGCATCCATGCTCGCCGCATGACGGGCACCGGCTGCGCGACCCCCGCAGAGACAACGAGAGACAACGAGCAGGCAAGACGGCCATGAACGAAGCCATGATCTATCTGGATGACCAGGGCGTGTCCCGGTCGCAGGTGCAACTGCAAGCCCGCCGCGCCGCCACCGGCCTGGCGGAACTGGGCGTGGTCGAGGGCGACTGCGTCGCCCTGCTGCTGCGCAACGACTTCGCCTTCTTCGAAGTGCAGCAGGCGGCGGCCGCCCTCGGTGCCTATGCGGTGCCGCTGAACTGGCACGGCAAGGCCGAGGAACTGCTCTACATCCTGGAGGACGCCCGCCCCAAGGTGCTGGTGGCCCATGCCGACCTGCTGGCGCCGCTGCGCGACCGCCTGCCGGCGGGGCTGGTGGTGCGCGTGGTGCCCACGCCGCGGCAGGTACTGGCGCGCTATGGCGTCGATGCGGCGCGGGCCCGGCCCGCGCCGGACGACGTGCTCTGGCCGCAATGGTGCGAAGGCTTCGCGCCCTGGGACGCGCCGCCGCGGCCGAGCCGCGCCACCATGATCTACACCTCGGGCACCACCGGGCATCCCAAGGGCGTGCGGCGCCATCCCTCCACGTCCGAGCAGGCGCAGGCCTATCGGGAGATCATCGAGCGGGTGTACGGCCTCGTGCCCGGCGTGCGGGCGCTGATCACCGGGCCGCTGTACCACGCTTCGCCCAATGCCTACGGCCGCCAGGCCTTCGGTGCAGCGGAGTTGCTGGTGATGCAGTCCAAGTTCGACGCCGAAGAGACGCTGGCACTGATTGCCCGGCACCGCATCACCCATGCGGTGATGGTGCCCACCATGTTCGTGCGTCTGCTCAAGCTGCCGGCGGAGGTGCGTGCGCGCTACGACGTGGGCTCGCTGCAGTGGGTCACGCACACCGGCGCGCCCTGCCCGCGTGAGGTCAAGCAGGCCCTGATGGACTGGTGGGGGCCGGTGGTCTACGAGACCTACGGCGGCACTGAGGTCGGCACCGCCACCCTCGCCACGCCGCAGGACTGGCTCGACCATCCGGGCTCGGTGGGTGTGCCCACCCCCGGCACCCGCATCGCCTTCTACGGCGAGGACGGCCGTCCGGTGCCCGAGGGCGAGATCGGCGAGATCTACATGCGCGTGTCCGCCTATCCCGACTTCACCTACCTGAACAACAATGCCAAACGCCAGGGCGTCGAGCGAGACGGCCTGATCAGCGTGGGGGATGTCGGCTACCTCAAGGACGGCCGGCTGTACCTGTGCGACCGACGCTCGGACATGGTGATCTTCGGCGGCACCAACGTGTACCCGGCCGAGATCGAGATGGTGCTGGCCCAGTGCCCGGGCGTGCACGACTGCGCCGTCTTCGGCATTCCGGACGAGGACTTCGGCGAATCGCTGGCCGCGGCCGTGGAGCGCGAGCCCGGCGCGCAGCTGACGGAGGCGGACATCCGCCACTACCTGGAAGCGCGCCTGGCCCGCTACAAGGTGCCGCGGCGCATCGACTTCCATGCCGCCCTGCCGCGTGAGGACAGCGGCAAGATCTTCAAGCGCAGGCTGCGCGACCCGTTCTGGCAGAACACCGGTCGGCAGATCTGATGGCCGCCTCGCCGAGCGACGAGGTCGCCGCCGCCCTGGGCCCGGTGCTGGCGCGCCGCTTCGGCTCGCCCGGCGAGGTGCGGGGTCTGCAGCGCCTGACCGCCGGCGGCACCAAGGCCACCTGGGCCTTCGACTGGATCACGCCAGGCGAGTCGCCGCGGCCGCTGATCCTGCAGCAGACACCCGCACGCGACGCCGCTGCGGGCGCAGTCCCCAAGCTCAACGGCCCCCAGGAGGCCGCACTGATGCAGGCCGCCCGCGCTGCCGGAACGCCTGCGCCCGTGGTGGAGGCGGTGCTCGGGCCCGGAGACGGCCTGGGCGAGGGCTACGTCACGGGCCGCGTGGCGGGCGAGACGCTGGGCCGACGCATCCTGCGCGACGAGGCCTTCGCCGCCGCCCGTGGCCGCATGGCCACCCAGTGCGGCGAGATCCTCGCCACGATCCACCGCACGCCCACGGTCGGGCTGAGCTTCCTGCAGGGCCTGACGCCCGCGCAGGAGCTGGCGGCCTACCGCGCGCTGCTCGATGGCTGCGGCGTGCGCCATGCGGCGCTCGACCATGCCGTGGCCTGGATCGGTCGCCACCTGCCGCCGCCGGTGCCGCCGGCGCTGGTACATGCCGACTTCCGCACCGGCAACCTCGTCGTCGGGCCGGAGGGCGTGCGCTGCGTGCTGGACTGGGAGATCGCCCGCATCGGCGACCCCATGCAGGACCTGGGTGTGCTGTGCATGCGCACCTGGCGCTTCGGCGGGGCTGGCGAGGTGGGCGGCTTCGGCGCGCGCGAGGCGCTCTATGCCGCCTACGAGTCGGCCTCTGGCCAGCGCGTCGATCCGCTGCGGGTCCGCTTCTGGGAAGCCTTCGCCAACCTCAAGTGGGCCATCGCCTGCGCCCGTCGCGGCAGCCAGAAGCGCCCCGATGGCCGCGTCGCCAGCCTGGAACTGGCCGCCATCGGCCGTCGCATGGAGGAGCCGCTGTGGGACTTCCTGAACCTGGTCGCACCGCCGGAGGTGAGTCCGTGAATGCGCCCAGGCCGGGCGAGGCCGAAGGACACCCCCTGCCCGCACGGGTGCCGCCGGCCGAGGTGCTGCTGGACGCCGCCGCCGACTACCTCGACCTCGAACTGCGCCCGTCGATGGAGGGCTATCACGCCTTCCAGCTGCGGGTGTGCGTCAACGTCCTTCGGCTGGTGGCCCGGGAGCTGCGCCTGGGCCCGGCGGCGGACGCGCGGTCGCGTGCCAGCCTGATCGCGCTGCTGGGGGGTGTTGCGGACGCGGATGCGGACGAGCAGGCGCA
>NZ_CAJYES010000155.1 GCF_913773995.1 uncultured Pseudacidovorax sp.
GCAGAAGTAATCCGCAGCGTCTGATCTCGAGGGCCCGCGGCGTGGAAGCGCCGCGGGCCTTTTCGCGTGGGCACCCAGTGAGCTGGCACGGATGCTGCAAGGGAAACCAGACTGTCGATTGTTGGACAATCTAACAAAATTGGTCGTTTCCCGCCAGACGTCGATTCACCCTCCCGCCCTCCATGACCCAGCCCATCCTGCGCATCAGCGGCCTCCACAAGCGCTTCGGCGACCACCACGTGCTGCAGGGCATCGACTTCGACGTGCAGCCCGGCGACCGCGTGGCCATCCTTGGCTCCAGCGGCTCGGGCAAGAGCACCTTCCTGCGCTGTCTCAACTTCATGGAGACGCCGAGCGCCGGGCGGATCGAACTCAGGGGCCAGCCCGTCGGCCGTCCTGATGCACGGGGCGGCGATGCGATGCGCTACACCCAGGCCGAACTGGCACAGGTGCGCCGGCAGGTCGGCATGGTGTTCCAGCAGTTCAACCTGTTCCCGCACATGACGGTGCTGGGCAATGTGATGGAAGGCCCCGTCACGGTGCGCGGCATGGCCGCCGCGGCCGCCCGGGAGATCGCCCTGCGCGAACTCGACAAGGTGGGCTTGGCCCACAAGGCGGACGCCTATCCCGGCCACCTGTCGGGCGGCCAGCAGCAGCGCGTGGCCATTGCCCGCGCGCTGGCGATGGAGCCCGAGGTGCTGCTCTTCGACGAGCCAACTTCTTCGCTGGACCCCGAGCTCGTGGGCGAGGTGCTCAACGTCATCCGCGATCTTGCGGAGGAAGGGCGGACCATGCTGCTGGTCACGCACGAGCTGGGCTTCGCCTACCACTACGCCAACAAGGTGCTCTTCCTGGCCGATGGCCAGATCTACGAAGCCGGCACGCCCGACGAGGTGCTCAAGCACCCGCGCAAGGAGCGCACGCAGCGCTTCCTCGAACGATTCACGGCCTTCAGCTTCTGAGCAGTCCCCCCACCCCGCGCCCTCTTTCCTCCATGCAGCTTTCCAGCCCCGCCTCCGCCACCAGCTCCCAGGCCTACCGGGCCGACGACCGCAACGAGCAGGTACTCGTCTACCTCAACGGCGACTTCGTGCCCCGCAGCGAGGCCAAGGTGTCGATCTTCGATGCCGGCTACGTCTGCGGCGACGGCGTGTGGGAAGGCGTGCGGCTGGTCAACGGCCGGGTGATCTCCTTCGATGCCCACGTCGACCGCCTGTTCGAAGGGGCCAATGCGATCGCCATGGACATCGGCCTCACCAAGCAGCAGGTCAAGGGCGTGATCCTGCGCACCTTCGAGGTGAACGGCATGCACGATGGCGCGCATGCACGCCTCATGGTGACGCGCGGCCTCAAGAAGACGCCCAACCAGGACCCGCGCTTCATCATCGGCGGCGCCACCGTGGTCTGCGTGGCCGAGCACAAGGTGGTCGACGCTGCGGCCAAGAAGCGCGGCCTGGCGCTGCACACCAGCACCATCCGCTGCAGCACGCCCGACGTGTTCGACCTGCGGCTCAATTCGCACAGCCGGCTCAACTTCATCCAGGCGCTGATCCAGGCCATCCACATTGGCGCCGACGAGGCGCTGATGCTGGACACGAACGGCTTCGTCTCCAGCTGCAACTCGACCAACTTCTTCATCGTGCGCGGCGGCGCGCTGTGGACCTCGTCCGGGCGCTACTGCTTCAACGGCATCACGCGCGCCACGGTGCTGCGCCTGGCGCGCGAGAACGGCATCCCCGTGCACGAGGGCGACTACACGCTGGCGGAGGTCTATGCCGCCGACGAGGCCTTCGTCACCGGCACGCTGGGCGGCCTGACGCCCGTGGCCGCCATCGACGGGCGGCGCCTGCCGACCGAAGGCTACGGCCCGCTCACGCAGCGCCTGGCCGACCTGTACCAGGCCTACATCACGGCGCCGGCCGCCTGATTTCTCTTTTCTCCCTGTCCACTTTGTAGGAGCGACGAATGAACATCCTGTCCCGCTTTGCCGCCGCCCGCCGCAGCCTGCTGTTCGGCCTGGTCGGTTTGGGCCTGCTGGCCGGCGTGCCGGCCCAGGCCCAGACGCTGGAGAAGGTCAAGAAATCCGGTGAGCTGCGCATCGGCGTGGCGCCCGGCGACCCGTGGTACTACCGCGACCCCGCCACCGGCCAGTGGACCGGCGTGGGCGTGCTGATGGGCGAGCAGATCGCCAAGAACATCGGCGTGAAGATGGTGCCGGTCGAGACCACCTGGGCCAACAGCGTGGCCGGCCTGCAGTCCGGTCAGTTCGATGTGATGTTCGTGCTCGACGCCACCGAGGAGCGCAAGCGCGCCATCGACTTCCCGGCCGCGCCGATGCTCTGGTATGCCCAGGGCGTGCTGGCCAAGGACGGCCTGACGGTCAAGAACTGGAGCGACCTCGACAAGCCCACGGTGCGTGTGGGCGTGGCCCTGGGCACCGCCACCGACCGCGACCTCACCAAGCGCCTGCCCAACGCCAAGATCGAGCGCTTCACCAACACCGACGAGACCGTGGCCGCCTTCAATGCCGGCCGCGTGGACGCCATCGGCTTCTACCACTCGGTGCTGACCATCGCGTACTCC
Source organism: uncultured Pseudacidovorax sp. (assembly GCF_913773995.1). Taxonomy (GTDB): domain Bacteria; phylum Pseudomonadota; class Gammaproteobacteria; order Burkholderiales; family Burkholderiaceae_C; genus Xenophilus. Next base: position 2,584 of record NZ_CAJYES010000155.1, read on the forward strand.
AAGATCAAGAAGGGCAGCGTGCAGATCCCGCAGCCGGTGGTCGCCATCGCCACCAGCGCCGGCGTGCGCAAGGAGCAGGACCCGGCCTTCCGCGACATGCTGGACGAGCAGTTCAAGAAGCTCTATGCGTCTGGCCAGACGCAGGCGCTGTATGCGCAGTACCTGAAGACCAAGGGGCTGGATCCGGACAAGATGCCGGGCGTGACCAAAGAGTCTCTGGAGAAGTAAGCGCCGGCGCGGCAGGGCTCCTTCAGATGAACTACGACTGGGACTTCGGCGCGGTCTGGGAATACCGCCAGATGCTGCTGACGGGCGTGCTCGGCACCTTCCGCATCGCGGCGGTGGCCATTGCCATGGGCGTGCTCATCGGCGCCGTGCTGGCCACGATGCGCCTGACGAAGACGCGCTGGCTGCAGTGGCCGGCCCTGTGGTTCACCGAGTTCTACCGCAATACGCCGCCGCTGGTGCACTTCTTCTGGGCCTTCTATGCGCTGCCCGTGGTGCTGGGCGTGAGCCTGGACCCGTACGTGGCGGCCATCATCGCCCTCTCCACCCAGTCGGGCGCCTTCTATGCCGAGGTGTTCCGCGGCGGCGTGGTCAGCATCGACCGCGGTCAGTGGGAAGGCGCCCGCGCGCTGGGAATGCGCCCGCCCGAGGTGCTGCGGCGCGTGGTGTTGCCGCAGGCGCTGCAGCGCATGCTGCCGCCCTTCATGGAACGCTCCTTCGAGCTCATCAAGACCACCGCGCTGGCCTCGACGCTGGCCTACTCCGACCTGCTCTACCAGGCCATGCAGGTCAACAGCATCACCTTCCGCCCGCTGGAGGTCTACACCGTGGTGGCGGCCATCTTCTTCGTCACGCTGCTGGTGCTGAGCCTGCTGGCGCACCTGCTGGAGGCGCGCCTGACGCGCTCCGTGCGGCCCCTTTCTGCCAGCGCAAGGTGACCGGAATGGACTTCTCCTGGGACTTCACCCCGGTGCTGCAGAACTGGCCCGTGCTGCTCAAGGGCGTGGGCATGACGGCGCTGCTGTGGGTCATCGCCTTTCCGCTGTCGATGGTGCTGGGCCTGCTGCTGTCGCTGGCCACCGGATCGGGCCGGCGCGTGCCGGTGCTGCTGGGTCGCAGCTGGGTCGAGCTGTTTCGCAACACGCCGGTGATGGTGCAGCTGATCTGGTTCTTCTATGCCTTCCCCATCCTCACGGGCATGCAGCTCACGCCGCTGGTGGCGGCGCTGTGCGGTCTGGTGCTCAATGCCTCGGCCTACTGCTCCGAGATCTTCCGCGGCGGCATCGCCTCGCTGCCGGTGGGCCAGTGGGAAGGCGCCCGCGCCCTGGGCATGACGCGCACCCAGCTGATGCGCCGGGTCATCGTGCCGCAGGTGCTGGCGCGCATGCTGCCAGCCTTCACCAACCGCGGCATCGAGCTGGCCAAGAACACTTCCATCGCGTCGGTGATCGCGGTGCAGGAGCTGATGTACCAGGGCCGTGCGCTGTCGGCCGCCTTCTACCGGCCGCTGGAGATCCTCACGGCCGTGGGCCTGATCTACTTCGTGCTGATCTACCCGGGCTCGTACCTGGCGTCGCGGCTGGAGAAGCGCTTCGCGCTGCGGGCCTGAAGCTCTTCCGCCGCGCTAGCCGCATCAGTCCCTGGCCGAGAATCGCGCCCACACCATGAGCAGCATCCCCCGCTTCGAGCCCCTGCCCACACTCACCCGCCGCGATCAGGTGGCCGAGACGCTGCGCCGCGCCATCCTCTCGGGTCGCATCGCGCCGGGCACGCAGCTGGTCGAAAGCCGTCTGGCCGGCGACCTGGCCGTGAGCCGTGGGCTGCTGCGCGAGGCCATCCGCGAGCTGATCGAAAGCGGCCTGGCCACCAACCGGCCCTATGCCGGCACCTTCGTCACCGAGGTCAACGCCGCCGTGCTGCGCGACGTGTACGAGATGCGCCGCGTGATGGAAACCCAGGCCTACCGCCGCGTCTGGCCGCTGCGTGACGCCGCCTTCCGCGATGAGTTGCAGGCCCGCTTCGACCACATGATCGCAGCCGTGCGCAGCGACGACCTGTCGGAGGAAATCCGGGCCGAGGCGCATTTCCACGGCCTGGTCTACGAGCGCTGCGGCAACCACCTGATGCCGGCCTTCTGGCAGCAGATGACGCAGAAGATCCAGCTGGGCTTCGCCATCTGCCAGATCGCGCATGCGCCCAAGGTGGACTTCGAGGCCAATCACCGGCGCTTCCTCGACTGCGCGCTGGGCGACAGCCTGGACGACATGGTGAGCGAGCTGAACGTGCACCTGGACCGCGGGCTGGCGACGATCCAGTTCGAAGCGGGCGCGGCCGCAGCCGCCTGAGCCATGACGAAGGCCGCTGCGGCCAGCTCCTGAGGGCAGACGTCCGACCGCCACTTTGGGCGGCGTCTGCGGCCTGGTGTCAAGTCGCTGAGCAAGCGCTCATGGCGCTCCCCCCGGAAGCCCTCCACCCATCAGGCCTCCCTTGAGGAAACGGAGGTAGGTCTTCATCACCGCGTCTGGTATGCCGGAAGACTGTGTCCGCCGATGGAGGTGGTAGAGGTACAGGTAGTCCCGCGCTGCAATGAGCAGGTAGGCCAGCGTGGCGAGTTCATCTTCACCGTAGTTGATGATTTCCCCATCTCGCTTCGCCCGCTTGAGAAACTTCACGTAGCGACGCACAACCTCTTCGTGGTGACGGGACCAGGCCTTGGGCGCCTCCACTTCCGCTTCGTTGAGCACGCGCCAGAACCACGGGTTTTCCGAAAGGTATTCGAAGACTGCGCGGGCGCCTACCTCCTCCACCTCGAAGAAGCCCTTTGCGCCGTGCGCACGCTGGCGCACGAGTTCGAGCATCTGGACGCCGAAGTACGGCAGGAGCTCGTCGAAGAGCGCCTGCCGGGATTCGAAGTAGAGGTAGAAGGTGCCTTGGGCAATGCCTGCCTCTGCCGTGATGCGCTGGACTGAAGCATCGCGGTAGCCGAACTCGCCCACCACCCTGGCGGCAGAGACCATCAGGCGATCACGGGTGCGCGCTGCCTTCTCCTCGCGGCTGAGTCGCACAGCGGCTGATTTTTTTCTCGCGGTGCGAGGGATGCCTGTCACGGCGGCCAATACGCGTCCTTTCTGGCTTCGCTCGACGGCGAACAGCCTCTGTTCCAGTCTACTGAAGCGGCCCGGCGTGCCGAGCCGCAGCGTTTTCCCTAGTGGTCAACGCATCGGATCGAACGAAACTGAATTATGACTCATCGTTCATTTTGTTTGTATGATGCTGAACAGCCCTGCCTTTGAAGCCGAACAACGCTTTCGTCAGGAAGTGCGCGACTACTGCGAGAACGAGCTGCCGCGCAACGTTCGCGACAAGGTGCAGGCGAACCTCTTTCTGACCAAGGAAGACAACCTCGCCTTCCTTCGTTCGTTGGCACCCCGCGGATGGGTGGCCGGCCACTGGCCGCGGGAACACGGCGGCGCGGCATGGACGCCGCTTCAACGCTTCGTGTTCGAGGAGGAGAGCATGCGCTGCGGCGCGCCGTGGCTGATTCCGTTCGGCGTGAACTACGTCGGGCCGGTGATCTACACCTTCGGCTCCGAGGCGCAGAAGCGACGCTTCCTGCCGCCCATCCTGTCGTCGCAGGAGTGGTGGGCGCAAGGCTATTCCGAGCCCGGTGCCGGCTCGGACCTCGCCGGCCTCAAGACGCGGGCTGTGCGGCGCGGCGACCGCTACGTCGTCAGTGGCCAGAAGATCTGGACCAGCTATGTGCAATGGGCCGACTGGATGTTCTGCCTGGTGCGCACCAGTGACGAAGGCCGGCCCCAGCAGGGCATCTCGTTCCTGCTCATCGACATGCGCAGCCCCGGCGTGCAGGTGCGTCCGATCCGCACCATGGACGGCTGCCATCATGTCAATGAAGTTTTCCTCGATGAGGTCGAGGTGCCCGTGGAGATGCTCGTGGGCGTGGAGGGCAAGGGTTGGAGCTACGCCAAGTTCCTGCTGTCCAACGAGCGCATCCTCTCGGCCGAGACGGGCCGCGCCACGCGCCAGCTGCAGCACCTTCGTGCGTTGATGGCCGAGGCGCCCAGCGATGCGGTGCGCAATCTCCCCGTCTTCGAGCGGCGGCTGGCCGAGCTGGAACTGCGCCTGCATGCGCTGCGCGCCTTCTGCCTGGCCTACGCCCGCACCATGGACCCGGCGGCACCACCCGGGGTCGAAGCATCGATCATGAAGATCCGCGGCACCGAGCTGCAGCAGGCCATTGCCGAGGCCACGCTGGATTGGTTGGGCGCTGCAGCCGTGGTCTACGACCCCCTTTTCGTGAACGCCGACACCCTCGCGTCCCCCGTGGGGCCTGCCACGACGCCCGGTGCAGTGCGCGAGTATCTGCATGGCCGCGCGTCGACCATCTACGGCGGCTCCAACGAGATCCAACGCAACATCATCAGCAAAGCGGAGCTCGGCCTGTGAACCTGACGACCTGGATGGACGACACCGATCAGGCCCTCGAATCGGCTGCGCGCCGGTGGGTTGCACAGCGCCATCGTTTCGAGGACCGGCAGCACCTCGCGCCCGACAGGCGTCGCCATGATCCGGCAATTTGGCGCTCTCTTGCCGAGCTGGGTTGGTTCGCGGTCGCGACCTCCGAGGCCCACGGCGGCTTCGGCCTGCGCCCCTCGTCCATCGCCCTGCTCTGCCAGATCGCGGGAAGCGCATTGCTCACGGAGCCGCTGCTGAGCAGCGGCGTACTCGCACCGCAGCTGATCGAAGCGCTGGGCGACGCCACGCAAAGGTCGAAGTGGCTGCCCGACATGCAGCAAGGCACCCGCATTGTGGTTGCCCTGGTCCCACCCGATCAGGACGTGGGGCCGGGCGTCACGCTCACCGCAGACGGTCGACTGCAGGGCCGCCTCGAGGTGGCGGTGGACGCGGACATCGCCGATGCCCTGCTGATTCCCGCAGATGGCCGACTCTGGTACCTGCCGGTCTCCGCCAGCGGCGTGCAACGCCAGCCGTATCCGCTGCTCGACGGACGTGGGGCCGCCACGGTGCATCTGGCCGCGGCGATTGCCGAGCCTCTGGCCGACCCCGAGGGTCGCATTGCCGACGCCATGGCCCAGGCCCGCGCACTGGCGGCCGTCGCGGTAGCGTCGGATTCGCTCGGCCTGATGCAGTCGGCCTTCGATCAGACGCTGGAACATCTGAAGACGCGGCGGCAGTTCGGCATGCCCATCGGCAGCAACCAGGCCCTTCAGCACCGCGCGGTGGATGCATACATCCGGATCGCCGAAAGTCGTGCAGTCATCGACGAAGCGGTTGCCGCCTTGTGCGGCAACGCCCCACCCGTCGAGGCGGCGCGTGCCGTGCATGCTGCCAAGGCGCTGGCCTGCGAGAACGCCCGCAAGCTGACGCAGGAAGCGGTACAGATGCACGGCGGCATCGGCATCACCGAGGAACACGCGGCCAGCCACTACCTGCGCCGCGCCCGCGTCAACGCGCAATGGCACGGCGCCGAGGATCTGCACATGGCTGCGTTCGTCCGCGCTGGCGGCGCGCCCACTTCACAGGAGATCTGAATGGACTTTTCCAGCTACACCTGCATCGAGTTCGAGCGCCAGGGTCGCGTGCTGACCATTGCGCTCAACCGGCCCGAGCAGCGCAATGCGGTCAATGCGCGGCTGCACTACGAGCTGTCCCGCGTCTTCACCGACGCGCAACGAGACGAAGGCAGCGATGTTGTCGTCCTCACCGGCCGAGGCCGTGCCTTCTGTGCCGGTGGTGACATCGACTGGATGCAGCAGTCCATCGATGAGCCCGCCGAGTTCGAGCGCACCGCCCGAGAGGCAAAAGACATCGTCTATTCGCAGCTCGACCTGGAGAAGCCGCTGATCTGCAAGCTCAACGGGCACGCGACCGGCCTGGGCGCCAGCCTTGCATTGCTGAGTGACGTGATCATCGCCTCCGACGAGGCCTGCATCGGCGATCCGCATGTGAGCGTGGGCCTGGTCGCAGGCGATGGCGGCGCGTTGATCTGGCCGCAACTGGTGGGTTATGCCAAAGCCAAGCGCTATCTGCTGACCGGCGAGCTGCTGAGTGCCAAAGAGGCAGAGCGGATCGGTCTGCTTACCGAGGTGGTGCCGCTCGCACAGCTCGACGGCACCGTCGACGCCTTGGCGTCCCAGCTGGCATCGGGCGCCACCAAGGCCATCCGCTGGAGCAAGATCACCGCCAACCTGCCGTTGCGCCAGTTGTTCCACAGCTACTTTGATGCCGGCGTGGCGTACGAATGCATGTCCAACCTCACCCAGGACCATGCCGAGGCCGTGCGCGCCTTCCGCGAGAAGCGCAAGCCCGTCTTCAGCGGGCGCTGAGCCTGCCTTTGTCGCCCCGACCTTCCACCGCCACCAAGAGCAATCCGGAGACACACCATGACATCCCTGCATCGCCGCACCCTCTTCAAGCAGGCCGCCGCCGCGGCGACCGTCGCCAGCATGCCGGCCTGGGTCCGTGCCCAGTCCGGGCCGCTGCGCATCGGGCTCATCACGCCGCTGAGCGGCCCACAGGAGTTCATCGGCTCCTACGTGAAGAACGGCGCCGAGATCGCGGTGGAGCAGATCAACAAGGCGGGGGGAATCCTGGGCCGTCAGGTGGCCCTGGAACTGCGCGACGACAAGGCCAATCCGGCTGCTGCGCTCGCGGCGGCACGCGAGCTGCTCGGCGCCGGCATCAACCTGCACACCGGCGGCATCTCCAGCGCCGTGGTGCTGGCGCTGGCGCCGGTGATGCAGCAGGAGAAGGGCGTCTTCATGACCTGCGGCGCGGGTACCGAGAAGATGAACCACGAGAACTACTCGCCCAACGTGTTCCGCCCCGGCGACGCGCCCGATGCACGCACCCGGGCACAGGCCAAGCTGATGGCACAGAAGTACCCTCAGATCACGCGATGGACGGGCCTGGTGCCCGACCACGAATATGGTCGCACCACCTGGAGCATCTTCGTCGACGCGTTGCTGGAGTTCTATCCGGCACTCACCGGCAAGAAGCCCGAGATCATCGATCCGGTGCTCATGCCCTATGGGGTTTCCGACTACCGCAACTCGATCACCCAGGCACTGCGCCAACCGGCGGATGGTGTCTTCAACTGCACCTATGGCGGCGATGCGATCACCATGTTCCAGCAGGCCCGCGGCTTCGGCCTGATGAGTCGCTACAAGGTCATCTGCGATGCTGCCAACGAGTTCCTCGTCGCGCGCGGACTCAAGCAGCAGCTGCCGCCGCAATGGACGGGCATGCACTACTACGCTGCTGCCAACAAGGGCAACCCGATCAGCGACCGCTTCGTGGCCGACTACACGGCACGCACCAAGGACCCCGAACCCCTGGGCTGGGCCGCAGAAGCGCATGCCAGCCTCTACGCCCTGCAGAAGGCCATCGAGAAGGGCAAATCGACGGACACGGATGCTGTCATCGCCAACCTCAAGGGCCTGACCTGGGACACCGTGACGGGGCCGCGCACCATGCGCGCCGAGGACAACCAGGCCATCAAGGATGTCGAGCTCGTCTACCTCGAGCCGGCCGATGATGCGAAGGGCTACAAGGTCGCGCAGTATGTCAAGGTGGACGGGAAGTCGGTCCTGTTCCCGCCGACCCCGGGCAAGAAGCTGCAGTTGCGCACGGCCTGAGGACGGTCCCGTCATGGCGCTGTCGGACATTGCCACGCTGCTTGTGAACAGCCTGACCTGGGCCATGGCGACTTTCCTTGTCGCTGCCGGCCTCACGCTGGTGTTCGGAACGCTGCACATCCTCAACTTCTCCCACGGTGGCTTCTTCATGATCGGCGCCTATGCGGCGTACTCTCTGACGCAGGCGCTTGGCGGCGCGGGCTCCATCGCCTTCTACCTGTTCGCGTCGCTGGTAGCCGGGGTAGCCGTGGCGCTGCTGGGCCTGGTGGTCGACCGCCTCGTGTTGCGGCGGCTGTCTGGCGTCGACGACGCCTATGTGCTGATCGCCACCTATGCCCTTCTGCTGGTGTGCGAAGGGTCCACCAAGCTGCTGTGGGGCCTCAACTATCACAGTGTGATGCCGCCTGCGGTACTGGACGGCGCCTGGTTGCTCGGCGACGCCGTGCTTCCGCGCCTGTCGCTCTTCATCATCGTGTGCGGTGTCGTGGTGTACCTGGGGCTGGAGGGCTTTCTCAACCGGACGGCGCCTGGCCGGCTCGTCAAGGCGATCGCGGCCGATGCCTGGATGGCCCGTTTGCTGGGCATCCGGGTGCGCTGGGTGTACACCGGCGCGGTGGCGCTGGGGTTTGCGCTGGCCGGACTGGCCGGCGGGCTGCTGTTGTCGAACCAGACCTTGTCGCCGACGCTGGCCAGCGCCTTCGTGATCCAGGCCTTCGGCGTCATCATCATCGGCGGCATGGGCAGCATCAGTGGCGCATTCGTGGGGTCGCTGTTGCTCGGGCTGATCGACGCGGTGGGGCAGTGGGTGCTGCCCGGTCTGCCCGGTCTGCCCTTCTTCCTGGCCATGACGCTGATATTGCTGCTTCGCCCACAGGGCCTCATGGGAAAGGCCCGCGCATGAACGCCGCTTCCGCGCCCGTCAAGCGGGGCGTCGCCATCTCCCGGCGCGACTGGATGGTCCTGGCTCTTCTGGTGCTGGCGTCGCTGCTGGTGCCCGCCGGGCTGAACCGCGGGCTGGTCTTCATCGCCGGCATGATCTGGATCAACGCGGTCTTCGGCCTCGCCTTCAACCTCCTGTTCGGCCTGTCGGGTGTGCTCAGCTTCGGCCAGGCGATGTTCTTCGCAGCCGGCGCCTACCTCTGCGCGCTGCTGCTGCAGTCGCAGGCCGTGCCCTTCGTGCTGATGGTGCCGCTGGCCGGGCTGCTGGGTGCGGCTCTGGCCACGGCAGTCGGCATGGTGGCGCTGCGGCGTAGCGAAGGCGTGTACTTCGCCATCCTCACATTGGCCTTCGCCGAGCTGGTGCATCTGCTGATCGCCAACACTTCGGTGCTGGGCCGGAACGACGGGTTGGCCGGCCTGGCGCGTCCACGTCTGGGCGGAGCGACCTGGGGCCTCGATCTGGCGCAGGGTGACCGCTTCTACTTTGCCATCGTCGTCACATGCGCACTGCTCATTGCGTTCGTGCGCTGGCTGCAGGGAACCCCCTTTGCGCGGGCCCTGCAGGCGCTCAAGCAGGACCCGGACCGCGCGGAATTCCTGGGCATCCCGGTCAAACGGCATCGGCTGGCAATCTTCGCCATCGCGGGGGGTGTCACGGCTGCTGCCGGTGCGCTGGTGGCGCCTTGGGCCCAGATCGTGACGCCGGAATTGGCGCATTGGTCCAACTCCACCAACCCCATCCTCTACACGCTTCTGGGTGGTAGCGCGTATTTCTGGGGTCCGGTACTGGGCGCCATCGTTCTGTCGTGCGTGTTCTACGCCACCCGCACACTGGTTGGGCTCTCCGACATGGTCACCGGCCTGCTGCTGCTCGGGGTGGTGTTGTCCTTGCCCGGTGGCATTTTGGGTCTGGTGGATCGGCTGCGCCGCCCGGCGCCGGAAGCGCTCACCCGCCCCGCGACTCGTCGGGAGGCCATGCGATGAGCAACCCCAGTGGCGCTCGGCAGAGCACACCGCCCCCAGGCGACGCTGAAGGCCGCTTCGCGCCCGCCCGCCTGGAAGCCCTGGGCCTGATCAAGGCGTATGGACGCATCCCCGTCCTGAGCGACGTGAGCCTGACGGTCGAGCCGGGCGAATCGCACGTGGTCATCGGCCCCAACGGTGCAGGAAAGACCACGCTGTTCAAGGTCCTCACGGGCGAACTCGTGGCCGACCGGGGGCAGGTGCGTTTTGCGGGCGAGGATCTGGGCCGGATGCCCGCCCATGCGCGGGTGCACCGCGGCTTCGGCCGAACCTTCCAGGTGGCCAAGGTCTTCACCGGTCTGTCCGTGCGCGACAACCTGCGCGTCGCTCTGGAGGCGCGGGAGCGCCGGGCCCGGCCGTGGCGCGGCATCTCGCGCGCGACAGCGCGGGGCTTCGAGGAGGCGATGCCGCAACTGCTGGCCGACACCGGCTTTGCCGGTCGGCCTGACGTGTCAGCGGGCAGCCTTCCGTATGGCGACCGCAAACGGCTCGAACTGGCAATGGTGCTGGCCCTGCAGCCGACCATCCTGTTTCTTGACGAGCCCACGGCCGGCATGTCGGCTGCAGAGAGGCAGGCCACGGTGACGTTGCTCAATGCCGTGCGGCAGCGCCATCGGTTGTCGATGCTGCTGACCGAGCACGACATGGACGTCGTCTTCGGCCTGGCTGACCGCATCTCCGTACTGCACCATGGTGAGCTCATCGCTTCGGGCACACCCGCGCAGATCCGCGCCGACGCCCGGGTGCAGGAGGTCTATCTGGGCGCCGAGGAGGACATGGCACATGCTTGAGATCCGAGGCCTGCAGGCTTCCTACGGCGACAGCCAGGCGCTGTTCGGCATCGACCTGCGTGTGCCCGCCGGTGCCGGCGTGGCCCTGCTCGGGCGCAATGGCGCGGGCAAGTCGACGCTCATGAAGTCCGTGCTGGACGCGGGCCCGCGCACGCAAGGAGAGTTGCGCTTCAACGGCGTGGCCCTGCAGGGGCAGTCCACCGAGGCGCGCGCGCGGATGGGCCTGGCGCTGGTGCCGGAGGACCGTCGGCTCTTCGCGACTCTGACCGTCCGCCAGAACCTGGAGCTGGCCTGGTATGCCGCACCCCGTGACCGACCCCGCATGACCGTGGACACGGTAGTAAAGCTGTTTCCCCTGCTGGCTCCGCTGCTGGAGCGGCTGGGCGATCAACTCTCTGGCGGCCAACAGCAACTCGTGGCCGTCGCGCGGGGCCTGATGGCATCGCCGGCCCTGCTGATGCTCGACGAACCGGCAGAAGGCTTGGCGCCCAAGGTGGCCAACGACCTTGCGCGCGAGGTGCGCGCCGCACGGACGGCGCTGGGCCTGACGGTGCTGGTGGCCGAGCAGAGCATCGCCTATGCGCGGCAGTGCACCGAATACGTGTACCTGCTGGACAGCGGCCAGATCGTCTTCGCCGGCGACTGGGCCGCGTTCGATGCCGACCCGCAACTCAAGATGCGCTATCTGGCCGTGTGAAGCGGCCGCCTGAGGAGATCCGAGGATGAAGACCGACGTGAGCGGCTGGCAGTTGCAGTGGGACGCGGCCCGCGCCCGAGCGTGGTGGGCCGACGGCCGATGGCCTCGCCGCACCGTGGCCGCGGCGCTGCGCGACATGGCCGAGCGCGAGCCGGACCGGGTCACGCAGGTCTGCGGTGGCACGCCGGTGAGCGCCGGCGCAGTGTGGTCGCAGGCCCGCGCGCTGGCGTCGTACCTGCAGGCGTCCGGCTTCCGCCCAGGCGATGTGCTGGCCTTTCAGACCCCCAACTGGCACGAAGCGGCTGTCATCGATGTCGCTGCCTGCCTGCTGGGCGTGGTCGTGTGCCCGATCGTGACCATCTATCGCGACAAGGAGGTCGAGCTGATCCTTGCGGACAGCCGTGCCAAGGGCATCTTCATCGCGCCCGAGTTCCGCGGCTGGGACCATGCGGCCATGCTGGAGCGCTTGCGGCCCCATCTGCCCGACTTGGCCCATGTGTGGACCGTGCGTGGTCCGCACGGCTCCGGTCGCGATCTGCGTGAGCTGATCGCCGATGCCCCGCCGCCTGCGCCGCTGCCGGCCGTGTCCACCGACGCGGTCAAGCTGGTGCTCTATACATCCGGCACCACCGGGCGACCGAAGGCGGTGCTGCACACGCACGACACGCTGATCCGCGCCACGCTGATGTGCGCCCGGCACTGGGGCCTGAAGCCGGGCGACACGACGCTCATGCCGTCGCCATTGACCCATGTCACGGGCTTCAGCCATGGCATCGAGATGCCCTTCTACGTCGGCACACGCTGCGTGCTGATGGAGCGGTGGGACGCGGTCCGCGCCGCGGACATCATCGAGCAAGAGGGCGTGTGCTTCACCATCGGCGCCACGCCGTTCCTGCAGGAGCTGATGGATGTGGCCGAACGCGAGCGACGCCGTTTGCCATCGCTGCGCCTGTTTCCCTGTGGCGGCGCCGCGGTTGCGCCGGAAGTCATCCATCGCGTGGCGCGCGTCCTCCCGGGGTGTACCGCCTTTCGCGTCTACGGCTCCAGCGAGGCGCCCATGATCACCCTGGGCTTCAGCCGTCCCGACCAGGCGCGCCTGGCAGCAGAGACCGACGGCGAGGTGGTGGACTACGAGGTGCGGGTGCTCGACCCTGCCGGGCATCCGCTGCCGCCGGGCAGCGAGGGTGAGATCTGCGCGCGAGGCCCTTCGCTCTTCGTCGGCTATGCCGACCCGCAGCAGACCCGCGATGCCTTCGATGAAGACGGCTTCTTCCACACTGGCGACGTCGGCTATCTCACGCCCGACAACGCGGTGGTCTTCACGGGTCGGATCAAGGATCTGATCAACCGCGGTGGCGAGAAGATCAGCGCCAAGGAGGTGGAGGATCTGCTGCACCAGCATCCTTCGGTGACGGGCGCCGCAGTGGTCGCCATGCCCCATGCCCGGCTGGGAGAGACCGTGTGCGCCTTCCTG
>NZ_CAJYES010000156.1 GCF_913773995.1 uncultured Pseudacidovorax sp.
CCATCAACTGCGCGGTCGGCACATGGACGCCAGCGACGGGTGGGCCGCCCAATTCGAGCTTCACGGTCACGTCCACCGGATCGCTGTCTCACCCCGGGGCAAACCTGGGCGCGTGCGGCTCGACCTCCTTCGGCAGCAATGCGCTGGCCAGCGGGAGCTGGGCCTATGCGCTGGGTGGCACGCCGGCCAGTTGGAGCGCGGGCAGCTACAGCGCGACAGTGACCTACACCGCTTCAGGCGTTTGAGAGCCACGCGATGCGGCTCGTGTTGCAGAGCAGGGCCGGTGGGCCAGTGCGTGTGCACCCCGGCGCCCTCCTGCTGGCCTGCGTTGCCTCGGTGGCTTCACCGCCGGTGGGTGCTGTGGTCCTCACGACCTACGTCTCGGTGACGGAAGGCATCACGTTGAGGGTCGGCTCCGCAGGCGGCACGATCGACGAGGTCAGCTTCAATGTCAGCAATGCCAACGTGGCGCCCAGCCCCGGCGTCATCGCCGGAGCGGGCGCGGGCGCCATCGCCGTCACGGTGTCGGCGGACAAGAACAGCCTCTTCGGCCCCACCGTGGCAACGCTTACCGCGTCGTCCTCAGCCGGGCTTCCGTGCATCACGCCGGCAAGCTGCGGCTCGACCGTGATTCCGTTTTCCTCCATCAGCTGGGTGTCGGCCAACCTCGACACCGGCACCAATGCGGGAAATGACATCCAGAACGGAAGCTTCGACGGCTCCGCGAGCCAGCAACTGGCGCAGTTCGCGCTGCCGGGCCTGTTGCAGACCCTGTTCCTGGGAAGCAGCCGGACGCAGATGAGCAACACGCTGAGCTTCAGCTACGCCAACAGCACCCTGTATCCGGCGGGCAGCTACCGCGGGCGCGTCACTTTCACTGCGACGATGAACTGACCATGTGGCGTGCATCCTTCGACCGAGCGGCCCGCCTGCTGCTGGTGATGACTTGGCTGTTGCTGGTTGGGGTCGCGCCGGTCCGGGCCGAACGCCTGGACGATTCGAGTTCTCCGCGCGCCCGTGTGCCGGCCATGCTGGACCTGGGCGCCCGCGAACCGGGCACGCCCTACGCGTGGGTCACGTTCCGCGGTGTCGAGTACCGCCTGGCGACCGCGGCCTATGCCGGGCGGCGTGCGCGGATCTATCACGTCGTTCCCGCATTCGTCAGCGGGCTGCGCTCGCCGGCCGGGCTGCTCGTCGAATGGTCGGGGGGGGGCGCCTTTGCCGCCGGCTCTGCCATGGCGGGCGAACGGCGGCTGGTATGGGCGGGTGTGGTGCCGGGCCCCTGGCTGGTGGAGCGGCTCGACCTGCGGTTGAGGCTGGACCTGCGCGAATGGCGGCCCGTCGGGGGCCGGCCGTTCGATGTGGAGAGCTATTTCGACATCGAGGTGATGCCATGACAAGTCTTTCCGGGGCGCGTGTGCGCCCCAGCGGCTCCCGGCGGGCGCCTCTGGCCCGCGCGCGTACCTTGCTTCGTGCCGCGCTGCTGGCTGCGGCCGTGGCGGCCTGGCCTGCTTTTGCCGCACCCTTCGAGTTGGGAGCCGCGCCGTCCCGCTACGAACTGGCGTCCAAGCCGGGCGACCGCGTGGGCCAGGTCCTCGACCTGCAGAACATGGGCAATGCGACGACCGAACTCACATTGCGCACGCTCGACTGGACCTACACGGCCGAAGGCCAGATCGGCTACCACGACGAACTGCTGCCGGGCAGTTGCCGTCCTTGGGTCACGCTGGAGCGTCGAAGCTTCACGCTCGGGCCAATGGAGAAGCGGCGGTTCCGCTTCCAGATCGACGTGCCGCCGGACGCGCCGCGGCAGGAATGCCGCTTCATGATCGCCGTCGAGGGCGTCGAGCCCGCCTACCAGGCACTGGTGCGCGAACAGGGCCTCAGCCTCCGCCTGCCCGTGAGTGGGCGCATCGCCGTGGCCGTCTACGTCGCGGTGGGCGGGGCCGCGCCCCGGCTGGTGTTGGAGGGCGCCGGCATGCGAGAGCAGCAGGGCCGGCGCCAGCCGGTGGTCGTGGTGCGCAACGAAGGGGATGCGCACGGCCGCCTGAGCGGCTCGCTCGACGCGCGCGGCGCGGATGGGCGCCAACAGGAGTGGCTGGCCGAAGGCACGCCGGTGATGCCCGGGCAGACGCGGCAGTTGCTGCTGAGCCCTCGGCCGGACGAAGGTCTGCTGCCGAAGCCGCTGGCCCTGCCGGTCAAGACCACGGGCCTGCTCGATTGGGAGGAGGGCAGCTTCCGCGTGGAGGCGGAGTTCCGGTGAGTCCGCGAGGGTGGGCTGCCTCCGTGCTGCTGATGACCGCCTGCGGCGGATGCTCCGTCACCGCCCGTGCCGAGCAGGTCAGCGACACCTCGAGCCCCTACAGCGCGTCTGCGCGTCTGGATTTCCGCGTCGACGTCGGCAAGTTCGTCTACCTGCGTGTGGGCCCCGCCGGGGTGGGACTGGCGACGGTGGCCTTCAACGTCAGCGCGACGATTCCGGCCGGTTCAGTCGCGGCCACCAACGGCAACAACAAGAGCGTGTCCTGGAGCGCAGCGGTACCGGGCTTCGGTGTGATGGCCAGCAACAACGTGCTGCCGGTCGAGGTGGCCAGCAATGCCGGCACGGTGAGCCTGCAGGCCTCCGTCATCTCGCCGCTGAGCAGCGGCAGCGCAAGCATCGCCATGAACGGGATCTCCATCGTCTTGGACAACGCCGGCCTGACGGCGCCGCCGGTACCCGCGTCCGGATCGGGCGCGGCGGTCACGGTGGCGGGCACGGCGTTCAGCAACCTCGTGACGCAGCGCGCCGCCAACTGGACCTTCGGCCTGGCCATGCCGGGGTTGCCGGCCGCCGGCACCTACAGCGGGCAGCTCGGCTTCACCGCGAGCGTCCCCTGAGGTGCAGCGTGCGCAGCCGCCGTGTGGCCCTCCTTGACAATGCCCGTTGCAACCGCCCGGCCAGCGACTGGGCGTTTGGCCTCAGGCGCTCAGGCCCTTCCAGAGCATGTAGACGGCCAGCACATACAGCACGCTGGCGAAGACACGCTTGAGCTTCTTGACCGGCAGCGCATGGGCCGCTCGCGCACCCAAGGGTGCCATCAGCACGCTGCACAGTGCCACGACCACCAGCGCGGGCAGCCAGATGTAGCCGAAGGCGCCGGGCGGCAGGCCGTGCACCGACCAGCCACTCGCGATGTAGCCCGCCACATTGGCCACCGCGATCGGAAAACCCAGCGCCGCGCTGGTGGCCACGGCCGCGTGGATCGGCACGTTGCACCAGGTCATGAAAGGCACGCTGATGAAGCCGCC
Organism: uncultured Pseudacidovorax sp.; assembly: GCF_913773995.1. GTDB lineage: Bacteria > Pseudomonadota > Gammaproteobacteria > Burkholderiales > Burkholderiaceae_C > Xenophilus. Next base: position 3,292 of record NZ_CAJYES010000156.1, read on the forward strand.
GCCCGCGCCGACCAGGCCCGAGATGAAGCCGATGACGCCGCCCGCGGCGAACTGGCCGCCCGTGCCCGGCATCTGCCGGCTCGGCGCGGGCTTCTTGTCGAGGAACATCTGCGTGGCCGAGAAGCCCACGAAGAGCGCGAAGAAGATGGCCAGCACCGAGCCCTTGAGCAGCGCGAACACGCCGAGGCTGCCGATCAGGCTGCCGATGACGATGCCAGGGGCCAGGCGCCGCACGATGTCCCAGCGCACCGCACCGCGCTTGTGGTGCGCGCGCACGCTGCTGATGGAGGTGAACATGATGGTCGCCATCGAGGTGGCAATGGCCATCTTGACCGCCAGGTCGGCGGAGGCGCCCCGGGTGCTCATGATGTAGGTGAGGAAGGGCACCATCAGCATGCCGCCGCCGATGCCCAGCAGGCCGGCCAGGAAGCCGGCGCCCAGCCCGAGCAGGCCGAGTTCGACGATCAGCAGGGGTTCGATGCCCATGAGGGGGTCTCCGTGGTGTTGTTATGCATGCGGTGCCGTGACCGCGCGTGCGCTGGGGTAGGTCGCACATGACAACGGCCCCGTGAAGGGGCCGTTGAGGAATAGGTGTCTGCGAATGCGACCGGACCGTCATCCTGAACGCAGGGTTCAGGTGGGCGAGGGCAGCAAGGCATTGGGTTCATCTGACGCGAGATGATCACGCTTGCCAGGCGATGTACCAAGCCCGGGCTCCATAGAGCATTGGTTCAAGGAAATATAAAGCCCGGCGGCACCGCAGACGCCTTCATTCTATGCCTCGGCCGTGCGCTGTCTGCAGTGTCCCGTGTGCCGTGTTGGCCTTGTCGCGCGGGGCTTGCAAGGCGCTGCAAGACGTGCGTAAAAGGCGCTGTGCTACAGCAGCAATCCGTCACCGGCCAGAGCCTGGTCGAGGCGGCGGATGAGATGGGCCGCGCGCTCCGGATCGCCATCGGCCATCGCAGTCGGCGCGGGTGTATGCGCAGGCGCCGATTCGCGCTGGATCAGGTCGTACGCCAGGTTGAGCGCGGCCAGAACGGCGATGCGCTCGCGCGCCTTCACCTTGCCCGCGTCGCGGATGCTGCACATGGCCGCGTCCACTCGGGCCACGGCCTCGCGCAGGGCGTCCTCGCCATCGTCGGGGCTGGCCAGCAGGTAGCTCTGGCCCATGATCCGGACTTCGATCTGATTCATGGCGCAGCGGAGGTGGGAGTGGATGCGTCGGCATCGGGCGCCGGCTCGGGCGGCAGCCGTTCCAGCATGGCGTCGATGCGGGTGCGGGCCGTCGTCAGCCGGGCCCGCAGCGCGTCGCGCTCGCGGGTGAGTGCATCGACCTGCTGCACAAGCAGCGCGTTGGTGCGCCGCATTTCCTCATGGCGGACGAGCAGCCGTTCCACGCGCTCGGCGATCTGATCGATGGGGCTCGGTGCAGACATGGTCGGCGATTGTAGGGGCCGGCCTGTCGGCGTCTGCCTACAATGCGCGCCGTTGTTGGTGCTCGCGGCGCGGTTCGCGCGTCGCAGTTCAACGGGAAGCAGGAGCCCGCGCGCATGCCAGCGCGCAAGGCCGGCACCGGGATCGAACCCTTCCGCCCCAGGGCAGGAAGCAGGATCGGACCCGGCGCCGGCCACCGGCAAGCCTGCGCTGCCCCCGCAACGGTGAAGCAGCCGGCGCATGTGCTCACGCATGCGCCACGCCGTCCAAGCAAGCCACTGGAGATCGTCGACACGCGGTCCCTGGGAAGGCGGACGGTGCGTGCTGCCAGCCCGGATACCGGCCAACACAGGCGGCTGCCGCGTCCTCTCCCTCACAGGAAAGAGCGCAGCAGCCATGACGTCCCATCGCCGGCGGGGAGGCCGGCCAGGGACATGCTTCACGGAGCTTCGGCTTCCATACCATGATCACCCGCGTTGGTTCTTCCGCGCGCGCCTTGTCGCGCACCTGTCCCCTGTCGTCCGTGGCTGCGGCCATCACCCTTCTTGCGCCGCTGTCGGCGCTGGCCCAGACGGCCACCCTCCAGGAAACCGTGGTCACCGCCACCCGTGTCGAGCAGCCGCTGTCCGAGCTGGTCTCCGACGTGTCGGTGATCGACCGCCAGACCATCGAGAACAGCGGCGCCACCGGCGTGGCCGACCTGCTGGCGCGCCTGCCTGGCGTGCAGATCTCGCGCAACGGCGGCATCGGCAATACCACCAGCGTGTTCCTGCGCGGCGCAGAGACGCGCTTCACCGCCGTCTACCTCGACGGCGTGCGCATCGACTCGCAATCCACCGGCGGCGCCGCCTGGGAGTCGCTGCCGCTCGGGCAGATCGACCGCATCGAGGTGCTGCGCGGCCCGGCCGCCGCGGTCTATGGCTCGGACGCCATCGGCGGCGTGGTGCAGCTGTTCACGCGCCGCGGCGAGGACGGCATCTCGCCCACGGTGAGCGTGGGCGCGGGCAGCCGCGACCTGCGCGATGCGCAGGTGGGGCTGTCGGGCAAGTCCGGCGTCTTCGACTATTCGCTGGGCGCCGGCTACACGACCACGCGCGGCTTCGACGTTCGCACGCCCAACATCAACCACAACCCCGACGACGACCTCTACCGTGCGAGCTCGGCCAATGTGCGCCTGGGCTGGCAGATCAATGCGCAGCACCGCTTCGAGGCCACCGTCCTGGAGAGCGAGACCAATTCGGGCTACGACGCGACCTCGGGCACCGGCTACCGCCTGGCCACCGCGACCGACGACCGCAACCTCTACCACCTGCGCACGGCCGGCCTCAGCTGGACGGCCCAGTGGACCGAGCACTGGAAGACCCTGCTGCAGGTGACCGACAGCAACAGCCGGTACGAGACCACCTCGGCCCGCATTGCCGCCGGCTACTCGGGCTACCCCAGCACCACCTACATCACCGAGACGCAACTGCGCGGCTACCTGCTGCAGGCCGAAGGCAAGTACGGCCCGCACCGCTTCACGGCCGCGCTGGAGCGCCGCGAGGACGAATTGCTCAACCCCTCGCTGACCGACTGGCGCAAGACCCTGAAACGCGACCGCGCGCAGGACGCCCTGGCCCTCGGTTACGGCTTCCATCAGGGCGCCCACACGGTGCAGCTCAACCTGCGTCACGACGACGACAGCGAGTTCGGCGGCAAGACAACCGGCAGCGCCTCCTACGGCTACGAGTTCGTGAAGAACTGGCGCGTCACGGCGGCCGCCGGCACGGCCTTCCGCGCGCCGACGCTGTACCAGCGCTTCAGCGAGTACGGCGACGCCAGCCTCAAGCCCGAGACCGGCCGTAACGCCGAGGTCGGCCTGCGCTACGGCGACGGCCGCACCAATGCCAGCCTGGTGGTCTACGAGAACCGCGTGCGCAACCTGATCGTGTTCAGCAGCACCAGCACGAGCTGCGCCTCGCTCTTCGGCTGCTATGCCAGCGTCGGGCGGGCCGTGTACCAGGGGGCCACGCTGGCGGGCGACCACCGCTTCGGCGAGCACTTCACGCTGCGTGGTTCCATCGACGTGCAGGACCCGAAGGATTCCGAGACGGGCCGCCAGCTGCCGCGTCGAGGCAAGCGCTACGCCACCTTCGGCGGCGACTGGACGCAGGGCATCTGGACGGTGGGCGCCGAAGTCCAGCTCTCGGCCCGCCGCTTCGACGACACGGCCAACAAGATCGTGCTGGCCGGCTATGGCTTGCTCAACCTCTACGGCAGCGTGCAACTGCGTCCGGACCTGCGCCTGGTCGCGCGTCTGGACAACGCCACCGACAAGAACTACGTGCTGGCCAACAACTATGCGACGGCCGGCCGCACGGCCTACGTCGGCCTGAAGTGGACGCCGCGCTGACCGACAGCGCCCGCGCGCCCGCCACCTGCGCCGCAGTGCTGGTGGCGGCTCCCGCCTCGGGCCAGGGCAAGACCACCGTGGCCGCGGCCCTGGCGCGGCTGCATGCGCGGCAGGGCCGGCGGGTGCGGGCCTTCAAGTGCGGACCCGACTTCCTCGATCCGCAATGGCTCGCGCTGGCCAGCGGGGCGCCCGTGCATTCGCTGGACCTTTGGATCACCGGGGAGGCCGATGCGCGTGCGCGGCTGCAAGCGTCCGCTGCCGAGGCCGACCTGATCGTGGTCGAAGGCGTGATGGGCCTGTTCGACG
>NZ_CAJYES010000157.1 GCF_913773995.1 uncultured Pseudacidovorax sp.
GTCGCGCACGGCCTCACGGGCACGCTCGAGCGGCCACTCCCACCACGAGGGCGTCTGCAGTCGCAGGGGAGACGGCGCAGGTCGTACCGAGCCGGTCGCCTGGATGTCCTGCTCGAACAGCCAGAGCTCGTAGTCGAAACCGTGCGGATTGAGCGTGCCGTGCGGTGCACGCAGCCGTACCGGCAGCCGCCAACCCTCGCCCACATGCAACGGCGCGGGCGACGCGACGGCGTCCGGCCAGGACAGGATCAGCCGACCCGGCAGCGGCGGCTCGCCCTCGGTCGTGAATTCGAAGCGCAGGCCGCCATCGCGCCGCTGCGGCATACCCGTCACGCGCCCCTGGAGGACCAGATCCCGGCCTTCGAGGGCTGGCGCCAGCGCCCCGGCCAGGCGCTCGCCGGCACGCCAGCCCGTCTGCGCGAATCCCCCGGCCATGCCCGCCATCAGCGCCAGCAACAGGCCGGCACGATGGCGCGGCGCAGGCAGCAGGCCGGAGACCAGCCAGGCCACCAGCGCGGACAGCGCCGCCACGGCATAGAGCCCGACGGGCCACAGCACCGGCTGCCGCAGCTGCAGCGCCGTACCCGCGATGGCGCCAGCCATCGCCGCCATCAGACCCGGCCAGCCCCTGCCCCGCCACGACCCCGTCACGGCGCGCAGGCACCCTCCTGCGCGCACCGCCACCCTGCCTGTGTTCAAGCCGTTTTCTCTCCCTGAACGGCCCGCCGCATGGGGGGTCCGATGGCGCAGTCCTTGCTTGCTTCTCGGCTAGCATGCGCCCTCGGGCCCGTCATTCCTGCACGCGCGCCGTCACCAGAATAAGCCCAAACCACCGAGTCCCATGTCGATCCACGCCGCCCTCCACCACGTCACACGCTACAAGTACGACCGACCCGTCCAACTGGGCCCGCAGGTCGTGCGGCTGCGCCCCGCGCCGCACTGCCGCAGCAACGTGATCTCGTACTCGCTGCGCGTCGAGCCGGCCGAGCACTTCATCAACTGGCAGCAGGATCCCTTCGCCAACTACCAGGCGCGGCTGGTCTTCCCGAAGAAGACGACCGAGTTCACCGTGACGGTCGACCTCGTGGTCGAGATGGCGGTCTACAACCCCTTCGACTTCTTCCTCGAGCCGCATGCGGAGACGGTGCCCTTCAAGTACTCCAAGGCGCAGGCCGAGGAGCTGGCGCCCTACCTCGTCACCGAGCCGGCCACGCCCCTGGTGGCGGCCTACCTCGAAAAGATCGACCGCAGCGAGCAGCGCACCATCGACTTCCTGGTCAAGCTGAACCAGCAGGTGCAGCAGGACGTCCGGTACCTCATCCGCATGGAGCCCGGCGTGCAGACGCCCGAAGAAACGCTCCAGAACGCCAGCGGCTCCTGCCGCGATTCGGGCTGGCTGCTGGTGCAACTGCTGCGCCACATGGGCCTGGCGGCGCGCTTCGTCTCGGGCTATCTGATCCAGCTCACGCCCGACGTCAAGTCGCTCGACGGCCCGAGCGGCACCGAGGTCGACTTCACCGACCTGCATGCCTGGTGCGAGGTCTACCTGCCCGGTGCCGGCTGGATCGGCCTGGACGCCACCTCCGGCCTGCTGGCCGGCGAGGGCCACATCCCGCTGGCCTGCACGCCCAGCCCGTCGAGCGCCGCTCCCATCGAGGGCCTGGTCGATCAAGCCGAGGTCGAGTTCGACCACGAGATGGTCGTCACCCGCATCTACGAATCGCCGCGGGTCACCAAGCCGTACACCGACGACCAGTGGGCCGAGGTGCTGGCGCTGGGCGATGCGGTCGATGCCCGCCTGGCTGCCGGCGACGTGCGCCTGACCATGGGCGGCGAGCCCACCTACGTGGCCAACAGCGACCGCGACGCGGCCGAATGGAACACCGACGCCCTGGGCCCCACCAAGCGCGGCTATGCGACCGAACTGGTCGACCGCCTGCGTGCCGAATACGGCCACGGCGGCTTCCTGCATTTCGGCCAGGGCAAGTGGTATCCGGGCGAGCAACTGCCGCGCTGGGCGCTGTCGATCTTCTGGCGTGCCGACGGCCAGCCCATCTGGCACAACCCGGCCCTCTTCGCCGACGAGCGCAAGCCGGCCAGCTACACCAGCGCCGACGCCGATCGCTTCACCCGCACGCTGGCGGGCAAGCTGGGCCTGTCGGATCGCTTCATCCAGCCGGGTTACGAGGACGTCTACTACTACCTCTGGCGCGAGCGCCGGCTGCCGGTCAACGTCGACCCCTTCGAGTCCAACCTCGACGACGAACTGGAGCGCGCCCGCCTGCGCCGCGTGTTCACGCAGAAGCTCGACGCGGTGATCGGCTATGTGCTGCCGCTGGAGCCCTCCTCCAACGCCAGCGGCAATCCGGCGCTGGCCGGCGCCGGCTGGAAGACCGGCCCCTGGTTCCTGCGCGACGACCGCATGTACCTGATCCCCGGCGATTCGCCCATGGGCTACCGACTGCCGCTCGATTCGCAGCCCTGGGTCGCCAAGGGCGACTTCCCCTACCTGATCGACCGCGATCCGCATGCGCCGCAGGCCGCGCTGCCCTCCGCCGCCGAGCTGCGCGCGCGCTATGCCGAAGCCTGGGGCCAGGGCGGCATGGGCGCCGGCACCGACGAGGTGGCCTATGTGCAGGGTGCGCCCCGCAATGCGAGCGCAACGGTGCGCCTGCAGCCGCCCGGCGCGGCTGGCGCTACCGGCGGCGACGTGGCCCCGGGCGACGGCAGCGCGCGGCATGTGGCGGACGGCGCCAACGTCCGCTTCCCGAGCCGCGGCGAATCGGCCCACTGGATCACGCGCACGGCCCTGTGCGTGGAAGCGCGCGACCCGCGCCGCGCCAACGGCCCGGCCGCCGAGAAGGTGGGCCAGGCCTCGGGCGTGCTCTACGTCTTCATGCCGCCGCTGGCCTTTTTGGAGGACTACCTCGACCTGCTCACGGCCGTCGAGGCCACGGCCGAGGAACTGGGCATGCAGATCGTGCTGGAGGGCTATCCGCCGCCACGCGATGCGCGCCTGAAGCTACTGCAGGTGACGCCCGACCCCGGCGTGATCGAGGTCAACATCCATCCGGCGCACAACTGGGGCGAGCTGGTCCAGCACACCGAGTTCCTCTACGACGCGGCCTTCCAGACGCGCCTGACGGCCGAGAAGTTTATGACCGACGGCCGCCACACCGGCACCGGCGGCGGCAACCACTTCGTGCTGGGCGGCGCCACACCGGCCGACAGCCCCTTCCTGCGCCGGCCCGAGCTGCTGGCCAGCCTGATCCTCTACTGGCACAACCATCCCTCGCTGTCGTACCTGTTCTCGGGCCTGTTCATCGGCCCGACCAGCCAGGCGCCGCGCGTGGACGAGGCCCGCAACGACCAGCTCTACGAGCTCGAAATCGCCATCAAGGAAATCGTGCGCAACCGCGAGCTCTATGGCCAGGGCATGCCGCCCTGGCTGGTGGACCGCACGCTGCGCAACATCCTGATCGACGTCACCGGCAACACGCACCGCAGCGAGTTCTGCATCGACAAGCTCTACTCGCCCGATGGCCCCACCGGCCGCCTGGGCCTGCTGGAGCTGCGCGCCTTCGAGATGCCGCCCCATGCCCGCATGAGCATCGTGCAGCAGCTGCTGCTGCGCGCGCTCATCGCCCGCTTCTGGGACACGCCCTACCAGGCGCCGGCCACCCGCTGGGGCACCGAGCTGCACGACCGCTTCCTGCTGCCCACCTTCGTGAAGATGGATTTCGACGACGTGATCGCCGAGATGCGCCAGGCCGGCTTCGCCTTCGAGGCCGAATGGTTCGCACCGCATTTCGAGTTCCGCTTCCCGCTGGTGGGCGAGGTGCAGGCCATGGGCGTGGAGCTGTCGCTGCGCAACGCGCTGGAGCCCTGGCACGTCATGGGCGAGCAGGGCGCCATCGGCGGCACGGTGCGCTATGTCGATTCGTCGCTGGAGCGGGTGGAGGTGCGCGTCACGGGCCTCAACCAGAGCCGCTATGCCGTCACCGTCAACGGCAAGGTGCTGCCGCTGCAGCCCACCGGCGTGGCAGGCGAGTACGTGGCCGGCGTGCGCTACAAGGCCTGGAACCCGCCGTCATCGCTGCACCCGACCATCTACCCGCATGCGCCACTGACCTTCGACATCGTCGACACCTGGATGAAGCGCTCGCTGGGCGGCTGCCAGTACCACGTCGCCCACCCGGGCGGCCGCAACTACACCACCTTCCCGGTCAATGCCTACGAGGCCGAAAGCCGCCGCCTCGCGCGCTTCTCGCGCATGGGCCACACGCCCGGCATGCTGCGCACGCCGCCGGCCAACATCGAGGTGGTGGGCAGTCGCGAATTCCCGTTCACGCTGGATCTGCGGCGGTGATGGCGCAGGCCGCCGCCTGGCCTGCCAGCGGCAAGTGCTGCGGCCTGACGCGCATCGCAGCTGGACGCGCCACGCCACGCGGGTTGTGCAATCGTTCACGATTGGCGCCGCGCCCTTGGGCGCCTGCCAATCGCCTGTGAATCCGATGTGACAATCCGCCAGCTGTGGATCCGCTGAACGACTCTCTCTTCGACGCCCAGGGGCTGGAATCGCCAGCCGCCTTCGCCGCCGCGTTGGCGCCGGCCGCGGAGCCGGGGCATTTCGACGAACTGCGCGGCAGGACCACCCCGCCCCGGCCACCCGTACAGGCCGCCGCGCCGACCGCGCCCCCGCTGGCGCTGGCGGATGCCGACGCCCAGCCCGAACCTGCCGAGCCGGTGGCGAAGCCCGCCACTGCAGCAGAGCCCTCGGAACCGCTCACGCCGGCATGGACGCAGTTCTTCGAGGAGCTCGGCCCCGAAGGCTTCGCCGACCTGCCGCGGCGCGCCCTGAGCCTGGAGCGCCAGATCCGCGACAACGGCGTCACCTACAACGTCTATGCGGACACCGATGGGCCCCAGCGCCCCTGGTCGCTGGACCTCTTCCCGCTGATCGTGGCGCCCGGCAGCTGGGCGCAGATCGAGACCGGGGTGCTGCAGCGCGTGCGCATCCTCGACCGGGTGATGGCCGACGTCTACGGGCCGCAGGCGCTGCTGAAGGAAGGCCTGCTGCCCGCGGCGCTGGTGCGCGGCCACCCCGGCTACCTGCGCCAGATGCACGGCGTTCAGCCGCCCGGCGACACCTGGCTGCGCATCGCCGCCTTCGACCTGGCGCGCGGGCCGGACGGCAACTGGTGGGTCGTCTCGCAACGCACCCAGGCGCCCTCGGGGCTGGGCTATCTGCTGGAGAACCGACTGGCCGTGTCCAGGCAGTTTCCGCAGGCCTTCGAATCGCTGCAGGTGCAGCGCCTGGCGGCCACCTACACCGCCATGATGGAGGGCCTGCAGCGCATGTGCCCGGCCGGCTCGCCGCCGCACATCGCCCTGCTCACGCCCGGCCCGTACAACGAGACCTACTTCGAGCACGCCTACCTGGCGCGCTACCTGGGCGTGACGCTGGTGGAGGGCAATGACCTCACCGTGCGCGACGAACGTCTGTACCTCAAGACGCTGCAGGGCCTGCGGCCTGTGCACGGCCTCATCAAGCGGCTGGACGATCCCTTCCTGGACCCCCTCGAACTGCGGCCCGATTCCACCCTGGGCGTGCCCGGCCTGCTGCAGGTGATCCGCGCCGGCAACCTGCTGATCGCCAACATGCCCGGCTCGGCCTTCCTCGAATCGCCCGCGCTGCTGGGCTTCCTGCCGGCGCTGTCGCGACGCCTGCTGGGCGAGGAACTGGCCCTGCCGGCCCTGCCCACCTGGTGGTGCGGCGAGCGCGCGGCCATGGAAGCCGCCCTGCCCCGACTGGCCGAGTGCGCCGTCAAGCCGACCTATCCGGGCTCGACCATCCATCCCAGCTTCGAGGCCGTGCTCGGCACCCAGCTGGACCAGCGCGCCCTGGACGAATGGGCGGGCCGCATCATCCGCCAGAGCGACGCGCACACGGTGCAGAGCTATCTGCCGCTGTCGCAGATGCCGACCTGGGCGCAGGAACTCGGGCCCGGCCGCATCGCGCCCAAGGCGATGATGCTGCGGGTCTTCGCCGTCAACGACGGGCCGCAGAGCTGGCGCGTGCTGCCGGGCGGCCTGGCCCGGCTCGCGGGCCAGGATGCGCAGATCGCGTCGATGCAGCGCGGCGGCAGCAGTGCCGATGTCTGGGTGCAGACCGAGGGCGAGGTGGACCGCAGCACGCGGCTGGCGCCTCAGAGCACGCCAGCCTCGCTGCAGCGCCACCGCGCGCCGGTCACCAGCCGCGCGGCCGAGAACATGTACTGGCTGGGCCGCTACACCGAGCGGGCCGAGAACACGCTGCGCCTGGCCCGCCTCACGCTCGAGAACCTCAGCGGCGAGGACCAGTTCTCCCGTCCGCTCGTGGCCTGGCTGCACGAGATGGCCCTGCGCAACGCGCTGGTGCCGCGAGAGGTACCCGGCCTGGCGCGCCAGCACGAAGGCGCGCGCGCCGCGCACAGCCGGCGCCTGTTCGAACGCGCCCTGATCGCCGAGCTCGGCCAGGCGCAGAACGGCCGCAGCGTGGGCTTCAACCTGCGCTGCCTGCGCGAGGCGGCACAGGCCGTGCGCGAGCGCCTGTCGCAGGAGCACTGGAACCACATCGTGCGCGCCGAGACCGACCTCGTGCGCCGCAGCCAGGAGCAGGCCGGCGAAAGCGGCGAGGGACGCTATGCGGTGGGCGCCACGCTGCGCACGCTGGAGGCGACCAGCGCCGCGCTCGCCGCCATCACCGGCGCCCAGACCGACCGCATGACGCGCGACGACGCGTGGCGGCTGCTGTCCATCGGCCGGCATATCGAGCGGCTCGCCTTCCTGGCCAGCGCGCTGGCCGCGGGCTTCGAACATGGCACCGTGCACGAGGCCAGCGGCTTCGAGGCGCTGGTGGGCCTGTTCGACAGCACCATCACCTTCCACGCCCGCTACCAGCAACGGCGCGACGTGGCCTCGCTGGTGGACCTGCTGGTGCTGGACGGCGACAACCCGCGATCGCTCGCCTGGGTCACACACACGCTGCGCAAGCGCCTGGCCAAGCTGGCCGGCAGCGCGCCCGACCGGCTCACAGCGCTGTCGTACGAGCTGCCCAATCCGGACGACTGGTCGCTGGAGCTGCTGTGCGCGCCAGGCCCGGACGGCCGCTACGGCACGCTGATGCAGACGCTTGCGCGCTGCGAGACCGCCGCCTACCACGTGTCCGACTCCATCGGCGTGCGCTACTTCACCCTCACCTTCGAGACCGTGCGCTCGGTGGGCGTCTGACCATGCTGCTGCACGTCACCCACGAGACGCGCTACGACTACGCGCCCGCCGTTGAAACCGCCCAGCACATGGCCCACCTGCGCCCGCGGGACCTGGGTTCGCAGGCGGTGCTGGACCACCGCCTGGCGATCTCGCCCGCGCCGGTCCATCGCAGCGAGTCGGACGACATCTACGGCAACCGCCGCACCTTCTTCGCGCTCGAGTCCACCCACGACCAGTTGGTGGTCACCGCGCAAAGCCTTGTGCGCACGGCCCAGCCGGCGCTCCTGCCTCAGGCGGACGCGCGGCTGGCCTGGGACGTCGTGCGCGAACGCTTCCGCTACCGCGCAGGCGAACATGACGACGCGGCGTCCGACTTCGTCTTCCCGTCGCGCCATGTGCCGCCGCACGACGACTTCGCCGCCTACGCGCGGGCCAGCTTCCCACCGGGCCGGCCGCTGTTCGAGGCGGCGATGGAACTCACGCTGCGCATCCACCGCGACTTCGAATACGCCAGCGGCAGCACCGAGATCAACACGCCCGCCGTGCAGGCCCTGGCGCAGCGCCGCGGTGTCTGCCAGGACTTCGCCCACATCATGATCGCCTGCTGTCGTGCACTGGGCCTGCCGGCGCGCTATGTGAGCGGCTACCTGCTGACCCAGCCGCCGCCGGGGCAGCCTCGCCTGGTGGGTGCCGACGCCTCGCATGCATGGGTGGAGGTCTACATGCCTGGCCACGGTGCCGATGCGCAGCATCCCGCCGCGGGGCCGGGCGACTGGGCCGGTTTCGACCCCACCAACGGACGCCAGCCCGGACCCGACTATGTCGTGCTGGCCGTGGGCCGCGACTTCGCCGACGTCTCGCCCATGCGCGGGGTGCTTCACGGAGGCGCCCGCCATGTGCTGAATGTCGGGGTCACGGTGCAGCCTTTCGACGAACTGCCGGCCGCGCGCCGCGAAGGCCTGCTCGGGGCGATCGGTCGCGAAGTCATCCCGACGTCGGACGCACCGACGGCCTCGGTCGGGCCCGTCCCACCCACGGTGTCCAGCCCGCCGGAGCTCAACGAAAGTCGACCGGCGCCCATGCCGGACAATCGCTGATCCTGTCGCCGCGCTCAGCGGTGGCGCCCCGCCTGCCGGCAACCCTCAGCCCGGCGGCAGCTTCCTTCAGACCCTTCCCATTCCGGAGTTCCTCCATGTCCATCCAAGACAAGCTCAAGCAACTCGGCATCGAACTACCTCCCGTGGCCGTGCCCGCCGCCGCCTACGTGCCCTTCGTGCAGACCGGCAACCTGGTGTTCCTCTCGGGCCACATCGCCAAGAAGGACGGCAAGCCCTGGGTCGGCCAGTTGGGCGTCAACCTCGGCACCGACGAAGGCAAGCAGGCCGCCCGCGCCATCGCCATCGACCTGCTGGGCACCCTGCAGGCGGCCGTGGGCGATCTGGAGCGCGTGCGCCGCATCGTCAAGGTGATGAGCCTCGTCAATTCGGCCCCCACCTTCACCGAGCAGCACCTGGTGACCAACGGCGCCAGCGAACTCTTCGCCGAGGTCTTCGGCGAGCGCGGCGCCCACGCGCGCAGCGCTTTCGGCGTGGCGCAGATCCCCATGGGCGCCTGCGTCGAGATCGAGCTGATCGCCGAAGTGGGCTGAGCCGATGCACGTACGCTTCCTGGCCCTCGCGGTCACCACGGCGGTGCTCACCGCCTGCGCGGCGGCGCCCGACGGCCCGGCCGCGGTCGAGTCGATGCCGCTCGCCCCCCCGCCCCCACGCATCGTCGGCGCGGACGGCGCCGGTGCGGCCGAGGGCCCGCAGAGCTGCAAGATGTCGGCTGGCTACCTCTGGTGTGCCGCCGTCCAGCGCTGCGCACGCCCCTGGGAACTCGCCCGCGACAAAGGCTTTGCCAACACGCTCGAGGGTTTCCAGGCCTTCTGCCAACCGCCTGCGAAATGAGTCAGTTCTCTCAAGACAGTGCGCGTGCCTGGTTGAGCAGTGCGATGCGCCGCATCGAGGCCGACTACCTGCGCAGCGCCGACACCCATCTCATTCCCCTGCCGCTGCCCGCTTTCGAAGCGGCAGGCATCGACCTCTACCTCAAGGACGAGTCCACCCATCCGAGCGGCAGCCTCAAGCACCGACTGGCGCGCTCGCTGTTCCTGCACGCGCTGGTCAACGGCTGGGTGCGCGAAGGAACCACGGTGATCGAGGCCTCCAGCGGCTCCACCGCCGTGAGCGAGGCCTACTTCGCCCGGCTGCTGGGCCTGCCCTTCGTGGCGGTGATGCCGCGCAGCACCTCGGCCGAGAAAGTGGCGCAGATCGCCTTCTACGGCGGCCGCTGCCACTTCGTCGACCATGCCTGGGAGGTCTATGACGAGGCGGAGGATCTGGCCCACGAGTGCGGCGGCCACTACATGGACCAGTTCACCTTCGCGGAGCGGGCCACCGACTGGCGCGGCAACAACAACATCGCCGACAGCATGTTCCAGCAGATGGCGCAGGAGCGGCATCCCGTGCCGGCCTGGATCGTCGTGGGGGCCGGCACGGGCGGCACCAGCGCCACCATCGGCCGTTACGTGCGCTTCCGCGGACACGAGACGCAATTGGCGGTGGTCGATCCCGAAGGCTCTGCCTTTGCCGAGTTCCATGCCACCGGCGACTGGGACTGCGAAGGTGCGGGTTCGCGCATCGAGGGCATTGGCCGGCCGCGGGTGGAGCCGAGTTTCATCGCCAGCGTCGTCGATCGCATGATCCCGATGCCGGATGTGGCGTCTATCGCCGGCATGCGGGTGCTGTCCAAGCTGCTGGGCCGCAAGGTGGGTCCGTCGACGGGCACCAACTTCGTCGGCATGCTGGCGCTGGCGCACGAGATGCGCGAACAGGGTCGGCGCGGCTCGGTGCTGTCGCTGCTGTGCGACTCTGGCGACCGGTACCTGGCGACCTATCACGATGCACGCTGGGTCGACGACCGGTTCGGCGATTGCGCCGAGGCCGTGCGCGGGATCGAGGCAGCGCTCAACGGCTGAGGAACGGGAGCACAGCCGCGCTCGCAAACGCGTCCGGCGAGCGACACCGTCGCGCTGGCGGTGACGCGGCCCGGGGCTTGCGGCATCGGCGATCATCCTTCGATGCCTTTCCCGCTCTTGACGACGCCGATCACCGTTCGGAGCCCCACCCGGCGGCGCTTGCTGGCGATGCTGGCCGGTGGACTGCTGCCGGTGCCTTCGTCCTGGGCCCTGCCAACGCGCGAGCTCCGCTTCCCCCGCGACCATGGCAGCCACCCCGACCTGCGCACGGAATGGTGGTACGCCACGGGTCATGCCGAGTCTGCGGACGGAGCGCGCTACGGCTTCCAGTTGACCTTCTTCCGTTCGCGCGTGGAGGGCACGCAGTCGCTGACGTCGGCGTTTGCCGCGCGACAACTGCTGTTCGCCCATGCCGCGTTGACCGACCTGCAGGCGGGCCAGTTGCATCATGATCAGCGTATCGCGCGTGCCGGCTTCGGCATCGCCGATGCCAGCGAAGAGGACACGCGGGTGCGACTGCGCGACTGGTCTCTCATGCGCGACCCAAGCTCCGGCGCGTACATGGCCGAGGCGCCAGGCGCAGACTTCGGCCTCTCATTGCGGCTGCAGCCCACCCAACCCGTGCTGCTTCAAGGGCAGGCCGGGCTCTCCCGCAAGGGGCCGGACCCTGCACAAGCCAGCTACTACTACAGCCAGCCGCAACTGGCGGTGGAGGGCCGAGTCGCAGTGGCCGGACGCCCACCCCAACCGGTCCGGGGGCGGGCGTGGCTCGACCATGAATGGAGCCAGGCGCTCCTGCACCCAGAGGCGGTGGGCTGGGACTGGGTCGGGATGAATCTGGAGGACGGCAGCGCCCTGACGGCTTTCCGTTTGCGCCGGGCGAACGGCAGCGCGCTGTGGGCCGGCGGCTCCTGGCGCCCGCCGGGCGGTGCAATGCAGGTTTTCGACCACGACAGCGTGCATTTCGAACCGCTCCGGTTCTGGACAAGCCCCCTGTCCCGCGCCCGCTACCCAGTGCAGTGGCGAATCCGGACACCGGCCGGCAGCTTCGAGGTACGCGCCTTGGTCGACAACCAGGAGCTGGACAGCCGCGCCTCGACCGGCGCCATCTATTGGGAAGGCTTGAGCGCGCTGCTGGACACGTCAGGGCGTCAAGCCGGTCGCGGATACCTCGAAATGACGGGCTATGCGCAGGCGCTGAAGCTTTGAGGCACCACGTTGCCCGCTGCCTGCGGTTTCTCGTGGGGGCGTGGCTTCACCGCGGGTGGGGCCGCGCCGCTCTTCTCAAACGCCCAAACAAAAAGCCCCTGCAGCAAGACTGCAAGGGCTTTGAAAGACTGGCGGAGCGGACGGGACTCGAACCCGCGACCCCCGGCGTGACAGGCCGGTATTCTAACCAACTGAACTACCACTCCTGGCAGGCAGCTTTGCGCTCTGGCGACAGAGCCAAGTGCTACGAACTTGGCGACCCTACGGGGATTCGAACCCCGGTACTCACCGTGAAAGGGTGATGTCCTAGGCCTCTAGACGATAGGGTCAAAACCTTGGACGAAAGTCTCGCGACTCTCTACGACGACACCTCGATGGTGGAGGTAAACGGGATCGAACCGATGACCTCTTGCATGCCATGCAAGCGCTCTCCCAGCTGAGCTATACCCCCGTTTCGACCGACGCTTTTGACGTCGACCCTGTAAGGTGTCGAGCCTTGCATTATATGCAGGCTTTTAAACAGTGCGCAACCTTTCTTGTACCGTCTGCTGAGAAAAAAGCGCGAGCACGGCATCGAGCGACGGTGTCTGCGGCGTGCCCATCATCAACACGCGCACAGGCATGGCGAGGGCGGGCATCTTGAGGCTGTGCTGGGCCAAAACTTCCTTGATCGCCGCGGCGATCGAGGGCTTGTCCCAAGTGGCCACGCCAGCCAGCCGTTCAGCGAGCGAGGCAATGGCCGGACGCACGGCATCGGTGATGTGCTGCGTACGGTCCGCCTCGCTGGCGGTGACGGGCGCGTAGAAGGCTGCCGCCCAACCGGCCAGGTCGACCGTGGTGTCGCAGCGGTCCTTGAAAAGACCGCAGATCGCCACCAACCGTTCGTCAGCCGTGATCTCACGCTTGGTGAGTTGCTCGGCCACCAACGGTGCAAGCTGCTCGTCCGCCATGGCCTTGAGGTGCTGGGCATTGACCCAGCGCAGCTTGGCCTCGTCGAACTGGGCGGCGCTGCGGCCCAGATGGTCCAGGTCGAACCATTCCAGGAACTGCGCGCGACTGAAGATCTCATCGTCGCCGTGGCTCCAGCCCAGGCGGGCCAAGTAGTTGACCATGGCGTCGGGCAGGTAGCCCTCGTCGCGGTATTGCGTCACCGGCTTGGCGCCGTTGCGCTTGCTCATCTTCTCGCCCTGCTCGTTCAGCACGGTGGGCAGGTGGGCGTAGACCGGCGGCTCCTTGCCGAGCGCGCGGAAGATGTTGATCTGCCGCGGTGTGTTGTTGACATGGTCGTCGCCGCGGATGACATGGGTGATGGCCATGTCGATGTCGTCCACCACCACGCAGAAGTTGTACGTGGGTGTGCCGTCGGGCCGCGCAATGACGAGGTCGTCCAGTTCGTCGTTGCGGATCTCGATGCGGCCCTTGACCTTGTCGTCCCAGGCGACGACACCACCGATGGGGTTCTTGAAGCGCAGCACCGGCTGCACGCCATCCGGGATCGCCGGCAGCGTCTTGCCCGGCTCGGGCCGCCAAGTGCCGTCGTAGCGCGGCTTTTCCTTGGCAGCCATCTGGCGCTCGCGCAGTGCGTCGAGCTCGGCCACGCTCATGTAGCAGGGATAGACCAGGCCCTGGGCCTGCATGTCCGCCAGCACCGCCTTGTAGCGGTCCATGCGCTGCATCTGGTAGAACGGGCCTTCGTCATGGTCCAGGCCCAGCCAGGCCATGCCTTCGATGATCACGTCGACGGCGGCCTGGGTCGAGCGCTCGAGGTCCGTGTCCTCAATGCGCAGGATGAAGTCGCCGCCGGTGGAGCGCGCGAAGGCCCACGGGTACAGCGCCGAGCGGATGTTGCCCAGGTGGATGAAGCCCGTCGGCGACGGGGCGAAGCGGGTCCGGGTGCGGGTGGTCGTCATGCGGGAAGAGAGCTCAGGCCGCGGTCGAGGTCCGCGGCAACGTCGTCGGTGTGTTCGAGGCCCACGGCCACGCGGATCAGGCCCTGGCCCACGCCGGCAGCCTGGCGCTGCGCCTCGGTCAGCCGGCCATGCGAAGTGCTGGCCGGGTGGGCGCACATGGTCTTGGTGTCGCCCAGGTTGGTGGCCAGCGACAGCCAGTGCATCGAATCCAGAACATGGAAGGCGCGGCGCCGCGCCTGGTCCGCGTCGGCCGCCTTGACGTCGAACGACAGCACCGCACCGCCGCTGCCCGATTGCTGCGCCATGGCCAGCGCATGCTGCGGATGGCTGGCGAGGCCCGGGTAGTACACGCGACCGACACCCGGATGGGCTTCCAGCCAGCGTGCCAGCGCCAGCGCCTTGGCCGCTTGCGCCTTCATGCGGATGTCCAGCGTCTCCAGGCCCTTGAGCACCACCCAGGCGTTGAAGGGCGCGAGCGTCATGCCGGCGCTCTTGAGCACGGGCAGGAACTTCTCGGTCACCATCTTCTGGCTGGCACACAGGGCGCCGGCCATCACGCGGCCCTGGCCGTCCAGGTACTTGGTGCCGGAATGCATGACGATGTCGGCGCCCATGGCCATCGGCCGCTGCAGCGCCGGCGTGGCGAAGCAGTTGTCCACGGCCATCAGCGCGCCGCTCTCGTGCGCGAGTTCGGCAAGGGCTGCGATGTCGCAGACCTCGGTGAGCGGATTGGTGGGCGTCTCGGCGAAGAGCAGGCGCGTGGTGCCGGGCCGCACGGCGGCCTTCCACGCGGCGAGGTCGGTCTGCGGCACGAAGCTCGACTCGACGCCGAACTTGGCCAGGTCCGAGCCGATCAGCTTGATGGTCGAGCCGAACATCGACTGCGAGCACACCACGTGGTCGCCGGCCTTGAGCAGGCCCATGCACATCATCAGGATGGCCGACATGCCGGAGGCGGTGGACATGCAGGCCTCGGCGCCCTCGAGCGCGGCCAGGCGCTGCTCGAAGCTGGCGACGGTGGGGTTGCCGTAGCGGCCGTAGGTGAAGCCCTCCTCGTCGCCGGCAAAGCGGCGCGCGGCGGCCTCGGCCGAGGGCTGCACGTAGCCGCTCGTTAGGTAAAGGGCCTCGGAGTTCTCGCCGTACTGGCTGCGCGCCGTGGCGCGGCGCACGGCCTCGGTCTCGGGATGCAGGCCGGCGGGCAGGTCGCGTTCTTGCAGGCTCATGGTCATTCGGCCAGGTTGGGCAGCGTCAGGCGAGACGAGTCGACCTCGGTCTCCTCGATGCGCGGCCGGTTGCCGTTCATGCGGGTGATGGCCTCGGTGTCGATGTCGCCGGTGACGTACACGCCGTCGAAGCAGGAGGCCTCGAAGCCGCCCAGCGGCACGGCGCCGGGCGTCTTGGGTGCGGCCTTCATCACCGCACGCTTCATGGCGTCGACATCCTGATAGATGAGCGCGTCGCTGCCGATGATCTGGCGGATCTCTTCGATGCTGCGGCCATGGGCCACCAGCTCGTCCTTGGTCGGCATGTCGATGCCATAGACGTTGGGATAGCGCACCGGTGGCGCGGCGCTGGCCATGTAGACCTTGCGCGCACCCGCGTCGCGCGCCATCTGCACGATCTCACGGCTGGTAGTACCGCGCACGATGGAGTCGTCCACCAGCAGTACGTTGCGGTCCTTGAACTCGCTGGCAATCACATTGAGCTTCTGGCGCACCGACTTCTTGCGCACCGCCTGCCCCGGCATGATGAAGGTGCGGCCCACGTAGCGGTTCTTGACGAAGCCTTCGCGGTACGGCACACCCAGCAGATGGGCGAGTTGCGTGGCGCTCGGGCGGCTCGACTCGGGAATCGGGATGATCACGTCGATCTCGCTCGGCGGCACGGTGGAGACCACCCGCTGCGCCAGCGTCTCGCCCAGGTTCAGGCGCGCCTGGTAGACCGAGATGCCATCCAGCGTGGAATCGGGCCGCGCCAGGTAGACGAACTCGAAGATGCAGGGATGCAGGCTGGCGTTGGGTGCGCACTGGCGGGCATGCACCTGGCCCTGCAGATCGATGAAGACCGCCTCGCCCGGGAGCACGTCGCGCTCGAAGGTGAAGCCCGAGCCCTCCAATGCCACCGATTCGCTGGCCACCATCACGCCGCCGTCCGCATTGCGGCCCAGGCACATCGGGCGGATGCCGTAGGGGTCGCGGAAGACGAGCAGACCATGGCCGGCGATCATGGAAATGACCGCATAGGAACCGCGCAGCCGGCGGTGCACCGCCTCGACCGCCGTGAAGATGTCCTGGATGTGCAGCGGCACACCGCGCGTGGCACGCTCGATCTCATGCGCCAGCACGTTCAGCAGCACCTCGGAATCGCTCTCGGTGTTGGTGTGGCGGTGGTCGGTCGAGAACAGCTCGGCCCGCAGCGCATGCGCGTTGGTGAGGTTGCCGTTGTGCACCAGCACGATGCCGAAGGGCGCGTTGACGTAGAAGGGCTGGGCCTCTTCCTCGCTGTACGCGTTGCCGGCCGTCGGGTAGCGCACCTGGCCCAGGCCCGTGGTGCCCGGCAGCGCGCGCATGTTGCGGGTGCGGAACACGTCGCGCACCATGCCCTTGGCCTTGTGCATGAAGAACTTGCGCTCCAGCATCGTCACGATGCCGGCGGCGTCCTGACCGCGGTGCTGCAGCAGCAGCATGGCGTCATAGAGCAGTTGGTTGACGGGCGCGTTGCTGAAAACGCCGACGATTCCACACATGGGAGATCCTTGATTTCCTGAACTACGGAAGGTAGCTGGCCAGTTTCTGCGGCAGCGCAGGCTTGAGACCCTGCAGTGCCGCATCGATGAAGGGCGCGCCGGCCGACTCGCGCCACCAAGCCTGGTCGTGCCAGGCCATCACATGAACCACCACGGCGATCGCCAGCAACGCGACCGCGGCACGGGCGGCGCCGAACAGCGCACCCAGCGACCGGTCCACCGGCCGCAGCCCGGCCACCGTAACCAGACGCCGCGTCATCGAAGCGATGGCGCCGCCCACGAAGGCGACGACGATGAAGATGAGCGCAAACGCCACACCATAGCGCCAAGGTGCCTCCGGTTCACCGAAAGGCAAGACCGCCGCCAGACTGCCCGCCAGCCACTGCGCACACAGGAAGGCCGCGACCCACCCCGCCAGCGACAACACTTCATAGACCAGTCCGCGCCACAGGCCCATCAGCATCGACACCGCGATCAGCATCACGGCGATCCAGTCGAAAAGCGCCATGGCGCAGCGCGATCAGAGTGTGAGCACGGCAGCCGGCAGGGCCAGCGCCTTGATGCGGGCGGCGGCCTTGTCGGCGTCGGCACGCGAGGAGAAAGGCCCGACCCGCACCCGGGTGCGATCGCCCTCGGGCGTCTTCGCCACATGGGTGTAGGTCTTGAGGCCAGCGCGCTCCAGCTTCTGGCGCGTTTCCTGGGCTTTGGCCGCGTCGGCAAAGGCGCCGACCTGCACGACGAATCGGCCCGCCGCCTCGGCGGGTGCCGCGGCCGCAGGCTGCGCCTGAGCCACCACCTGCTGCTGCGGCTTGCCTTCGAGCAGCGCGCGGGCACGCGCCCCGTCATCACGACTAGGAGCCTGGGGTGCAGGCTTGGCCGGCTCGGTCTTGGTTGCCTCGGCCTTGGCGGTCTCAGTCTTGGGTTCGGGCTTGGCCGCGGGTGTCTTGACCGGCTCGGGCTTGGGCTCAGGCTTGGCCTCGGCGCGTGCCGGCTCGGCGCGCGACGGCTCGGCCTTCGCAGCTTCGGCGCTCGCAACGGCCTCGCGGCGCGGCTCCGGCGCGGGCGCAGGGGTCGTTGCCGTCATTTCGCTGCCATCGGCACGCTCTGTGATCACCCCCCCTGCAGGAGGCGGCAAGGCAACCGGCCCCGCGGCACTGCGCGAGGTGTCGGCCGCAGGCGACTCCGCCTGGGCCAGCGGCTTGACCTTGGCCCGGTCCGGCATTTCGATGGGGATGTCGACCGCCACGGGTCGCGGCTGCGTATCGAACAGCAGAGGAAAGCCGATGACGCCCAGCAGCACCAGAACGGCGGCGCCGACGAGGCGATGGCGCGCGCGACGGCGCAGCGATTCGACGCTTTCGGCCGGTGCGGCCGAGACGTTGCCGCGGCCTTCCTTGCCCGGGGAACCTTTGGATCGAAGCTTGAAGAAAGCCATGTGGACGTCGAATCCCCGAGCGGAGCGGCTGTCTGGCGGACGAAGGGCGAATAGCGCCGCAGCGACCGATTCAGGTTCCCGGCTGCAGATGCCGGGCTGTCAGCCGGGGCACACCGTGCGCGAGAACACCGCCGACGGTGAAGAAAGAACCAAAGACGACGATTCTATCAGCCGGGTCTGCCGCCGCCGTGGCCGCGGAGAGTGCAGCCATTGGGTCGGCGTGCGTGGAAGCGCGGGCGTCGGCACGGCGGTTCAGCGCGGTCCACATCCGCGTCAGGTCGCTCGCGGCCGCAGCCCGGGGCGTGGGCAGGTCGGTGAAGTACCAGCGATCCACCAGCGGACCCAGGCGTTCGAAGATGGGCGCCAGGTCCTTGTCCGCCATCGCGCCGAAGACGGCATGCGTGGTGGGATAGAAGCCCATCGCATCCAGGTTCTCGGCCAGCGCGGCGGCCGAATGCGGGTTGTGAGCGACGTCCAGCACCAGCGCCGGCTGGCCAGGCACGATCTGGAACCGGCCCGGCAGCTCGACGGTGGCAAAGCCCTGTCGGATGGCCTGGGCCGAGACCGGTAGCCGCGGGCGCAGGGCCTCCAGCGCCGCCAGCACACCGGCCGCATTGATCAGCTGGTTGGCGCCGCGCAACGCGGGATAGGCCAGCCCCGCATAGCGGCGACCACGGCCCGACCAGGCCCACTGCTGCTTGTCGCCGCTGACGGTGAAATCGCGGCCGGAGAGCCACAGGTCGGCGCCCAGGTCCTCGGCGCGGGCCACCACGCTGCGCGGCGGCATCGGATCGCTCACGATGGCGGGCCGGCCCGCGCGCAGGATGCCGGCTTTTTCCGCGCCGATGCTTTCGCGGTCGGTGCCGAGGAACTCGATGTGATCGATGTCCACGCTGGTGATCACGGCGCAGTCGGCATCGATGATGTTGACGGCGTCGAGCCGTCCGCCCAGACCCACCTCGAGAATCGCGACATCGAGCCCCGAGCCCGCCATGCACGACAGGATGGCGAGGGTGGTGAGCTCGAAATACGTCAGCGCAACGGCTTCGCCGCCGGCCGTGCGCGCGGTCTCGACGGCGTCGAAATGTGGCAGCAGCGCCTCGCCCTCGACCGATTGCCCGCCGATGCGCAGGCGCTCCTCGAAATGCACCAGGTGCGGCGAGGTGTAGACGCCCGTGCGGTAGCCGGCCTGGGCCAGGATGGCCTCCAGCATCGCGCAGGTGGAGCCCTTGCCGTTGGTGCCGGCCACGATGATGACAGGGCAGGTCAGCGCGAGGCCCATGCGCCGGGCCACGGCCTGGACCCGGTCCAGCCCGAGGGCGATGTTCTTGGCATGCAGTTGCTCGGCGTAGGCGAGCCAGTCGGCGAGGGTCTTCATAGGAGGGCGGCATTGTCGCCGAGCCCCTCGTGCGCCCCATGGCCCGCCTCCCAATGACCGGCCGGGCGACGGGAGATGCGCCGGCCGGCGAACGCGCGACGGATGCCCCTGCGCGGCGGGGCCGGGACGAGGCGTAAGGCATCATCGCGCCCCATGATCGACGTCTACGGCATCCCCAACTGCGACACCGTCAAGCGCGCCCGCACCTGGCTCGACCGCCAGGGCCAGGCCTACACCTTTCACGACTTCAAGAAGCAGGGCGTGCCCGAGGCGGCCCTCGCCCGCTGGCTGGCGGCCCTCGGCTGGGAGCCGCTGGTCAACCGCCGCGGCACCACCTGGCGGCAACTGGATGAAGGCACCCGGCTGGCCGTGGTCGACGCCGATTCGGCCGCCGCCGCACTGCGCGCCAATCCCAGCCTGGTGAAGCGCCCCGTCGTCGAATGGCCGGGTGGTGCGGTTACCGTTGGTTTCGATGCCGACGCCTGGAAGGCCCGCATCGGCCGTTGAGGGATTGAACCCGCCGCACCGGTCGGCGTCCAATCGAGGTTGCGGCGCGTTCGCCGCCTCTCATTCGCAGGAGATGTCCATGACCTTCCCCCATCATTCGCTCGGCGCCCTGGCCCTGGCCATGCTCGGTGGCCTCGCCGCCCCGGCCTTCGCCCAGAGCCAGCCTCAGTACGCTCAAGGCCAGGTTCTGTCGAGCACACCGGTCGTCGAGAACGGCCGTACCAGCTACAGCGTGCGCTACGAATACAACGGCCGGACCTACACCACCCGCACCGACACACCGCCTGGCCAGACCATCGGCCTGCAGGTGAGTGACCTGGGCGTCAGCACCTACCCGGTGACACCGCAGCCCAGCATGCAGACCGGCCAGGTTTCACCGCCCGCCGGCAACACCTATGCGACCCGCGCCCCCTGGGAGCAGGTGACGCCTGAGCCCGGGGTGGTGGTGTCGAATGCGCCGATGCCGGCGCTCGCGCCGCAGGCCGTCGTGGCGCCCGGCTATCCCGTCTACACGACCGCGTACCCGGCGCCCGTGTATTACCCGGCACCCGTGGCGGCGCCGGTCTATGCCTATCCGGCGCCGTACGTGTACCCGCCGGTGGGCCTGTCGCTCAACTTCGGCTACTCGCGCGGCTGGCATCGCCGCTGGTGAGCGGGCCCCCACAGGACTGCGCCGGTGCGGGACCGACTGGCCCCTAGAATCCGCGGCCCTGTTTCATCCTCCTGACCGCTGCAGCCCATGAGCATCCAGAAGACCCTCGACGGCGTGTCCGTCTCCACCTCGGCCAATGTCTATTTCGACGGCAAATGCGTCTCGCACGGCGTGACGCTGGCCGATGGCCGCAAGTGCACGGTAGGCGTGATCCTGCCCGCCTCGCTCACCTTCAGCACCGGCGCGCCCGAGATCATGGAATGCACCGCCGGCAGCTGCGAATACCGGCTGGAGGGCGACAGCGAGTGGAAGCGCTCCGCCGCCGGCGAGAAGTTCAGCATCCCCGGCAACGCCAAGTTCGACATCCGCGTCAGCGGCGAGCCCTACAGCTACATCTGCCACTTCGGTTGATCTTTGCTGAGGCGGCGTCGCACTGACGCCGACCTGGCGCTCAGTCGCCACCCCCGCCGCCGCCGCATCCGCCGGCGCAACTGGTGCCGCCCGCATCCCCGCCTTCGCCCCCTGCTGCCGACGACGTCTCTGAGCCACCAAGCCCGTCCGCGTCACCCGGATAGGCATCGCCCCCCGCGTTGCCGTCGGGACCGCCTCCATCTCCCGCGAAGCTGCTGCCGCAGTACACATCCGAAGCGCTGGCGCGGTCGATGGCGCTGCAGTCGGCGACGTAGTGGTAGCCGCCTGCAATGGCGAATTTGGCGTCGAGCGCAAACAGCAGGGGCAGCCGAGCAGGCTTGCGCGGGTCGATGCTTTCCTCCTTGCATGCCCAGTACCAGGTACGGCGAAGACCGTCATTGCGCCGCGCATCGCGGCCCAGGACTTCCGCGGGCGTGTGGTGAAGAAGGCGCCCGAAGGCCGTCCGGCACCAGCGTTGGTAAGCCTGCGGATGCAGGATGTGGGCGTGCCAAGCCTCGTCCACCGCCTTGGACGGCATGGCGACGAAGCGGCGCCCACTGCGCAGATGCGCCATGAAGAACTGCCGCAACCCCCGCATGACCAAGTCGGCATCGCGCTCCGAAAGCTGAGGGAAAGCCTGCTGCAGCTTGCCGCGTAGAAAGGGTGGGAGCGCGGCTTCGCGAATGAACTGTCGCCGCAGGCCGCCCTGCCATGCTCGCAGCGCCACCCACAGGGTTAGCAGCGCCCATATGCCGGCAGCCATGAACCAGACAGAGATCCGCCCCGCCCACCACGCGCTGACGGCACCGCCAAGCAACACCGCTGCCAGCCACTGTGCCCAGGTCAGGCCGTCGATGCGCTGGCGCAGATTCAGGGTCCGCCGGTACATGGCACTCCTCGTGTTCGCGCTCGACAGCTGCCGCCGCTTTGGAGAGCTACACCACCACCGGCTCCGGCTCCAGCCGGATCCCGAAGCGCTCGTAGACGCTGGTCTGGATGGCCTTGGCCAGCGTCATCACCTCGCCGCCGGTGGCGGGGTGAGTGTGGCCCCCGCGGTTGACCAGCACCAGCGCCTGCTTCTCGTACACGCCGGCATTGCCCACCGACTTGCCCTTCCAGCCGCAGGCATCGATCAGCCAGCCCGCCGCCAGCTTCACCGAGCCGTCCGGCATGGGGTAGTGCACGATGCGCGGCTCGCGGGCGATGATGTCCGCGCACTGCTCGGGCGTGACCGTGGGGTTCTTGAAGAAGCTCCCCGCATTGCCCAGCACGCGCCAGTCCGGCAGCTTGGCCTGGCGGATGGCGCAGATCCAGTCGAAGACCTGCATGGGCGTGGGCTCGGCGATACCGCTTTCGGCCGCCTTGCGCGCGAGGTCGAGATAGCCCAGTTCCGGCTTCCAGGGCCGCGGCAAGCGCAGGCGCACCCGCGTGATGAGCGCGCGGCCGGCCAGGCCGAAATCGTTGGGGCCGCTGCCGGGCGGATGCTTGAACACCGAATCGCGGTAGCCGAAGGCGCATTGGGCCGCGTCGAGCGTGAAGCGGCGGCCGGTCTCCAGGTCGATGCCGTCGAGCGACTCGAAGCGGTCCTGCAGCTCGACGCCGTAGGCGCCGATGTTCTGCACCGGCGCGCCGCCGACGGTGCCCGGGATCATGGCCATGTTCTCCAGGCCGGGGCAGCCCTGCTCCAGCGTCCAGCGCACGGTGTCGTGCCACAGCTCGCCGGCGCCGATCTCGACGATGCAGGCGCGGGGCGTGTCCTCGACCACGCGTCGGCCCGGAATTTCCACCTTGAGCACCAGCGGCTTGACGTCGCCGGTGATGACGATGTTGCTGCCGCCACCGAGGACGAACTTGGGCATCTCGCGCCAGTCCTCGCGGGCCAGCACCTCGGCGATGTCATCCTCGCTGCGGATGCGGACGAGTTGCTGCGCGCGGGCGACGATGCCGAAGCTGTTGTGGGGTTGGAGGGGGACGTTGCGCTCGGCGATCATGGGAGAATTTTCGCATCCGCCGCCTCGTGGCCTCGCTCGCGGGCGGCGCGCTCTTCCGTCCCGGCGCATGCGCCCGGGCGCGACATCTTCAGGAGAAACCCCATGCCGTCTTTCGACACCGTCTGCGAACCCAACATGGTCGAGGTGCGCAACGCCATCGACACCGCGTCCAAGGAAATCACCACCCGCTTCGACTTCAAGGGCACGCCCGCCTCGGTCGAACTCAAGGACAAGGAGATCATCCTGATCGGCAATGCCGACTTCCAGTTGGCGCAGATCGAGGACATCGTGCGCGGCAAGCTCACCAAGCGCAACGTCGACGTGCGCTTTCTGGACAAAGGCGACGTGCAGAAGATCGGCGGCGACAAGGTCAAGCAGGTCTTCAAGGTGAAGAACGGCGTCGACTCGGAGACGGGCAAGAAGATCCAGCGCCTGCTCAAGGACAGCAAGCTCAAGGTGCAGGCCGCCATCCAGGGCGATGCCGTGCGCGTGACCGGGGCCAAGCGGGACGATCTGCAGGCCGCCATGGCGCTGATCCGCAAGGATGTGTCCGATCTGCCGGTCTCTTTCGACAACTTCAGGGATTGACCTTTGAACCCCCATGCCGCTTCGCGGCTGCCCCCTTGTATCTTCCATCCAAGATGTCGAAGACCAAAGGTTTGGGAAGTTGTCCACAGCCCGTTGCCCCCTTGGGAATGAATCCCGGCAGAGAGCTTTTGGCGTGGACAGCCGACCTTC
>NZ_CAJYES010000158.1 GCF_913773995.1 uncultured Pseudacidovorax sp.
GAAGGTCGGCTGTCCACGCCAAAAGCTCTCTGCCGGGATTCATTCCCAAGGGGGCAACGGGCTGTGGACAACTTCCCAAACCTTTGGTCTTCGACATCTTGGATGGAAGATACAAGGGGGCAGCCGCAAAGCGGCATGGGGGGTGTTTCACTATTCAGCGCCGGCTGGCGCCGATGGCGGCCTCGATGATCACGCCGAAGAGCGAGTACAGCAGCGAACCGAACAGCGCCGCCCAGAAGCCGTCCACATGGAAGCCCGGCAGCAGTCCCGAGGCCATCCAGAAGATCAGCGCATTGACGACGAACAGGAACAGCCCGAGGGTGACCAGTGTGACCGGCAGGGTCAGCACCACCAGCACGGGCCGCACGAAGACGTTGAGCAGCGCGAGCACGGCCGCGGCGATCATCGCGCTGCCGAATCCCGAGATCTGCACCCCGCCATAGAGGTAGGTGACCATCAGCAGCGCCAAGGCGCTGAGCACCCATTTGAGGATCAATCGCATGGCGCCAGCATAGCCGGTGGACCTGACGGCGGGCAGCATGCCGGCCCCGGCCGGCGCACCGCTCAGAAGGTGTGAATGAATCCGGCGTGGCCGAGCGGGCTGCGAAAACGCGGCCAATCGAGGCGCAAAGCGCAGCCATAGCTCGGGCTATGGCGAGCATTTGCAACGCAGAGTGGGCGTGTTTTCGCGGGACGAACGGACATGTCGGATCCGTTCACACCTTCTCAGTCGGCCAGGCCGGGCGCCAGCAGCAGGAAGGCGGCCAGCCCCGCCAGGCCGCCCGGCAAGGCACGCGCGCCAGGCACGAGCGGACGGCGCGGGGCCGACTCGGCCGCCGCCGGCACCACCGGCTCCATGGTCGAGCCGATGCGGGGACGGCGCGCATCCACCACGCGGGCCGCTCCGTGCTCCAGATGCAGACGCTGCGTCAATTCGACCAGCGGCCCCTTGGCCAGCACGGCGGTGGTCTGCGCGCCCTCGCGGGCCAGCAGCGGCCCCAGCGCTTCCTGCACGCGGGCGAACCACTTGGCGCGCCAGTTCTCGCGCGCGCTATGGCTCACCCACTTGCTGATGCGGTGGGTCATGCGCGGCGCGCAGGCCACCACGATCCAGTGCCGTCCCGGCGCAGCCGGCGCCAGTTGGTCCAGGTGTTCCACGGCATAGGCCGCGTCGTCCACGTACAGGATGATCTTGTCCATCGAGGGGCTCCTTGGGCCGGGAAAGTGGAGATGACAGAAGGAGGCCGGCCCACCTAAAAGGTTCAGCCGGCCTCGGGCGCGATCAGTGGACAGCCACCTGCTTGCTACGGCGGGCCAGCACGGCCTTGCCGATGGCCAGCACCAGCAACGCACCGGCGATCTGCGCACCGTACTTGATCACGTCGGTCTGCGGCAGCTTGAACATCCACTGCCAGCGGTCGGGGTTGGCCAGCACCGGATCGGTGACCAGCATGCCGCCGGCGATCCAGCCCAGCAGCATGCCGCCCAGCGTGATGATCAGTGGATAGCGCTCCATCAGCTTGATGACCAGCTGGCTGCCCCAGACGATGATCGGGATCGAGATCACGAGACCCAGCACCACCAGCAGCAGCGAGTGGTCGCCCGCGTTCTGGGCGGCGCCAGCGATGGCAATGACGTTGTCCACACTCATCACCAGGTCGGCGACGATGATGGTCTTGATGGCGGCGAACAGGCGGTCGCTGCTGGCGACCTCGCCGTGGCCCTCTTCATCGGGCGCCAGCAGCTTGATGCCGATCCATACCAGCAGCAACGCGCCGACCAGCTTCAGGAAGGGCAGATTCAGCAGCGTCATCGCGAAGGCGATGAGCACCACCCGCAGGACGATGGCACCGGCAGTGCCCCAGATGATGCCCTTGGTGCGCTGCGCGGGCGGCAGCTTGCGGCAGGCCAGCGCGATCACGACCGCGTTGTCGCCACCCAGCAGGATGTCGATGATGATGATCTGCCCGAGCGCGACCCAGAACTCGGGAGAAGTCAGAAAGTCCATAGATTCCTCAATACCTGTGACCGTTGAGCAGGCGGCTGGCGCCTGCCGGGGAGGGCAGCCCGCTGCGGGCTGATCGAGGAAGGTGCGCCGAGGGGTGCACCATGGAACCGAAGGACGGCCTTGATCAGCCCGAAACGGGCTCATCAAAGGTCTTGCTCGGAACGGCTCCTTTGCGGATACCGGACCCGGAACTGCCGGAAGCTTGCGCTTCGTACTGACGACAGGACCGACAGCGCCGGCGTGGGGCCGGGCCGGGAGCTACTCCCCTTCGAACGGCGCGATTGGAACACAGCGCCCTTGCGGGGCGCAAGGCAGGGACCATGGCGATAAGATCGCGCCCCCTAATTCGACGGGGCGGCATCTGGGCCGTCCCCGCCCACCTTTCTCCTGCCCCATGGCCGGCATCCACATCACCGACATCGAGGCTGCCATCAACTATTGGCGGCACCTGAAGCCGTCACCCGACGGCGTGAGCCTGGCACCCGAGGTGCGTGCGCTCGCCGAGGTGTACGCGCTGATGGTCTTCCACCGTGAGGACGAGGCCGACGAGTTCGGCTTTCCGCCGAAAGCGTGGGCGGCGTGGATGGCCTGGTATGAGACCACCTCCGACACGCCCTGCATCGCCATCTGCTCCACCAGCCAGGGCGACGACGAATGCAAGGGCTGCGGCCGCAGCTTCGACGAAGTGCAGCACTGGCCGGCGATGAGCCCGGCCGAGAAGCGCCAGACCTGGCGCCGCATCACCATGCAGGACACGGCTTGGCGCTTCAACCGCTATGCCGAACGTGCGCGTGAGGCGGATGCGCCTGCCGCAGACGATCCTACGCCCTCGGACCCCGCCGCGCCGGCGGGCGGCGGCGATCCGACCGCCTGAGCGAATCCGCCCCACCCATGCGCCGCCTCGCCCAGGCCCCCAATCTAGCATTGGCCACCCTGTGGGCCGATGCGCTGCGAGCCCAGGGCGTGTCGGTGAGCGTGCAACGGGAATACCTCGGCGCCGCCGCCGGCCAGCTGCCGCCCGACCAATGCCTGCCGGAGCTGTGGGTCGAACATGACGACGACCACGCGCGTGCCCTGCGCCTGCTGGGCGCGCTGCAGCGCCCACCGCAGCGCCAATGGCATTGCCGCTGCGGGGAGTTCGTGGAGGGCGGCTTCGAGCAGTGCTGGAACTGCGGCGCGCCGATGCCGGGGCTTTGAGCGCCCTACTGCCCCTCAGCAGCTCGACGTAGGCAGTCGCCGAGGCCTCTCGCCGCAAGCCACGCCAGGGTCCCCGAGGAACTGGCTCCGCCAGGCCTCTGGGAGCCGCGAAGCGGCATGGGAGGTGTTCATTTCAAGCGCTGTGGCTCGATGTCGACGGAGCGCTCACCGTCGCCCAGCATCAGCACGCCTTCCTGGATCGTGGCCTGCAGCTGCATGCTGCGCTGGGCCAAGGCGGTCAGCTGCTGCGAGGCAGCCGCGGGGATGCGCCAGACCTGCAGGTTCTGCGGCCGGGTCAGCTTGGTCTCGATGCCGCGCCACCAGACCTCGGCGGAACTGGCGAAGGCATAGACCACCACCTGGTCGGCCTTGCCGCAGGCCTTGATGACCGGCTTGTCCTCGGGCTGGCCCACCTCGATCCACAGCCGCGCACGGCCGGTGAAGTCGCGCAGCCAGACGTCGGGCTCGTCCGGGTCGGACAGGCCGGCGCCGAAGGCCAGCTGGCCGTCGCCGCCGCACATGGCCTGCAGCTGGTGGGCCTGCAGGGCCAGGGCCGCCAGGCGGATCATCATGCGCTCGTCGGTCTCGCTCGGGTGGCGGGCCAGGGTGAGCGCATGGTCGGCGTAGTAGCCGTGGTCGATGTCGGCCACGGCGAGGTTGGCCTTGAAGATGGTGGACTTGAGCGCCATCAGGCCTGGCCGCCGCCCACGCGCCGGGCCAGCTCGGCCGCCTTGCCGGTGTAGCTGCCGGGCGTCATGGCCAGCAGGCGTTCCTTCTCGGCCTCGGGAATCTCTAGGGAGCGGATCAGCCCGTGCAACGCCTCGGCGGTCACCGCCTGGCCCCGGGTCACTTCTTTGAGCTTCTCGTAGGCGCCGGCCACGCCGTAGCGGCGCATGACGGTCTGGATCGGCTCGGCCAGCACTTCCCAGCTGCTGTCCAGGTCCTCGGCCAGGGCCGCTTCGTTGAGTTCGAGCTTGCCCAGGCCGGTGGCCAGGCTGGCATAGGCCAGCACGGCATAGCCGAAGGCCACGCCGATGTTGCGCAGCACGGTGGAATCGGTCAGGTCGCGCTGCCAGCGGCTGATGGGCAGCTTTTCCGACAGGTGGCGCAGCAGCGCATTGGCCAAGCCCAGGTTGCCTTCGGCATTCTCGAAGTCGATCGGGTTGACCTTGTGCGGCATGGTCGACGATCCGATCTCGCCCGCCTTGAGCCGCTGCTTGAAATAGCCCAGGCTGATGTAGCCCCACACGTCGCGCGAGAAGTCGACCAGGATGGTGTTGGCCCGCGCCAGCGCATCGAACAGCTCGGCCATGTAGTCGTGCGGCTCGATCTGGATGCTGAAGGGCTGGAAGACCAGGCCCAGGCCCTGCGGCGCCGGCGTCTCGACCACCTTGCGGCTGAAGGCCTCCCAGTCGAAGTCGGGCCAGGCGGCCAGGTGGGCGTTGTAGTTGCCCACGGCGCCGTTCATCTTGCCCATGAGCTTGACCGCGGCGATCTGCTCGCGCGCCTTGGCCAGCCGCACCGCGACGTTGGCGATCTCCTTGCCCACGGTCGTCGGACTGGCGGTCTGGCCGTGGGTGCGGCTGAGCATGGGCACGGCGGCGAAGTCGCCGGCCATCTTGCGCAGCGTGGCGAGGATGCCGTCCAGCGCGGGGAGCACCACCTGCTCGCGCGCCGCCTGGATCTGCAGCGCGTGGCTGGTGTTGTTGATGTCCTCGCTGGTGCAGGCGAAGTGGACGAACTCGGCGGCGGACTCCAGCTCGGGCCGGGCCTCGAACTTGGACTTGATCCAGTACTCCACGGCCTTGACGTCGTGGTTGGTGGTCTTCTCGATCTCCTTGATGGCCAGCGCGTCGGCCTCGGAGAAGTGCGAAACCAGGCCCATCAGGTACTTGCGGGCGCCCGGCGTCAGCGGCTTGAACTCGGCGAAACCGGCATCGGACAGGGCGATGAACCAGGCGACCTCGACCTGGATGCGGCGGTGCATGTAGCCCTGTTCGCTCATCAGCGGACGCAGCGGCGCGAGCTTGCCGGCATAGCGGCCATCGAGGGGCGAAAGGGCGGAAACGGGCGCGAAACTCATCCCGGGATTGTAGGTGGCGCCTTGGCGGCAGCCGCCTGCGCCGGCCCGGCGGCGCTCCCTCTAGAATCCGCCGCGCTCCGCATCCCCTGGCCCACTTTCGAGGATCCTGCCGGCATGAAACTCATCGGATCGACGTCCAGCCCCTACGTGCGTAAGGTGCGCGTCGTCATGGCCGAGAAGCGCCTGGACTACGAGTTCGTGCAGGAAGACGTGTGGGCCGACGACACCACCATCGCCACCTCCAACCCCCTGGGCAAGGTGCCCTGCCTGGTGATGGACGGCGGCGACGCCATGTTCGACTCGCGCGTGATCGTCGAGTACCTCGACACCCTCTCGCCCGTGGGCAAGCTCATCCCTGGATCGGGTCGCGAGCGCGCGGAAGTGAAGACCTGGGAAGCCCTGGCCGACGGCGTGATGGACGCCGGCGTGCTCTGGCGCATGGAGGCCGTCTGGCCCAAGCGCGCCGACAGCGAGCGCAGCCAGGCCTGGATGGACCGCCAGCGCGGCAAGGTCGAGGCCGGGATCGCCGCGATGGCGAAAGGCCTGGGCGACAAGCCCTTCTGCAGCGGCATCCACCTGAGCCTGTCCGACATCGCGGTGGTCTGCGCCCTGGACTGGATCGGCTTCCGCTTTCCCGAGCTGGACTGGCGCGCGGAGCACCCCTCACTGGCCCGCCTGTGCGACAAGCTCCACCAGCGGCCGAGCATCAAGGACACGGCCCCCCGCTGAGCGAGCACCGCCCGCCGCAGGCGCGATCGCCCGCCAAAAAAAAGGCGCGATGCAATGATCGCGCCTCGAACACTGGCATCGCGGCGCCTTCATGCGCCGGTGCCCTTGTTAAAAAGATGCTGCGAGATATCCCGACACGAAGGAGGGAGGGAGGGAGGAGGAGAAGAGTCGCCTCGGGATGCTTCGACCGGCTCTGAATCCGGAAGACCTCGCAGCATCGAAAACCGTTAAGGCGGATGCTCCGCGCTCACCCCTGCTCGGAGCGTAGGCCGACTTCCATGGTTCCCGTGGGAGTCTGTAAATTTCCGTAAGCCCGCCTTTGCAGCGCGACGGAAGACCCCGCGGCGGCTCGGACAACGGCACCGATGAACCCGGGCGACCGGGACAATGCAAGGCTTACCCACAGACCTTCGGCCATGCTTTACCCCGATCTTTTCAAGCAGCTCGAATCGGTTCGCTGGGACATGGCGACCGACATCCCCTGGCAGGACTTCGATGGCACGCGCCTGTCCGACGAACAGGCGCAGACCATCAAGATGAACGCCATCACGGAATGGGCCGCGTTGCCGGCGACCGAGATGTTCCTGCGTGACAACCGGCACGACAGCGACTTCAGTGCCTTCATGTCCATCTGGTTCTTCGAGGAACAGAAGCATTCGCTGGTCCTGATGGAATACCTGCGCCGCTTCCGCCCCGACTGCGTGCCCAGCGAGGAAGAACTCCACCAGGTGCGCTTCGACTTCGACCCCGCACCGCCGCTGGAGACGCTGATGCTGCATTTCTGCGGCGAGATCCGGCTCAACCACTGGTACCGCCGCGCGGCCGAATGGCACAGCGAGCCCGTCATCAAGCACATCTACACCACGCTCTCGCAGGACGAGGCGCGCCACGGCGGAGCCTACCTGCGCTACATGCGCCGCGCACTCGAGAAGTGCGGCGACGAGGCGCGTGCGGCCTTCGCCAAGGTGGGCGTGCTGATGGCCAGCGCCCGCCGCACCGCCCAGGCGCTGCACCCGACCAACCTGCACGTCAACAAGGCGCTGTTCCCGCGCGACACGGTGCAAAGCCGCATGCCCGATCCGGACTGGCTCGAACACTGGCTGGACCAGCAGATCCGCTTCGACGCGGTATGGGAAGGCAAGGTGGGCGAGCGCATCCTGCACAACCTGGGGCTGTTGTTCAACCGCAGTTTCAAGACGGTGCAGGACCTGAATCGCTACCGCAAGGAGCTGACGGCCCGCCTGGGCACGCCGGGCGGCACAGCCCCTCAGGGCGCCTGAAGGCCTGAGCGCCGGCTGGGGGGCGAAGCCGCAGGTCTCGGGCGCAGCGACTAAGGCCAGAAGGCGCTCAGCGCCGCTCCACGGCAAAGGGTGAAATGCCCAGTGCGCTACGCAGAGGAGCGACGGCCGCCTGCGCCGCGTCGCGCGAGCCGTAGGGGCCCAGCTGCACCTTGTGCGAGCCGGCCTCCTCGACGATGCGCAGCCGCCCGGCCAGTTCGGCCTGCGCGGCCGCCACGCGTGCCAGCAGCGCCTGCGCGCCCTCGCGCTCGCGGAAGGCGCCCAGCTGCATCCACACACCCGCAGCGGAGCCCGTTGCGGCCGATGCCGGTACAGCCGGACCACCGGATGTGCCGGGCGCCGGAGCGGACGCCGCGGGGCCCGCATTGGGTGCAGCGGCGGGCGCAGTCGCCGCGGAAGGCGCCGGCGTCATCGGCGC
>NZ_CAJYES010000159.1 GCF_913773995.1 uncultured Pseudacidovorax sp.
GGCTGCCCACGATGGCGACGTGGAAGCAAAAGAAAGAGAGGAAGGTGCCGCGTGCGGCGCGGTGCGTCAGCTGCGCGAGGCGACGCGCTCGGCACCGGCCGAACTGGCGGCCGTCATCGGCACCTCGGTGGGCGCCACGACCACGCCAGGTCGCACGTGCTGCGTGCCGTTGACCACGACGCGCTCGCCGGCCTTGAGGCCCGTGCTGACCACGCGCAGGCCCTGGACCGGTGCGCCCAGCGTGACCTCGCGGTATTCGGCCTTGTTGCCCTCGCCCACCACCAGCACGAACTTCTTGTTCTGGTCGGTGCCGATGGCCCGCTCACTGACCAGCAGCGCGCGGCTCTCGCCGGCCTGGCCCATGCGGATGCGGGCGAACTGGCCGGGGATGAGGGCCCCGTCGGCGTTGTCGAAGCGGGCGCGCACACGCACGGTGCCGCTGCGCGCATCCACCTGGTTGTCGATCAACTGCAGGCGGCCTTCGTAGGGCGTGCCGTCGGTGGCGGCGGTGCCCATCTGCACCGGGATGCTGGCGAGCTGGGCCCGTGCACTGGCACCGCCGGGCAGTGCCTTCAAGGCGCGGGCCACCACCTGCTCATCCGCATCGAAGCTGGCGTAGATGGGGCTCACCGACACCAGCGTGGTCAGCACCGGCGCGCCCGGGCCGGCGGGCACGAGGTTGCCGACCGTCACCTCGGCCCGGCCGATGCGGCCGGCCACCGGCGCACGCACCTGGGTGTACGACAGATTCAGCTTCGCACTCTGCAGGGCGGCCTGGGCAGCGCGCAGGTTGGCCTCGGCTTCCTGGCCGGCGTTGAGGCGCTCGTCCAGCTCGCGCTGGGCGATGGCCTGTTCGCCGTAGAGGCGCCGGGCGCGCTCCTGCTCGCTGCGCGTGTAGGCGGCGCGGGCCTGGGCCGACGCCACCTGCGCCTCGGCCCGCTGCACTTCGGCCTGGTAGGGCGCAGCATCGATGGTCAGCAGCAGTTCGCCCTGCTTGACCAGTGCACCTTCACGGAAGTGGATGGCCTGCACGGCGCCGGCCACGCGGGATCGGACCTCGACGCGCTCGACGGCTTCGAGGCGGCCGGAGAACTCGTCCCAGGCGCTGACGGGTCGCGACTCGACGGCGGCGACCGTCACGGGCGTGGCCGAAGGCGCGGGGGGGACCGGCGCATCGCTGGCCTCGGCGCGCAGGCCGGGCACGCCCAGAACACCCGCACCGATGGCAAGCACGGCCGTGAGGCTGGTGACGGCAGGCCACCAACGACGGCGGACCGGCGTGGGGGCGGAGGCGGGGGATGGGTCGAAGTGGGCCATGGAGGTCTTTCTTTCGGATCGAAGGAATGCAGGTCGCCTGCCCGGCGCTTGTGGCGCAGGCGGCATGGACGTGAAGGAAGATGTCGGGATGCGCGCCGAATCGGCCGGCGCAGCACGGCCCTCGCGGCAGACGCAGGGCCGCGTGACAGTCGCAGGAAGGAATTCGGTCAGCGCCGCACTGCAGCGCTGTCGGTGCTCAGCTCAACTGGGCGGTGTGGCCGCCGCAGCGCGCCTGGCCTCGAAGAAGGCCATGACCTTCTGCCGCGCGGCGACACCGCAGGCCGGGCAGCCCGGGTCATCCGGCTGATAGAGCGCCTCGGGCCATTGGGAGGTGGCGGGCAGCACCTCGGCCACCACGTCGATGCCGGCGGTGCGCAGCCGCTTGGCATAGGCCAGGGCCTCGTCCCGCATCGGGTCGTCGGGGCCGACCAGCACCAGCGTCGGCGCCACGTCCGTCAGGCGCAGGGCCGAGCCGGGCACCGCGTAAGGATGCGTCGCGTCCATCGGACGGCGCAGGTACTGCTGCCAGCCGGTGGCCCATTTGCAGGCCGCGTCCGCGCAGGAGGCCTCGCGCAGCGAGGCCGTGCCCGCGCAGGGGTCGAGCATCGGCGAGAGCAGGATCTGGCCCGCCAGCGGAGGATGCCCGCGGTCGCGCGCCACCAGCGCCACGGCTGCGGCCAGGTTGCCGCCGGCCTCCTCGCCCGCCAGATAGATCTGGGCACCTTTGCCCGCCAGCTTGACGCGCTGCTTGTGGAGCCATTCGAGGGCCGCGAAGCCGACCTCGATGGGCTTGGGAAAGGGATGTTCCGGGGCCAGCGGATAGGCCAGAGAGACGACGCGCGCGCCCGCCAGTGCCAGCAGCCGACCCACGTTGCGGCCGTTGTCCAGGTCGCCGCAGACGAAGGTGCCGCCGTGGAAATGCAGCACCAGCGGCATGGCCGCCGCGCCTTTGAGACGCCCGCCGTAGATGCGGGCCTTCACAGGCTCGCTGCCGGGCAGCGCGATGTGCAGGTCTTCCTCCGCCACGGCGCAGCCGGCCGAGACACTGGCGGCGGACGCTGGGGCGTGGGGATGGGTGCTCATGGCAGGCCTTTCGGGTCGGGCTGGGAAGTTGTCGCGATGCAGCGTGAATCGGACTATACGAACGCCGGCCGCTTGCATGGACGGTGCCGCAGCCCCTACTCTGTTTCCTTCGCAGCAACAATGAAGCGGCCAATGCCGCACAGAATGCGGAGCCACAAGGCGGCCTGGCATCGCCAGCCTGCCGCATCCCGCGCGCGCGGGATGTCAGCCCTTTTCGCACATCGATCCATGGACCAGATCCAGACCATGCGGGTGTTCGTGCGCGTCGTCGAGGCGGGCAACTTCACCCGCGCCGGCGACTCGCTCGGCTTGCCCAAGGCCACCGTGACCAAGCAGATCCAGTCGCTGGAGTCGCGGTTGCGCGTCAAGCTGCTCAACCGCACCACGCGCCGCGTGACCGTCACGCCCGACGGTGCAGCCTATTACGAGCGCGTGGCGCGCCTGCTCAGCGACTTCGACGAGTTGGAGTCGAGCATGACCAACAGCAACGCGGCGCCATCGGGCCGGCTGCGCGTGGACGTGGGTTCGGCGATGGCGCGGCTCGTCCTCATTCCCCGGCTGCAGAGCTTCTGCGACCAGTACCCCGACATCCAGGTGGACCTGGGCGTCAGTGATCGTCCGGTCGACCTGATCGGCGACAACGTGGACGTGGTGATCCGCGGCGGCGAGATCGGCGACCAGTCGCTGGTGGCGCGGCGCATCGGCACCCTGCCCTTCATGACGGTCGCCTCGCCGGACTACCTGAAGCGCTATGGAGTGCCGCGCACGCCGCACGACCTGGAGCGTGGGCGGCAGCACGTGATCAACTTCTTCTCGCACAACTCGCGCCGGGTCTATCCGCTGGAGTTCCACAAGGATGGCGAGACGCTGGAGGTGACCGGCCCCGCACGCCTCGCCGTGAACGACAG
>NZ_CAJYES010000160.1 GCF_913773995.1 uncultured Pseudacidovorax sp.
CGAGATCGCGTTCGCCCATCTGGCCGTGGGCCACGGCGATGCGCGCTTCGGGCACCAGCTCTTCCAGGCGTGCGCGCCGGTTGTGGATGGTGTCCACCTCGTTGTGCAGGAAGTACACCTGCCCGCCGCGCTTGAGCTCGCGCAGCACGGCCTCGCGGATCAAGCCGGTGCCCTCGTTGCGCACGAAGGTCTTGATGGCCAGGCGCCGCTGCGGCGCCGTGGCGATGACCGACAGATCGCGCAGACCTTCCAGCGCCATGCCCAGCGTGCGGGGAATGGGGGTGGCGGTGAGCGTGAGCACGTCCACCTCGGCACGCATGGCCTTCATCGCCTCCTTGTGGCGCACGCCGAAGCGGTGCTCCTCGTCGATGATGAGCAGGCCCAGGTTCTTGAACTTGACGCTCTCGCTGAGCAGCTTGTGCGTGCCGACCACGATGTCCACGCTGCCGTCGGCCAGGCCCTTGGCGGCGGCCGTGATCTCCTTGGCGGAGCGGAAGCGGCTCATCTCGGCCACCTTGACCGGCCACTTGGAGAAGCGGTCCACCAGCGTCTGGTAGTGCTGCTCGGCCAGCAGCGTGGTGGGTGCCAGGAAGGCCACCTGCTTGCCGCCCGTGACGGCCACGAAGGCCGCGCGAAGCGCCACCTCGGTCTTGCCGAAGCCCACGTCGCCGCAGACCAGGCGGTCCATGGGCTGGGGCGAGATCATGTCCTGGATGACGGCATGGATCGCCGCCTTCTGGTCGGCCGTCTCCTCAAAGCCGAAGTCGTTGGCGAAGACCTCGTAGTCCGGTGCCTGGAAGCGGAAGGCATGGCCTTCGCGCGCGGCGCGGCGGGCGTAGATGTTCAGCAGCTCGGCCGCCGCATCGCGCACCTGCTCGGCGGCCTTGCGCTTGGCCTTGTCCCACTGGCCGCTGCCCAGCTTGTGCAGCGGCGCCTCATCCGCGCTGACGCCGGTGTAGCGGCTGATGAGGTGCAGCTGGCTCACCGGCACGTAGAGCGTGGCCTTGTCGGCGTACTCCAGGTGCAGGAACTCCTGCAGCAGCGGCTTGCCGTCCGGCCCCGTGCCCTGGCCCAGGTCCATGTTGACCAGGCCTTTGTAGCGGCCGATGCCGTGGGCGCTGTGGACGACCGGGTCGCCCAGGTTGAGTTCGGACAGGTCCTTGATCAGGGCGTCGACATCGCTCGTGGCCTCCTGCCGCTTGTTCCGGCGTCGGCCGCTGCCGGCGCCGGTGGCGAAGAGCTCGGTCTCGGTGACGAAGTCGATGCCAGCCTCGTTCCAGGCAAAGCCGGCCGCCAGGGCGGCTGTGGCGATGCCGATCTTCTCGCCCGCCCCGGCCTCGAATTCGGCCAGGGTGTCGAAGGCCGGCGGGCTGACGCCGCTGGCGCGCAGGAAGTCCAGCAGGCTCTCGCGGCGGCCGGCGGTCTCGGCAAGCAGCAGCACGCGGTGGCGGGTGGCCTGGATGTGTTCCTTCAGGCGAGCCAGCGGATCGTCGGCACCGCGCGCGGCGGCCAGCGAGGGCAGCAGCGCAAACTCGGGAAAGGCTTCGACAGGCTCAGCCTGGGCGGATGCAGGCCGCAGCGAAAGTTGGCGATGCGGCTTGGTCTGGCCGTAGAACTGCTCGGCATTGAGGAACAGCGCCTCCGGCGGCAGCACCGGCCGTTCGGGGTCGCCGTGGGCCAGGCGGTAACGCTCGCGCGTGTCTTGCCAGAAATGCTGGAAGGCGGCCTCCAGGTCGCCGTGCAGCACCAGCGTGACGGAGGAGGGCGCGTCGCCGTCGCGCCCTTCCTTGCCGGCGCCGGCCAGGTAGTCGAACACCGTCGCCGTCTGGTCGAAGAACAACGGCAGGTAGTACTCGATGCCGGCGGTGGCCACGCCGTTGCCCATGTCCTTGTAGATGCGGCTCTTGGTCGGATCGCCCTCGAGCAGTTCGCGCCAGCGGCTGCGGAAATGCGCGCGGGCCTCGTCGTCCATCGGGAACTCGCGGCCGGGCAGCAGGCGCACCTCGGGCACGGGGTACAGGCTGCGCTGGCTGTCGGGGTCGAAGGTGCGGATGGAGTCGATCTCGTCGTCGAACAGGTCGACGCGGAAGGGCTGCGGCGAGCCCATCGGGAACAGGTCGATCAGGCCGCCGCGCACGGCGTATTCGCCGGGGCTCACCACCTGCGTCACATGGCTGTAGCCGGCCAGCGTGAGCTGGGCCTTCAGGCGCGCCTCGTCCAGCTTCTGCTTGGTGCGGAAATGGAAGGTGTAGCCGGCCATGAAGCTGGGCGGCGCCAGGCGGTAGAGCGCGGTGGTGCCGGGCACCAGCACCACGTCCACCTCTTTCTGCAGGATGCGCCAGAGCGTGGCCAGGCGTTCGCTGATCAGGTCCTGGTGCGGCGAGAAGCTGTCGTAAGGCAGCGTCTCCCAGTCCGGGAAAACGGCGCAGCGAAGCTCGGGTGCGAAGAATGCCAGCTCGTCCGTCAGCCGCTGGGTGTCGGTGGCGTCGGCGGTGAAGATGGCCGTCGTGCGGCCCGCCGCACGCTCGCGCCGGGCCAGGCGGGCCAGCAGCAGCGCATCGCTGGAGGAGGGCGGACGGGGAAGGGTGAAGCGTTTGCCGGGGGAGAGGGCGGGCAGGTCCATGCGGGGGCGGCACCAAAGGCAGACCCTCCCGGCCGCAATGGCGGGGAGGGCGAAGCATGCAATTTTAGAATGCGGGGCTTTTCCCTGGACGGGGCCGGCTTGGTCGGCGTCCGGTCCACGCGGCGCCGGTCGACTTGTTCCCGGCTCGTCCAAGGCCGTTCGCGCTGAGCCCGTCGAAGCGCCGCCCCACCGCCCCGTCCGTCCACCCCTTGCCCGCCCCGTCCGTCCGCTGATGTCTCCCACCTCGCCGCGCCTGTTCGTGCTCATTCCCTGCGCCGGGACGGGCTCTCGCTCCGGCGCCGCCGGCCCCAAGCAGTACGAGCCGCTGGCAGGACGGCCGCTGGTGGCGCACACGCTGGATGTCTTCCGCGCCCTGGGCGACCGGCTGGCCGCCATCGCGCTCGTGGTAGCGCCCCAGGACGAGCGCATCGCGCAGGTGGTGCCGGGCTTTCCTGGCCCCGGCGAATGGCTGCTGCGTGCCGGGGGCACCACCCGCGCGCAGAGCGTGGCCCAGGGCCTGGGCGCCCTGCGCGAGCAGGCCGGCGCCCTGCCGCACGACTGGGTGCTGGTGCACGATGCCGCCCGCTGCCTGCTACTGCCCACGCAGGTCGATGCGCTCATCGGGGCCTGCGAGCACGATGCCGTCGGTGGCCTGCTGGCGCTGCCGCTGCCCGACACGCTCAAGGCCGCCACGCCGGAAGGCCGCGTCGCCGGTACGGTCACCCGCGCCGACAAATGGCTGGCCCAGACGCCGCAGATGTTCCGCATCGGCCTACTGCAGCAGGCCCTGGCGCAGATGGGCGACGCAGTGACCGACGAATCCAGCGCCATCGAGGGACTGGGCCTGGCGCCGCGGCTGGTGCCCGGCAGCGCCCAGAACTTCAAGGTCACCTTTCCCGAAGACTTCGCCATGGCCGCCGCGGTGCTCACAGCCCGCAGGGGCACGGCCCAGCAATGACGAGCACGATCCCGATGACCCACGCCGCCGACTTCGACTTTCCCTTCCGCATCGGGGAGGGCTGGGACGTGCACCAGCTTGCCGCCGGGCGCAAGCTGATCCTGGGGGGTGTGGAGGTCCCTCATAACGTAGGCCTGCTGGGGCATTCCGATGCCGACGTGCTGCTCCATGCCATCACCGACGCGCTGCTGGGCGCGGCGGCGCTCGGCGACATCGGCCGGCACTTTCCGGACACCGACCCGCAGTTCTGCGGCGCCGATTCCACGGTGCTGCTGGCCGAGGCAGCGCGGCGCGTGCGCGAGCGCGGCTGGGCCATTGGTAACGTGGACAGCACCATCGTGGCCCAGGCGCCCAAGCTGGCGCCGCACATTCCGGCCATGTGCGCGCGCATCGCCGAGGTGCTGGCGCTGGCCCCGGGCCAGGTCAACGTCAAGGCCAAGACGGCCGAGAAGCTGGGCCCGGTGGGCGAGGGCCGGGCGATGGAGGCGCGGGCGTCGGTGATGCTCTACCGCACGCCCGCCACGCCTGCGCCTAGCGGCAGCTGAAGTTCGCGGCGTCCTCGATGCTGCCGCTGCCGTTGTAGCGCGCCTGCTTGGGATAGGCGCACAGCGGGCGCGTGCGGCCGGGCCAGCGCACGTCGGCGTTTTCGGGCCGGGCGCGGGCCACGATGCGTTCGGGCGCCTGACCCTTCTCGACCCAGTTCACCAGGGCCGTCAGGCCGTCGTACTGGTCGGTGGCCGGGCCGCCGCTGCAATGCGCCATGTTCGGCACCGTGAACAGCCGGGCCATGCCGTCGGTGGCGGCGCCGTAGCGCTGGCGCAGTTGGTCGAGGTAGCGGACGGTGTCGGTCACCGAGAACACAGGGTCGCTCACGCCGTGGAAGAACAGGATCTTGCCGCCATGGCGGGCATAGGCGTCCACGTCGGGCGAGTCGGCCGCCACGATGCGCATGGCGGACTCGCGGAAGGCGCCGTCGGTGGCATAGACCTTGTCCGTGTCGCGCTGCGGATCGAAGCCCATCGCATAGGCCC
Source organism: uncultured Pseudacidovorax sp. (assembly GCF_913773995.1). Taxonomy (GTDB): domain Bacteria; phylum Pseudomonadota; class Gammaproteobacteria; order Burkholderiales; family Burkholderiaceae_C; genus Xenophilus. The sequence continues at coordinate 4,613 of NZ_CAJYES010000160.1, forward strand.
AGAAGTCGTTCGTCACGGTGGGCGGCGTGGTAAAGAACATTGCCAGCCCGCCGGTCATCAGCGTGAGGTTGCGGGCGTTGGCGGGACCGCTGGTGGCGTCGCCGAACTTCCAGCGTGTCCAGTCCACCGAGTGCAGGCCGGCGTCGAACACCCAGTCCGAATAGATGGGCTTGCCCTGGGCATCGCGCGCACCGGCGAAGGAGCGCTGCAGCGCCTCGACCTGCGCCGGCCCCAGGCAGGCATCCGTCTTGGCGCCGGTGCAGCGCAGCACCTCAGGCTTGAACTGGCAGGCCGGCCAGTTGTTGACCATGCCGTCGGCCAGACCGTCCAGCGCATCGCACTGGCGCAGCACCTCACGCGTGAGCAGCTTCATGTCGCTTGGCGAGAAGGCCTTGGACAGCACCGGTCGACCGTCGGGGCCAGGCGGTGCCTGCTCGGCCGCGGCGCGGGCATAGAGCTGCGTGTCGTACACCGCCTGCACCGAGGCCAGCGGCACGCGGTACGCCGGCGCCGAGGCGATGACGCCGTCGAACATCTCCGGATAGCGCTGCGTCATCATCATGGCCTGCCGCCCACCGTTGGAGCAGCCCACGAAGTACGAGCGCTGTGGCGCCTGGCCATAGTGCGCGCGGATCAGCGTCTTGGCCACGCGCGCCGTCTGCGCCATGGAGTTGTAGCCGTTGTCGGCGCGGGCCTGCGGGTCCAGCCCGAACTGGTAGGGGCCGTTGGGGCCGGGTTCGTTGAGGTGGCCGGTGTCGGTGAAGACCACTGCATAACCCTGCATCAGCGCATTGCTGGTGTTGCCGCCGCCGGTGAGCACGCCGATGGCATCGCGCAGCACGCCGTCGGTGCCGCCGCCGCCCTGGAAGAAGAAGCGGCCGTTCCACTGCGCGGGCAAGCGAAGGTCGAAACCGATGGCGTAGGGCTTGCCGTCCAGGCCCGTGCGCTCGGCGATCCTGCCCTGCACATGGCAGTGCGCGGGCACCGGCGCCGTAGAACCCGGCGCGCCGGGCTGGATGCCGGTGAGATTGATGGTGCCTGCGGCGAC
>NZ_CAJYES010000161.1 GCF_913773995.1 uncultured Pseudacidovorax sp.
GCGGCATGGGACGGGTTGGCGGACACGTCAACCCGTCCACCATGAATCAGGCTCCCCCGCATTTGTCTGAATCCATCTCCCGCCAGGAAGGCGCGGCCGTTCTGGTCGGCGTCGACTTCGGCCTTCCCCATTTCGATGGCGAGCTCGAAGAGCTCGGCCTACTCGCCCAGACCGCTGGGCTCGATCCAGTCGCGCGGCTGAGCTGCAAGCGCAAGGCGCCGGACGCCGCCCTGTTCGTGGGCAGCGGCAAGGCCGACGAGATTCGTGAACTGGCCCTGATGCACCGCGCAAGCGAGGTGATCTTCGACCAGGCCCTGTCGCCCGCCCAGCAGCGCAATCTCGAGCGCGAACTCGGCGTCGCCGTCTACGACCGCACCTTCCTGATCCTCGAAATCTTTGCCCAACGTGCCCGCAGTCACGAGGGCAAGTTGCAGGTTGAGCTCGCCCGCCTTCAGTATCTGAGCACGCGCCTCGTGCGGCGCTGGTCCCACCTGGAGCGTCAGACGGGCGGCGCGGGCGTGCGCGGCGGCCCGGGTGAAAAACAGATCGAGCTCGACCGCCGGATGATCGATTCGTCGATCAAGCGCACCCGCGAGCGCCTTGCCAAGGTGCAGAAGCAGCGCGGCACGCAGCGGCGACAGCGCGAGCGGCGCGACACCTTCAACATCTCGCTGGTCGGCTATACCAACGCAGGGAAGTCCTCGCTGTTCAACGCGCTTGTCAAGGCGCGTGCCTATGCGGCCGACCAGCTCTTTGCCACGCTCGATACGACCACGCGCCATCTCTACCTCGGTGACGTGGGTCGGCGCGTGTCCATCTCTGACACGGTGGGCTTCATCCGCGATCTGCCCCACGGCCTGGTGGACGCCTTCAAGGCGACCCTGCAGGAGGCCGTGGATGCGGACCTGCTGCTGCATGTGGTGGATGCGGCCAATCCCCACCATCCCGAGCAGATCGCGGAAGTGCAGCAGGTCCTGGCCGACATCGGCGCGACCGAGGTGCCTCAACTGCTGGTCTTCAACAAGCTGGACGCCCTGCCCGAGGAGCGGCGCCCGCTCAAGCTCGTCGATGAGATGGAACTGGACGGCGTGCCCGTACCCCGGCTCTTCGTGAGTGCTCGTATGGGCGATGGCCTGCCGCCGCTGCGTGAGGCACTGGCCCAACGCGCCGAGTCGGCCGCGATCACCCCATGGTCGCAGCCCGAATTGCAAAGTGCCCAGCCCTGATTGGGCACAATAGCCCGCGCCAATCACACCTAATTACCGAATGAAGTCAATGCCTGTGTGGAGACGGGTTCAGGGAATGTTTAACCTGAACGATGGCCGTTGGGGTCGTAGCGACGATGCGTCGTCTTCCTCCGAGGGCGACCGCCCGTCCACGAGCCGGCCCGAGGGCGAGCCGCCCGTGCCGCCGTCCAATCCCCGTCCGAGGAATCCGGGGCCCAACCAGGGGCCACCGGATCTCGACGAGCTCTGGCGCGACTTCAATCGCAAGCTCGGCGGCCTGTTCGGTGGCCGGGGTGGCAATGGCGGTGGTCCGCGTCCCCCCAACTTCGGAGGCGGCAAGCCCGACATGAAGAATGCCGGCTTCGGCATCGGTGCCGTCATCGGCGTCGCGCTGCTGATCTGGCTGGGCACCGGCTTCTTCATCGTCAATGAAGGCCAGCAGGCGGTGATCACACAGTTCGGTCGCTACAAGCAGACCGTGGGGGCCGGCTTCAACTGGCGTCTGCCGTATCCGATCCAGCGCCATGAGATCGTGGTGGTCACGCAGATCCGCTCGACCGACGTCGGCCGAGATGCCATCGTGCGCTCGACTGGCCTGCGCGAATCGGCCATGCTGACCGAGGACGAGAACATCGTCGAGATCAAGTTCGCGGTGCAGTACCGCTTGTCCGACGCACGGGCCTGGCTCTTCGAAAGCAAGAGCCCGTCCGAGACCGTGGTGCAGGTCGCCGAGACCGCCGTGCGTGAGGTCGTCGGCAAGATGAAGATGGACGCAGCCCTTGCCGAGGAGCGTGACCAGATCTCGCCGCGGGTGCGTCAGCTCATGCAGACCATCCTCGACCGCTACAAGGTGGGCGTGGAAGTCGTGGGGATCAACCTGCAGCAGGGCGGCGTGCGTCCGCCGGAGCAGGTGCAGGCCGCCTTCGACGATGTGCTCAAGGCGGGCCAGGAACGCGAGCGCGCGAAGAATGAAGCCCAGGCCTATGCCAACGACGTGGTGCCGCGTGCCGTCGGTACCGCATCGCGCCTGAAGGAAGAGGCGGAGGCGTACAAGGCCCGTGTGGCAGCGCAGGCCCAGGGTGATGCGCAGCGCTTCAGCCAGGTGTTGGCCGAGTACCAGAAGGCGCCGCAGGTCACGCGTGATCGCATGTACACCGACACCATGCAGCAGATCTATGCCAACACCAGCAAGGTGCTGGTCGAAAGCCGCCAGGGATCGAACTTGCTGTATCTGCCGCTGGACAAGCTGATGCAGCAGAGCGGATCGCAGAACACGGCCGCGCCGGCCGACGGCGCACCGCCTGCGGTGGCGGGCACCGCTGTGCCGCAATCCTCGGCCATCCCGGTCGCTCCTTCGGGCGACTCGCGCGCCCGCGACGCTCGTTCGCGTGAGCGTGACGTCCGCTGAAACCGGGAGAACAAGAACATGAACAGAATCGGATTCATCGGCGCATCGCTGCTCATCCTGCTGGTGCTCGCCAGCTCCATGCTCTTCGTGGTCGACCAGCGCCAGTTCGGCGTCGTCTACCAGCTGGGCCAGATCAAGGACGTCATTACCGAGCCGGGCCTCAAGTTCAAGCTGCCTCCGCCGGTGCAGAACGTGTCGTACATCGACAAGCGCTTGCTGACGCTCTCCAGCATGGACACCGAGCCGATGCTCACGGCCGAAAAGCAACGCGTGGTGATCGACTGGTACGTGCGCTGGCGCATCGTCGACCCGTCGGCCTACATCCGCAACGTCGGGCTGGATGAGAGCGCGGGCGCCGTGCAGCTCAACCGCGTGGTGCGCAATGCCTTCCAGGAGAACATCAACAAGCGCACCGTGCGCGACCTGATCTCCGCGCGCCGTGAGGACGTGATGAACGACGTCCGCCGCGAGGTGCTGAGCGTGGTGCAGGGCGGCAACGCCTGGGGCATCGACATCGTGGACGTCCGCGTGACGCGCATCGACTATGTCGAGGCCATCACCGAGTCGGTCTACCGCCGCATGGAGGCCGAGCGCAAGCGCGTGGCCAACGAGCTGCGGTCGACCGGTCAGGCCGAGGGCGAGAAGATCCGCGCCGACGCAGACCGCCAGCGCGAGGTCACCGTGGCCAATGCCTACCGCGACGCACAGAAGATCAAGGGTGAGGGTGACGCGCAGGCTGCCTCCGCCTACGCCGATGCCTTCGGTCGCGATCCGCAGTTCGCACAGTTCTATCGCAGCCTCGAAGCCTACAAGCAGAGCTTCAACAAGAAGAGCGACGTGCTGGTGGTGGACCCGGCCTCCACCGACTTCTTCCGCGCCATGCGCAGCAGCGGCAGCAACACCTCGAACCAGCGCTGATGAACGGCGACAGCCTCTGGCAGGCGCTGGCCCTCGTGCTCGTGATCGAGGGGCTGTTTCCCTTGCTCTCGCCGGGCGGCTGGCGCCGCGCCTTTGGCCAGTTGCTCCAGCTGCGTGACGGCCAGCTTCGCTTCTTCGCGCTGTGCAGCGTCGGCGTCGGCCTCGCCTTGCTCTGGCTGGCGAGCTAAGTCGCCCACTCCGGCCGCCGCCTGGCGGCTGAAGCAGCCGGCGCGGTCGCGGTGCGGCTTGGCGCCTGCCGAAGGGCTTGCACGTTGCCCCTTCGGGCAATCAATGCTCGGCCCACTTCATGGGCCTGTCGCCGGGGGCCGTTAGAATCCCGTTTTAACCACGGCCTACACGCCATGTCCGCCTGGGTCCTCCCGGATCACATTGCCGATGTGCTGCCCTCCGAGGCGCGCCACATCGAAGAACTCCGACGCCAACTCCTCGACACCGCCCGCAGCTATGGCTACGAGCTGGTGATGCCGCCGCTCATCGAGCATCTGGAATCGCTGCTCTCGGGCACCGGCGAGGCGCTGGACCTGCAGACCTTCAAGCTTGTCGATCAGCTCTCCGGCCGCAGCATGGGCCTGCGTGCCGACACCACGCCGCAGGTCGCCCGCATCGATGCGCACCTGCTCAATCGCCAGGGCGTGGCGCGCCTGTGCTACTGCGGACCGGTGCTTCATGCACGGCCCGAGGGTCCCAATGCCACGCGCGAGCCGCTGCAGTTCGGTGCCGAGATCTATGGCCATGCCGGCCGCGAGGCCGACCTCGAAGCGCTCGAACTCGCCCTGGCCACGCTGCGCGCCGCGGACGTGCGCGATGCGCTCGTGGATCTGGCGGACGTGCGCATCGTGCGTGCGCTGCTGGCCGGTGCCCAGGCGCCCCGCGACGTCCTGGAGCGTGTGCATGCGGCGCTGGCCGCCAAGGACGCGAGCACGCTGGCCGAGCTCACGCGTGGCTTTCCCGAGCCTGTGCGCGACGCGCTGCGGGTCCTGCCTGAGCTGTATGGCGACCGCCAGGTGCTGGACCAGGCCGAGCGCGTCCTGTCCGCCTTCCCCGAGGCCCTGTCGGCCGTGGCGGGCCTGCGCTGGCTTTCCGCCCAGCTCGCCGAGCTGGGCACCACGCGCGTGAGCTTCGATCTGGCCGACCTTCAGGGCTATGCCTACTACAGCGGCGCCCGCTTTGCGATCTACGCTGACGGCGCCAACGACTCACTGGCGCGCGGCGGCCGTTACGACGAGGTGGGTGCAGTCTTCGGACGCAACCGGCCTGCCGTGGGGTTCAGCCTGGATGTGCGCAGCCTCGTGGCCGTGGTGCCGCGACCACCGCTGCGCGCGGCCATCCGCGCGCCGTGGAGCGATACCGATGCCGGCTTGCGCAATGCCATCGCGGCCCTGCGTGCCGGCGGCGAGACGGTGGTCTGCGTGCTGCCGGGCCACGAAAGCGAAATCGACGAATTCCACTGCGACCGCACGCTGAACTGCGTCGGCGGCGAGTGGGAAGTGCAAGCCATCTGATCAACGAGAACAATCATGAGCGTGACAACCGGACGTAACGTGGTCGTCGTCGGCACCCAGTGGGGCGACGAGGGCAAGGGCAAGCTGGTCGACTGGCTGACGGAAAGCGCGCAAGGTGTGGTGCGTTTCCAGGGCGGCCACAACGCGGGCCACACGCTGGTCATCAACGGCGTCAAGACGGCGCTGCACCTCATCCCCAGCGGCATCATGCGCCCTGGCGTGACCTGCTACATCGGCAACGGCGTGGTGCTGTCCTGCGCCAAGCTCTTCGAGGAGATCGAAGGGCTGGAGAAGGCCGGCGTCGAGGTGCGCTCGCGCCTGCGCGTTTCCGAGGCCTGCCCGCTGATCCTGCCCTTCCATGCCGCGCTCGACGTGGCGCGCGAGGCCTACCGAGAAAAGGGCGGCATCGAGAAGATCGGCACCACCGGCCGCGGCATCGGCCCGGCCTACGAAGACAAGATCGCCCGCCGCGCGCTGCGCGTGCAGGATCTCAAGCACCCAGAGCGCTTCGCGCAGAAGCTGCGCGTGCTGCTCGACCTGCACAACCATGTGCTGACGCAGGTGCTGGGTGCCGAGCCCATCGACTATGACACCGTCTACGCCGAGGCGATGAAGCACGCCGAGATCCTCAAGCCCATGATCGCGGACGTGTCGCGTGAGCTCAACGAAGCCCACCGCAACGGCGCCAACCTGCTGTTCGAAGGTGCGCAAGGCACGCTGCTGGACGTGGACCATGGCACCTATCCCTACGTTACCTCGAGCAACTGCGTGGCCGGCAACGCGGCTGCCGGATCCGGCGTCGGCCCCGGCATGCTGCACTACGTGCTGGGCATCACCAAGGCTTACTGCACCCGCGTGGGCGGCGGTCCGTTCCCGACCGAACTGGACTGGGAAAAGCCCGGCACCGTGGGCTACCACCTGTCGACCGTGGGCGCGGAGAAGGGCGTGACCACCGGCCGCTCGCGCCGCTGCGGCTGGTTCGACGCCGCGCTGCTCAAGCGCTCGGCCCAGGTCAACGGGCTGTCGGGCCTGTGTATCACCAAACTCGACGTGCTGGACGGCATCGAGGAGCTCAAGCTGTGCACCGGCTATGAGCTGGACGGCGAGCACATCGACATCCTGCCGCTGGGCGCCGACGAGATTGAGCGCTGCGTGCCGGTGTACGAAACCATCGAGGGCTGGTCCGACAGCACCGTGGGCGTCACCCAGTACGACAAGCTGCCGGTCAATGCCCGGCTGTATCTTCAGCGCATCGAGCAGGTGACAGGCGTGCCCATCGCCATGATCTCGACCAGCCCCGATCGCGACCACACGATCATGATGCGCCATCCCTACCTCGCCGATTGAACCCGCCCGGAGCCCACGAACCATGTTGACCGAAGACGGCAAGCACCTGTACGTCAGCTACGACGAGTACCACAACCTCATCGAGAAGCTCGCGCTCAAGATCCACCAGTCCGGCTGGGAGTTCGACAACATCCTGTGCCTGGCCCGTGGCGGCATGCGGCCCGGCGATGTGCTGTCGCGCATCTTCGACAAGCCGCTGGCCATCATGTCCACGAGCTCGTACCGCGCCGAGGGCGGCACCATCCAGGGGCACCTGGACATCGCCCACTACATCACCACGCCCAAGGGCGAGATCGCTGGCCGCGTGCTGCTGGTGGACGACCTGGCCGATTCCGGCCACACGCTGCAGGCCGTGGTGGAACTGCTGCGCACCAAGTATTCGCCCATCACCGAGCTGCGCAGCGCGGTGCTCTGGACCAAGCAGCTCTCGGTGTTCACGCCCGACTATTCGGTGGAATACCTGGAGACCAATCCCTGGATCCACCAGCCCTTCGAAGGCTACGACACGATGCGGCCCGAGAAGCTGCTCAAGAAGTGGTCTGTCTGAAGAGGGGCTAGCATCGGTGGCATGAGCGCATCTGCCACCGATCTGATCCATCACTCCTACCTTCCCCCGTCGAGTTTCGAGGCCCCGCAGCCGGGCATCTTCAAGGCCTCGACGGTCTTCTTCCCCAACGTCGCCGCCATGCGCGCGCGCGACTGGAAGAGCAAGGCCGGCTACACCTACGGCCTGCACGGCACCCCCACCACCTTCCTGCTCGAAGAGCGGCTGGCCGCCCTCGAAGGCGGCAGCCAGTGCCTGCTGGCGCCCAGCGGGCTGGCGGCCATCTCGCTCGTGGCGTTGTCGCTGCTGAGTCGCGGCGATGAGGTGCTGATTCCCGACAACGCCTACGGGCCCAACAAGGCGCTGGCCACCGGTGAGCTGGCCAACTATGGCATCACGCACCGGTTGTACGACGCGATGAACCCCGCGGACCTCGCCGCCAAGATTTCCGAGCGCACCCGACTCGTCTGGATCGAGGCGCCGGGCTCGGTCACGATGGAGTTTCCCGACCTGCCCGCGCTGGTCGCGGCCTGCCGCGCGCGGAGCGTGGTCAGTGCACTCGACAACACCTGGGGCGCGGGGCTGGCCTTCAATCCCTTCGACCTCGTGGGCGACGGGCAGGGCGTGGACATCTCCGTCCATGCGCTCACCAAGTACCCGAGCGGCGGTGGCGATGTGCTGATGGGCAGTGTGGTCACCCGCGATGAGGCCCTGCACCTCAAGCTCAAGCTCACGCACATGCGCCTGGGCATCGGTGTCGGTGCCAATGATGCCGAGACGCTGCTGCGGGCGCTGCCGAGCATGCATCTGCGCTATGCCGCGCACGACCGCGCAGCGCGAGCCCTGGCCACCTGGCTGGGCGAGCGGGAGGAAATCGCGCAGGTGCTGCACCCGGCACTGCCCGGCTCGCCCGGGCATGCGCATTGGCAGACTCTGTGTGGCGCCAGCGACCTGGCGGCAGGACTCTTCTCGGTGGTGTTCGACGGCCGCTTCGCGGTCGAGGCCATCGACCGCTTCTGCGACAGCCTGCGCCTATTCAAGCTCGGCTATTCCTGGGGCGGACCGATCAGCCTCGTCGTGCCCTACGACATCGGCCTGATGCGTGACCCCTCCGTCAGCCGCTGGCCCCACAAGGGCACGCTGGTGCGCTTCTCGGTGGGGCTGGAGCGCGTGGAGGACCTGCAGGCGGATCTGGCGCAGGCCCTGGCGCGGCTCTGAGCGGCCTCGGCCGCGGCGTCGCATGTGCCTGCGCCGGGCCCGGCGTAGGCACGTCCTGCGATATCGCTTACATTGGGGCGGAGGCTGCCCCGAGCCCCGGGGCGGCGGCATCGACAAGGAGGCGTGCGCGTGGCCACACCCAATTACGGTTACGAGAAAAGACAGCGGGAACTGGCCAAGAAGCAGAAGAAGGAAGAGAAGCTGCGGGCCAAGGCGGAGCGCAAGATCCCCCCGAGCAGCCCGGGCCTGGCACCCGGCGACCCCGAGACGGACGTCGCGTCGCTCGAGCACGATGCGCCGACGGTGCCCGAGACACCCACCAAGGACGGCTGAGCGCCTCCGTCACCCAGGCCCGTCCCTTCAGCGCAGCATCTTGCGCACGGCGGGCCAGACGTTCTCGAGAATGCGCGGATGCGCAATGGCCAGCGGATGGATGCGGTCCGCCTGGAACATCGAAGCTGCATCCGGCCCGTCCGCCACGTTCTTCAGCAGGAAGGGCACCACGTCGGACTGGGTGGCCTTTCCCACGCGGCCGAAGATCTCCCCGAAGCGCCGCGTGTAGTCCGTCCCGTAGTTGGGCGGCACCTGGATCCCCACCACCAGCACCTTGGCACCGGCCGCCTGGCTGGCCTTCGCCATCTGCATCAGATTGTCCTCGGTGGACGCCAGCGGCAGCCCGCGAAGGGCGTCGTTGGCGCCCAGTTCCAGGATCACATGCGTGGGCTTGTGCTGGGCCAGCAAGGCCGGCAGGCGGGCCCGGCCGCCCGAGGTGGTGTCGCCGCTGATGCTGGCGTTGACGACCTTGGCGGCGATCTTCTGATCGGCCAGCCGCTTTTCCATAAGTGCCACCCAGCCTTCGCCGCGCTTGAGGCCGTACTCGGCCGACAGCGAGTCGCCGACCACCAGGATCACGGGCGCCTTGCCCGGTGCCGGCTGCGCGATGGCCGAAAGACCCCACGGCCCCGCCGCCGACAGGGCCAGCGCGGTGCGCAGGATAAAGTGACGTCGAATCAGCACGCGAGTCCTTTCGAATTCATGTCTAACACCGTGGAAGCCATCGTCGCCGTCGAACACGTCTACAAGTCCGTCGCCGATTCCACAGGCACGCTGGACATTCTGCAAGACATCCATTTCACCCTTGGCGCGCGGGAAACCGCCGCCATCGTCGGTGCGTCGGGCTCCGGCAAGAGCACCTTGCTGTCCATCATCGCGGGGCTCGATGTGCCGACCAAGGGCACGGTCAAGCTGGCCGGCGAAGACCTGTTCGCCGTGGACGAGGACGACCGCGCGGCACTGCGTGCACGCCAGGTGGGCTTCGTGTTCCAGAGCTTCCAGCTGCTGGGCAACCTGACGGCGCTGGAGAACGTGATGCTGCCGCTCGAACTGGCCGGTCGCAGCGATGCCCGCGCCGCCGCCACCGAGATGCTGGCCCGCGTCGGCCTGGGGCAGCGGCTGGGTCACTATCCCAAGCTGCTGTCGGGCGGCGAGCAGCAGCGCGTCGCGCTGGCCCGCGCGTTCGTCGTGCAGCCGCGCCTGCTGCTGGCCGACGAGCCCACCGGCAGCCTGGACTTCGCCACCGGCGAGCAGGTCATGCAGCTGATGTTCGACCTCAACCGCGAGCTGGGCACGACGCTTCTGCTGGTCACGCACGACCGCGCCATCGCGCAGCGCTGCGACCGTCGCATCACCGTGGCAGCCGGCCGGGTGGCGCAGGACGAGTCGACGGCGGCGGAATCGCTGCCCGCCTGAACAGCCGGACGACGAGCGTCGAGCACCTCGCCGCTCGACGTGGCCTGAAGCCGCTCCTATACTCCCCTGGAGTATCGAAGGAGCGATCTTGCCGCATTCCGCCGAAGAGAAGAAGCGCGTCATCACCCGCCTGCGCCGCATCCGTGGCCAGACCGAGGCGCTGGAGCGCGCGGTGGAGGCCGGCACCGACTGCGGCGCATTGCTGCAGCAGCTGTCGGCGCTGCGTGGCGCGGCCACCGGCCTGATGGCCGAGGTGCTCGACAGCCACCTTCGCGAAACCTTCGGCACGGCCGGCGAACGGCCTGCCGACGCCCAGGCCGAGATCGAGCAGGTGATGCGCATCGTGCGCAGCTACCTCCGTTGAAGCCTTCTTCGTTGTCCCCTACCGACCCATCCATCCAGGAGAACCGACCATGAAATCCCGCGCTGCCGTTGCCTTCAAGGCCGGAGAACCCCTGCAGATCGTCGAGCTCGACGTGGCCCCGCCCAGGAAGGGCGAAGTGCTGGTCAAGATCACCCATACCGGCGTGTGCCACACCGACGCCTTCACCCTGAGTGGCGACGATCCCGAAGGCCTGTTCCCTGCCGTGCTGGGCCATGAAGGCGCCGGCATCGTGGTCGAGGTGGGCGAGGGCGTCACCAGCGTCAAGCCGGGCGACCATGTCATTCCCCTCTACACCGCCGAATGCGGCGAATGCCTGTTCTGCAAGAGCGGCAAGACCAACCTGTGCGTGTCCGTGCGGGCCACGCAGGGCAAGGGCGTGATGCCCGACGGCACCACCCGCTTCAGCTACAACGGCCAGCCGGTCTACCACTACATGGGCTGCTCGACCTTCAGCGAGTACACCGTGGTGGCCGAGGTGTCGCTGGCCAAGATCAGCCCCGATGCCAACCCCGAGCAGGTCTGCCTGCTGGGCTGCGGCGTGACCACGGGCCTGGGCGCCGTCAAGAACACGGCCAAGGTGCAGGAGGGCGACTCTGTCGCCGTCTTCGGCCTGGGCGGCATCGGCCTGGCGGTGATCCAGGGGGCCAAGCTGGCCAAGGCCGGCCGCATCATCGCCATCGACACCAATCCGTCCAAGTTCGAGCTGGCGAAGACCTTCGGTGCCACCGACTGCATCAACCCCAAGGACTTCGACAAGCCGATCCAGCAGGTGATCGTCGAGATGACCACCTGGGGTGTGGACCACAGCTTCGAATGCATCGGCAACGTCAATGTGATGCGTGCTGCGCTGGAGTGCGCGCATCGCGGCTGGGGCCAGTCCGTGATCATCGGAGTGGCGGGCGCGGGGCAGGAGATCTCTACACGGCCGTTCCAGCTGGTGACCGGCCGCCGCTGGCTGGGCACGGCCTTCGGCGGTGTCAAGGGCCGCTCGCAGCTGCCCGGCATGGTGGAGGACGCGATGGCCGGCCGCATCCAGCTCGAGCCCTTCGTCACGCACACCATGCCGCTCACGGACATCAACGAGGCCTTCGACCTGATGCACGAAGGCAAGTCGATCCGCTCCGTCGTGCATTACGCCTGAGCGCGCGAGCACGATGGAACGCGTCGAACAACATGCCAGCTTCGGCGGCCGCCAGGAGGTGTGGAAGCACGCCTCTAAGGTGCTGGGGTGCGAGATGAAGCTGGGCGTCTACCTGCCCCCCGCCGCTTTGGCTGGCGAGGCCTGCCCGGTGCTGTACTGGCTGTCGGGCCTGACCTGCAGCGAACAGAACTTCATCACCAAGGCCGGGGCGCAGCAATATGCGGCGCAGCATGGGCTGATTCTGGTGGCGCCCGACACCAGCCCGCGTGGGGATGCCATCGCCAACGACCCGGCCTACGACCTGGGGCAGGGCGCCGGCTTCTACCTCAATGCCACGCAGGCGCCCTGGGCGCCGCATTTCCGCATGGAGGACTATGTGGTGCAGGAGCTGCCTGCGCTGGTGGAGCAGCACTTCGCCACCACCGCGCGGCGCGGCATCGCCGGCCACTCGATGGGCGGCCATGGCGCGCTGACGCTGGCGCTGCGCCATCCGGGTCGCTATGCGAGCGTGTCGGCCTTCTCGCCCATCGTGGCGCCCACGCAGGTGCCCTGGGGCCAGAAGGCCTTCGCGGCTTACCTGGGCGAGGACCGTGGCGAATGGGCGGCCCATGACGCGGTCGAGCTGATCGGCACCGCCACCGAGCGTCTGCCGCTGCTGGTGGACCAGGGCGAGGGCGATGAATTCCTGGCCAGCCAGCTGCGGCCCGAGCTGCTGCGGAAAGCCTGCGAGGCCGCCGGCCATCCGTTCACGCTGCGCATGCAGCCGGGCTACGACCACAGCTACTACTTCATCGCCAGCTTCATCGGCGACCACATGGCGCACCACGCCGCGGCGCTCAAGGGCGCCTGATCGGGAATCTGCGGGCTGGCGGACCTCGCCGGTCGGCCAGCCTTCGTGCCAGGGGCTGCGCAAGACGGGGGTCCCATCACGGCGCGACTCGCCGCACCGACGCCTATTCGGCGGTGATGTTCCCGGTACGGACCACCTCGGCCCAGCGCGTCGCGTCCTTCGCGATCAGCTTGCCGAACTCCGCGGGCGTCGAATGCGCCGGCACCATGCCCTGCGCCTCGAAGATGGTCGCCACCTCGGGCTGCTTGAGCACGTCGGCGATCTCCCGGTTGAGACGGTCGATGACCGCCTGCGGTGTGCCCTTGGGCGCCAGCACGCCGTACCACATGTCCACGCTGCCCATCTTGAGGCCGGCCTCGGCCAGCGTGGGCGTCTGCGGCAGTTGGGGCACGCGCTTGTCGCTGCCCACGGCCAGGGCCTGCAGCTTGCCGGCCTTGATGTGCGGCAGGGCCACATGTACCGGCAGGAACATGGCGTCGAGCCGTCCGCCCAGCAGGTCGGTCACGGCACCGGCTGTGCCCTTGTAGGGCACATGCAGCATGTCGATGCCCGAGGTCTGCGTCAGCAGCGCCATCGACAGATGATGCGGTGTGCCCACGCCGGGCGTGCCGTAGGTGAGCTGGCCAGGCTTGGCCTTGGCCTGGGCGACCAGTTCGGCGGCCGTGTGCGCCTTCTGCACCTGCGGGTTGGTCACCAGCAGCAGCGTGCCCCACGATGTGAGGGCTACAGGCGCGAAATCGTTGACGGGGTCATAGGGCAGCGACTTGTACAGGCTCTTGTTCATCACCAGCGTGTTGACCTGCACCAGTAGCGTGTAGCCGTCGGGCGCGGCGCGCGCCACGCGCTCGCTGCCGATGTTGCCGCTGGCGCCGGGCACGTTGTCCACCACCACCGGCTGGCCCAGGGTCTTGGGCAGGCGGGCCGACAGCTGGCGCGCCACGATGTCGATGCCCGTGCCGGGCGTGTAGGGCACGACCAGCGTGATGGGGCGGTCGGGCCAGGCCAAGGCGGGGGCGGCACTCGTCATCGCGGCGGCCACCAGGGGCAGCCAGCGCATCCACTTCATCTTCATGTCTCCACTCCTGCCGCTTCATGCGGCGGTCAAATCTCAGTTTGCGCCAGCGCAAGGCGGCGCGTCGGGATGCATGCTATTGGGCCAGCGGGCCGCCATGAAGTGAAATTCAGGAATCACATGCATTGATTAGCCGCCGCAATGAATGGCCGCCGTCTGCCCGACGCTCAGCGCGACATCGTCGGCAGCAGCTCGACCAGCACTTCGTCGAAGGCCTGCATCGCCGCCGTCTGCGCCGCGCCGCGCCGCGAGACCCGGTAGAAGCCCAGCTTGACCTGCGGGCTGCCCAGCACGTCGATGGCCACGCGGTGGCGCCGGCAGGCGGCCACGGCGAAGGTGGGGATGACCGCGCTGCCGAAGCCGGCCTCCACCATGGAGATCATGGTGGCGATGAAGCTGACCGGCTGCGTCTCTTCGGGCGTCACGCCCAGGCGGTGCAGATGGGTGTCGATGCTGCGCTGGATCGGGTTCTCGGCCGGCAGGGTGATCAGGCGCGTGCCGCGCAGCGAGGTCCAGCCGGTCCGGCCGACGGTCGTGGGCGCCTCGGCTGCAGGCGAGACCTTCATCAATGCGAACTCGGCGATCTGCCGCCTCACCAGGCCCGAGGTCACCTTGAAGAAGAAGCCCAGCCCGATGTCGGCTGCGCCCGACTCCACCAGCGCCTGCACGCCCTGCAGGTCGCTGTCCAGGAGCTGGATGCGCACCTCGGGCTGCGCCTGGCTGAAGCGCGCGAGCATCTGCGGCAGCAGGTGCGAAGACACCAGCGGCGTCGCCGCGATGCGCAACTGCTGCCGCGTGCGCTGGCCCAGTGCGCCCACTTCGGTGCCGGCGTCGTCCAGCTGCTGGAGCACGTTCTCGGCCACCGCGGCGAAGCGCCGGCCCGCCTCGGTCAGCTGCACGGCGCGCGTGGTGCGGTCGAAGAGGCGCGCACCCAGCTGCTTCTCGACCTCGCGCACCAGGATGCTGAGGCCGGCCTGGGTCATGTGCACCCGCTCGGCCGCCCGGGTGAAGCTGCCGGCCTGGGCGACGCTGAGGAAGGCGCGGATCTGCCGCATGGTCAGGTTCATATGCCGATTTTATGAGTGCATGTCATACCTAAACTTGTCTGATGCCTGGGGCTGCGGCCCAATACCGCCATCGCCTACACGACATCGAGACCGCACACCATGACCGCAGACAACGCAAGCACCGGCATTCCGCACGAGAAGACGCAGGTCGTCATCGTCGGCGGCGGCCCGGTGGGCATCGGCCTGGCCATCGAGCTGGGACAGCGCGGCATCCATTGCACGCTGGTGGAGCGCCACCGCGAGCCGCAGCCCATTCCCAAGGGCCAGAACCTGACGCAGCGCACGATGGAGCATTTCCATTTCTGGGGCGCCGAAGCCGCCCTGCGTGCCGCCCGCACCATTCCGCCCGAATACGGCATCGGCGGTCTGACGGCGCACGGCACGCTGCTCAGCCCCTACCACTACGACTGGCTGCAGCGCGAACTGGTGCGGCCCTACTACTTCACCGCCAACGAACGCCTGCCGCAGTACGCCACCGAGGCGGTGTTGCGCGCCCGCGCGGCACAACTGCCCACCGTGCGCGTGCTCTACGGCTGGACGGCCGAGGACGTGCGTGTGGACAACGACACCGTCTACGCCGAGGTGGCCGAGACCGGGGGCGAGGGCCGCCGCGTCATCGAAGGTCGCTACCTCGTGGGCTGCGACGGCAGCCGCTCCAAGGTGCGCGCCCAGGCCGGCATCACGCAGACGCTGTCGGACCACGACCGCATGATGGTGCTGCTGGTCTTCCGCTCCGAGGGACTGCACCAGCTGCTGTCGCGCTACCCCGGCAAGTCCTACTACAACGTGCTGCAGCCCGAGCTGGACGGCTACTGGAAGTTCTTCGGCCGTGTCGATCTGGGCAGCACCTGGTTCTTCCATGCACCGGTGCCGCCGGGCACCACCCGCGACAACTTCGACTTCAAGCGCTATCTGCACGAGGCGGTCGGCGCCGAGTTCGAGGTGGACTTCCAGCACATCGGCTTCTGGGACCTGCGCTTCGCCATCGCCGACCGCTACCGCGCCGGGCCGGTGTTCATCGCCGGCGACGCGGCCCACAGCCATCCGCCCTATGGCGGCTATGGCGTCAACACCGGCTTCGAGGATGCGCGCAACCTGGGCTGGAAGCTCGCTGCCACGCTGCAGGGCTGGGGCGGCGAGACGCTGCTCGACTCCTACGACGCCGAGCGCCGGCCGGTGTTCGCCTCCACCTCGCGCGACTTCATCGCGCGCTCCATCGAGATCGACCGCGACTTCCTGCGTGCCCACGACCCGGCCCGCGACCCCGCTGCCTTCGAGCAGGCGTGGAACGCGCGCAGCAGCGGCGCGGTGGGCGAGGTGCAGTCCTTCGAGCCCCATTACGAAGGATCTCCGGTCGTGCTGCACGCCTCCGGTGCCAAGGCCGGTGAATGCAGCGCGGTGGGCAGCCACAGCTTCCGGGCCCGGGCGGGCCATCACCTGGCGCCGGCCGGTCTGCGCGACGGCCGCAACGTGTTCGAGGCGCTGGGCGATGGCTACACGCTGCTGACCTTCGGCGCCAGCAATGCGGACGTGGCGGCCCTGGTCGAAGCGGCAGCAGCGGTGAAGCTGCCCCTGAGCGTGGTGCGCGACACCGCGGATGGCGAGCGCCAGCGTTATGGCGCCGCGCTTGTGCTGGTGCGGCCGGACCAGTTCGTTGCCTGGGCCGGTGACGGCCTCGCCAGCCGGGAACAGGCGCAGAAGTTGATGGACACGGTAAAGGGCAGCAGGGCCGCCGCCGCCTGAACGGCGCGCGGTAGGCGGTCCCCGCGGGGCGCCGGCACGCCGCATGGGCGCCGCGCGGCGCGGGGATCGAGTGGGGGCGCCTTTGGCCGTCAGGCCCATGCGGCGCCGGCCGACAAGGCCCGGGCATGCGGAGGAGGGCGGGCGTCTGGTGCCCGCCGATAATCCCGCGCGATATGTCTTCCTCCCCCAAAGTGATCTTCGGCTTCCACGCCGTGGGCGTGCGGCTGAAGACCTCGCCGGGTTCCGTCCTCGAGGTCCTGTTCGATCCCACGCGGCGCGATGCCCGCATGAAGCAGTTCATCGCCCGCGCCCAGGAGAGCGGCGTGCGCCTCATCGAAGCCGACGGCGTGCGGCTGGCCCGCCTGACCGGCGGCCATGGGCACCAGGGCGTGGCCGCCCGCGTCGAGCCCGTCGCCCAGACCCATTCCCTCGACGAGCTGCTCGACCAGCTCGACGCCGCGGGCACCGTGCCGCTGCTGCTGGTGCTGGACGGCGTGACCGATCCGCACAACCTGGGTGCGTGCCTCCGCGTGGCCGACGGTGCCGGTGCCCAGGCCGTGATCGCGCCCAAGGACCATGCCGCCGGCATCAATGCCACGGTGGCCAAGGTGGCCAGCGGCGCCGCAGAGACGGTGCCCTATTTCATGGTGACCAACCTGGCGCGCACGCTCAACGAACTGAAGGAGCGCGACATCTGGGTGGTGGGCACCAGCGACGACGCGCCCGGCACCCTCTACCAATGCGACATGCGCCGCCCGACGGCCCTGGTGCTGGGCGCCGAGGGCGCCGGCATGCGCCAGCTCACCCGCAAGACCTGCGATGAGCTCGTGAGCATTCCCATGGCTGGCGCGGTCGAGAGCCTGAACGTGTCCGTGGCCAGTGGCGTCTGCCTGTACGAGGCCATGCGTCAGCGCCAGGCGGCGGCCGCATCCTGATGAAGAAAGAGCAAGAAGCCATGAACGACAACAACGACAACGACAACCTGCCGGGTGGTGCCGGCTTCGAACCGTCCGCCAAGCTGGCGTTCGACCTCAACCTGGCGCTGTACCTCGACCTGGTGGCGCTGCTGGAGCGCAACGGTGTCGTCAGCTACCGCCAGATGGCCGCCCGCGTGCTCAACATCAGCATGAATGCACGCGAAGACGGGAATCAGCCGCTGGCCTCGGCGCTCGAAGGCATCGCCCAGGGCTTCGCCGGCCGGGGCGACGGTCTGTCCATCGACACGCTCAAGGTGGCCGGCGACGTGCGCAACGACGAAGCCATGGGCGACATTCCCATGCGGCCCGAAGGGCTCTGATTCCTGGCCTGAGCGGGCCACCTCATCGGCGCCGGCCCGTCTCTTTCACGCGTTCGAGCAGGAAGTCGATGAACACCGTCGTCGCCCGCGTGTGGTGGCGGTTGGGCATGTACAGCATGTACATGTGGTTGCCGAAGATCGACAGGCGCCATTCGTCCAGCGTGGTCAGCACCTCGCCGCGGTCCACGGCGTTGCGCACCACGTAGTCGGGCACGATGCCCACGCCCAGGCCGGCTTCGATGGCCTGGCGCAGGAACTCGAAGTTCTCCGAAATCAGCGTCGGCTCCAGCAGCACCTCGTGCCGCTCGGCGCCCAGGTAGGCCGCCACGCGCAGCTGGCGGCCGATCACCATGGCCGTGATCAGCGGCGACTGCCGCAGCGCCTCCAGCGACTGCGGCAGGCCGTGGGCCTGCGCATAGGCCGGTGAGGCGCAGGCCACGTAGCGCACCCGGCCCAGGTCGCGCGCCACCAGGTTCTGCGGCGGCTCGGACATCACGCGCACCGCGATGTCCACCTCGCCCTGCAGCAGGTCTTCCACCCGGTTTTCGAACACGACGTCCAGCACGATGCCGGGGTACTGCCGCTTGAAGTCGATCAGCCAGGCCGCCATCACCTGCTGGCCGTAGCCGCTGGGCACCGACAGCCGGATGCGGCCCTGCAGGCTCTGGCCCAGCATCTGCACCGACTCGCGCGCAGCCAGCAGCTCGTCGCGGATGGCGCGGCCGTGCTCGTACAGCCGCTGGCCAATTTCGGTGGGCTCGATGCGGCGGGTGGTGCGGCGTAGCAGTTGCTGGCCCAGCGTGCGTTCGAACTGGGCCAGGCGGTAGCTCACGTTGGCGCGGCTCATGCGCAGACGGCGCGCTGCCTCGCTCAGGTTGCCGGCTTCGATGATCTCCACCAGCAAGGAGAGCATGTTCAAGTCCATCGTCAAATCCCATTTGACAGTCTGTCAAGCAAGCGGCGGATTGTCATCCACGGCGAGCGGGACAAGAATGCGCAGGTGCCGGCGCAATGCCGGCTTGTGCCTTTCCCGGAGACAGCTGCCTCATGACATCGACCCCCGCCACGCCCGCCGACGCCGTCCGCCACCAGATCCAGGGCGAGATCCTGCAGATCACCGTCGACAACCCGCCCGTCAATGCGCTCTCGGCCGCGGTGCGGCGCGGCCTGCTGGCCGCCATCGAGGCCGCGGACGCCGAGCCGCGCGTGAAGGCGGTGCTGATCGTGGGGCAGGGCGCCAACTTCATCGCGGGTGCCGATATCCGCGAGTTCGGCCAGACGCCGCAGCCGCCCTCGCTGCCGGAGGTCTGCAACCGCATCGAGGCCTGCAGCAAGCCGGTGGTCGCCGCGCTGCGCGGTGCAGCCCTGGGCGGCGGCCTGGAGATCGCCATGGCCGCCCATTACCGGGTGGCACTGGCCGATGCCAAACTGGGCCTGCCCGAAGTGCAGCTGGGCCTGATGCCAGGCGCTGGTGGCACGGTGCGCGCACCGCGCCTCATCGGCGCCGGAGCCGCTCTGGAGTTGATGCTCAGCGGCCGCCATGTGAAGGCCAAGGAGGCCCTGTCCCTGGGTCTGGTGGACCGCCTGGCCGACGGTGACGACGCCGTGGCTGCAGGCTTGGCCTACTCGCAGGCCCTGCTGGCCGCCGATGCATCGGTGCGCCGCACCCGCGATGCGCAGGGCCTGGCCGATCGCACCGCCGCCCAGGCCGCCATCGAGGCGGCCCGCGCCGACACCGCCAAGAAGTCGAACAACCTGTTCTCGCCGCACAAGATCGTCGAGGCCGTTCAGACCGCGCTCGACAAGCCTTTCGACGAAGCCATAACGCTGGAGCGCCAGGCCTTCATGGCCTGCATCGACAGCCCGCAGCGCGCCGGCCTGATCCATGCCTTCTTCGCCGAACGCGAAGTGGTCAAGGTGCCCGAGGCGCAGGCCGCGCAGCCGCGCAGGCTGGACAAGGTGGGCATCGTCGGCGGCGGCACCATGGGTGCGGGCATTGCCGTGTCGGCGCTGGACGCCGGCCTGCCGGTGGTGATGGTCGAGCGCGACGAGGCGTCCATCGCCCGCGGCCAGGCCAACGTCGAGAAGGTCTACGACGGCCTGATCAAGAAGGGCCGCATGACGCCCGAGGCCAAGACGGCCGTCATGGTCCGCTTCAGCGGCAGCACCGACTACGCCGCCTTCGCCGACGTGGACCTGGTCATCGAGGCCGTGTTCGAGGACATCGAGGTCAAGAAGGCCGTCTTCAAGGAGCTGGACCGCGTCTGCAAGCCCGGCGCCGTGCTGGCCACCAACACCTCCTACCTGGACATCGACGCCATCGCCGCCAGCGTCTCGCGTCCGCAGGACGTGATCGGCCTGCACTTCTTCAGCCCGGCCAACATCATGAAGCTGCTGGAGATCGTAGTGCCGGCCAAGGTGAGCGCCGACGTGGTCTCCACCGCCTTCGCGCTGGCCAAGAAGATGAAGAAAGTGCCGGTGCGCGCGGGCGTGTGCGACGGCTTCATCGGCAACCGCATCCTGGCCGTCTACAAGCAGGCCGCCGACTACATCATGGAAGACGGCGCGAGCCCCTATGAGATCGACGAGGCCGTGCGCGGCTTCGGCTATCCGATGGGCCCCTTCCAGGTGACCGACCTCGCTGGCGGCGACATCGGCTGGGCCACGCGCAAGCGCCGCGCCGCCACGCGGGACCCCAAGGCCCGCTATGTCGAAGTGGCCGACCGCGTGTGCGAACGCGGCTGGTTCGGCCAGAAGACCGGCCGCGGCTTCTACCTGTACCCCGAGGGTGCCCGCACCGGCCAGCCCGATCCCGAAGTGCTGGCCATCGTGGACGCCGAACGGCAGAAGAAGGGCATCACGCCGCGCAAATTCACGCCCGAGGAAATCATGCGTCGCTACATGGCCGCCATGGTCAACGAGGGCGCCAAGGTGGTCGAGGAGGGCATCGCCCTGCGGCCGCTGGACGTGGACGTGACCTTCCTGTACGGCTACGGCTTCCCGCGCTTTCGCGGCGGTCCGATGAAGTACGCCGACATGGTCGGCCTGCCGAAGGTGCTCGACGACATCCGCACCTTCGCCAAGGAAGACCCGCTGTTCTGGAAGCCGGCGCCGCTGCTGGAGAAGCTGGTGGCCGAGGGTCGCGACTTCTCGAGCCTGAACCAGGCGCGCTGAGCCACGGCGCGCTCTGTCCACCCGAAACCGTTCGGGCTGAGCTTGTCGAAGCGGGGGCGTCAGGTGCGAGCCCTTCGACAAGCTCAGGGCGAACGGCTCAAGCGACCGGCGCCGGCCGCCTCACTTTCAGTTTTCTCAGAGCATGTGTCCATGTGCCATCGGGCGCAGGGATGCGCTCACCTTCAAGGACCACCGATGGACCTGACATTCACGGCCGACGAAGAGGCTTTCCGCAGCGAGGTGCAGCAGTTCCTGCACGACAGGCTGCCCCACCGCATCGCCGACAAGGTCAAGCGCGGCCTGCGCCTGACGCGCGAAGACATGGCCGAATGGCACGGCATCCTCAACGAGCGCGGCTGGCTGGCCAACCACTGGCCGAAGCAGTACGGCGGCCCGGGCTGGGGCGCGGTGCAGAAGTTCATCTTCGAGAACGAATGCGCCCTGGCCGGCGCGCCGCGCATCGTGCCCTTCGGCGTCAACATGCTGGGGCCTGTGCTCATCAAGTACGGCAGCGAGGCGCAGAAGCAGCACTGGTTGCCGCGCATCCTGAGCGGCGAGGACTGGTGGTGCCAGGGCTACTCCGAACCCGGCTCGGGCTCGGACCTGGCCTCGGTCAAGACCACGGCCGTGCTGGACGGCGACCATTACGTGGTCAACGGCCAGAAGACCTGGACCACGCTGGGCCACTACGCCAACATGATCTTTTGCCTGGTGCGCACCAACCGCGAGGCCAAGGCCCAGTCGGGCATCAGCTTCCTGCTGGTCGACATGGATTCGCCCGGCGTGGAGGTGCGGCCCATCATCACGCTGGACGGCGAGCACGAGGTCAACGAAGTCTTCTTCACCGACGTGCGTGTGCCGGCCGCCAACCTCGTGGGCGAGCAGGACAAGGGCTGGACCTATGCCAAGTACCTGTTGACCTACGAGCGCACCAACATCGCGGGCGTTGGCTTCTCGGTGGCCGCGCTGGAGAAGCTCAAGCGCATCGCCGCCAAGGTGCAGCGCAATGGCAAGCCGCTGGCGCAGGACCCGCTCTTCGCCGCGCGTCTCGCCAAGGTGGAGATCGACCTGGAGAACATGAAGACCACCAACCTGCGCGTGATCGCCGCGGTGGCCGGCGGCGGTGTGCCGGGGGCGGAAAGTTCCATGCTCAAGATCCGCGGCACCGAGATCCGCCAGGAGATTTCGTCGCTCGCACGCCGCGCCATGGGCCCCTATGCGCAGCCCTTCATCGAGGCCGCGCTGCACGCGGGCTGGGACGAGGCCGCCGTCGGCCCGGAGGAAGCCGCGCCGCTGGCCGCCCAGTACTTCAACAACCGCAAGCTGTCGATCTTCGGCGGCTCCAACGAGATCCAGAAGAACATCATCTCCAAGATGATCCTCGGCCTATGAACTTCGAACACACCGAAGACCGCCGCATGCTGGCGGACTCCCTGGACCGCTTCATCGCCGACCAGTACGGCTTCGAGGCGCGCGACAGCATCGCAAAGAGCGACAAGGGCTTCAGCCGCGCGCACTGGGCGCATCTGGCCGAGATCGGCGCCGTCGGCGCGTTGCTGCCCGAGGCGGTGGGCGGCTTCGGCGGCACCGGCTTCGACGTGGCCGTGGTGTTCGAGAGCCTGGGCAAGGGCCTGGTGGTCGAGCCCTTCCTCGGCGCGCTGGTGGTGGGCCAGGCCCTGGCCGCCGCGGGCAGCGAGGCGCAGCAGGCGCGCGTGGCCGGTCTGGTGGATGGCAGCACCTTCGCCGCCCTGGCGCATGACGAGCCCGGCTCGCACTACGAGGCCCACCGCGTGGCGACGCGAGCCGTGCGGCAGGGCGACGGCTGGCGCCTCGACGGCGCCAAGGCCGTGGTGGCGCTGGGCGCCCAGGCCGACCTGCTGCTGGTCTCGGCCCGCACCGGCGGCGGCATCGACGATGCGCAGGGAATTTCGCTCTTCCTGGTGCCCGGCGACGCGCCCGGCCTGCTGCGTCGCGACTGCCCACGCATCGACGGTGGCCGCGTGGCCGAGCTGACACTGGAAGGCCTGCAACTGCCCGCCGATGCGCTATTGGGTGCGGAAGGCGAGGGCGCGGCCCTTCTGGAGCGTGCCACCGGCTGGGGCGTGCTCGCCCTGTGCGCCGAGGCCCTGGGCGCCATGGAAGTCGCCAAGCGCGACACGCTCGAATACCTGCGCACCCGCAAGCAGTTCGGCGTGCCCATCGGCAGCTTCCAGGCCCTGCAGCACCGCATGGCCGACCTGCTGCTGGAAGTGGAGCAGGCGCGCTCGGCCGTCATCAACGCCGCGGCCGCCATCGACGGCGGTGACCGTCTGGCACGCGAGAAGGCGCTGTCGGCCGCCAAGTACAGCATCGGACGCATCGGCACCTTGGTGGCCGAAGAGAGCATCCAGCTGCATGGCGGCATCGGCATGACCTGGGAGCTGCCGCTGTCGCACTACGCCAAGCGTCTGGTCATGATCGACCACCAGTTTGGCGACGAGGACCACCATCTGTCGCGCTACATCGCGCTGAGCGCGGAGTTGGCGGCATGACGATGCGCCTGCCGCTCGAAGGCGTGCGCGTGCTGGATCTCTCACGCGTGCTGGCAGGCCCCATGTGTGCCCAGGCCCTGGGCGACCTGGGGGCCGAGGTGATCAAGGTGGAGCATCCCGGCCGCGGCGACGACACGCGCGACTGGGGCCTGCGCGTGGGTGCGCGCAACACCAGCTACTTCAACAGCGCCAATCGAAACAAGCGCTCCATCGGCATCGACCTGGGTACGGCAGAGGGACAGCGACTGGCGCGCGAGCTGGCTGCGAAGTGCGATGTGCTGATCCAGAACTTCAAGTTCGGCGGCATCGAGAAGATGGGCCTGGGCTACGAGGACCTGCGCGCGCTGAACCCTGGCCTGGTGTACTGCTCCATCACCGGCTACGAGCGCGGCGGCGCCGAGAAGGCCCGCCCCGGCTACGACCTGGTGGTGCAGGGCGAGGCCGGCCTGATGGCGCTCAACGGCGAAGAAGGGCAGGGCCCACTCAAGTTCGGCGTGGCGGCGGTGGACATGTTCACCGGCATGTATTCGGCGCAGGCCATCCTGGCGGCACTGTTCGACCGCCAGCGCACCGGCCACGGCCGGCATGTGGAGATGGCGCTGTACGACTGCGGCCTGATGATCACCGCCTACTACGGCATGGAGGCGCTGCTGCAGGGCGGGGACCCGCCCAAGTACGGCAATGCGCATCCGTCCATCGTGCCTTATGGCGTGTTCGACGCGGCCGACGGACCGGTGGTGATCACCGTGGGCAACAACACGCAGTTCCAGCGCTTCTGCACCGACGTCATCGAGCGGCCCGAGATGGCCGTCGACGAGCGCTATGCCACCAACCTTGCGCGCTCGCGCAACCGCCACACGCTGCTGCCCGAGTTGCGCGCCGAGCTCGCCCGGCGCCCGCGCGCACTGCTGCTGGAACGCATGCGTGCCGCCGGCATTCCCTGCGGCGAGGTGCTGGGCCTGCTGGAAGCGCTGCAGTCCCATCGCACCGCGGATGCTGGGTTGCTCACCCGCTATGCCGAGGGCGACGCGCAGGAGGTGCCGGTGCTGGCGCCGCCCTACCGCCTCGACGGCACCCGCGTGCCCGTGCGTCGTGTGCCGCCGGGCCTGGCCCAGCACACCGAGGACGTGCTGGGCGAGTTGCTCGGCATGGACGCGGACCGCATCGCGGCGCTGCGACAGTCCGGCGCGCTCTGACGCAACCCGTCCCGGGCGCTGGCCGCCCCCTTCGACCACACGGTCCCAAGAGACCAGGAGACATGACCATGCCCTCGACTGCGCGCGCTGCCTCCGGCGCCGCCACCACCGCCGAATGGCCACCGCGGCATCTGCCGCTGGCCGCGCCGTTTCCCGTGCGCAGCCGGGCCGACATCGCGCGCCTTGCGGCCACGCCGCTGGCCCAGGCGCTGCCTGCGCGCAGCACCTACGAGCTGATCCGCAATGCGGCGCTGGCTTTCGGCGACAAGGCGGCGCTGACCTTCCTGCGCGACGGCAACCCCGACACGCCGCCACTGCGCTGGACCTACGCCGAACTGCTGGCGCGCATGCACCAGACGGCCAATGCGCTGCATGCGCTGGGCCTGGGCCCCACGGACACCGTCGCCGCTCTGTTGCCCGGCTGCCTGGAATACCACCTGGCCCACTGGGGCGGTCAGGCGGCCTGCATCGTGCAGCCGCTCAACCCGCTGCTGACCGAGGACAAGCTGGCGGCGCTGCTGCAGGCCACCGGTGCGAAGGCGCTGATCGCCTACGGTGCGCCGGAGGACGCCGACTACTGGGCCAAGGCCCTGCGGCTTCAGGCGCGCGTGCCG
The DNA here is from genome assembly GCF_913773995.1 of uncultured Pseudacidovorax sp. GTDB lineage: Bacteria > Pseudomonadota > Gammaproteobacteria > Burkholderiales > Burkholderiaceae_C > Xenophilus. The sequence goes on from NZ_CAJYES010000161.1 coordinate 25,004, forward strand.
GGCCTGCAGCATGTGCTGCGCGTGGCGCCGCATGACGAGGCGCCCGCGGATGCGCCCGTGCTGCCGCCCGGGGCGCTGCACTTCCAGGAGGTTCTGGCAGCCCAGCCCGACGACCGTCTGGTGAGCGGTCGCGTGATCGCCGCCGAGGACGTGGCGGCCTGCTTCCACACCGGCGGCACCACGGGCGCGCCGAAGCTGGCACTGCACACGCACGGCAACCAGGTCTTCACGGCGTGGGCCAGCGTGGTCACCCAAGGCACGAACAGTGCGGACGTGGGCATCGCGGGCTTTCCGCTGTTCCATGTGGCGGGTGTGCTGCCGGGCGCGCTGGCCTCGCTCTCGACCGGCGCCGAGATCGTGATCCCGACCACGCTGCTGATGCGCAACCGTGAGGTGGTGCGCAACTACTGGAAGCTGGTGGAGCGCTACCGGCCCACCGTGCTGGCGGCCGTGCCCACCATGCTGGCGGCGCTGGCCAATGTGCCGCTGGACGGCGCCGACATTTCCTCCATCACCTATTGCCGCACCGGCGCGGCGCCGCTGCCCGCCGAACTGGGCGCGCGCTTCGAGCGGCTGTTCGGCCTGCATGTGCACGAGAGCTTCGGCATGACCGAGATGGCCGGCATCAGCAGTGTCACGCCGCGTGGCGTGCATGCGCCGGCCGGCTGCGTGGGCTTCGTGCCGCCGCATGCGCAGGTGCGCATCGTGGCCCTCGATGCGCAGGGCGGCGCGAGCGAGCGCGAGGTGGCGCCGGGCGAGACCGGCATGGTGCTGTTCAAGTCGCCCAATGTCTTTCCGGGCTACCTGGACCCACGGGACTCGGCCAAGGCCTTCACGCCCGATGGCTGGCTGGCCACGGGCGACCTTGGCCGGCTGGACGAGCAGGGCCTGCTGCACCTGGCCGGCCGTGCCAAGGACCTGATCATCCGCGGCGGCCACAACATCGACCCCGGCATGCTGGAAGACGCCCTGGGCGCGCATCCCGCCGTGCAGACCTGCGCCGCCGTGGGTGCGCCCGATGCCTATGCGGGCGAGCTGCCGGTGCTCTTCGCCACGCTGCGGCCGGGCGCCGAGGCCACGGAAGCCGAGCTGCTGGCCTTCGCCAGCGCCCGCGTCGACGAGCCGCCGGCCCGGCCCAAGTGGGTGGCGGTGCTGCCGGCCCTGCCCACCACCAACGTCGGCAAGATCTACAAGCCCGAACTGCGGCAGATGGCCGCCGTGGCGGTGGTGCGGCAGATCGTGGCGGGGCAGGGCGAAGACGCAGGCGCCGCGCGCATCGAGCCGGAGGCCGCGGCCGACGTGGCCGTGTACCTGGGCGCCGGCTGTACCGACGCTGCGCGCGAAACGCTGCAGGCCGCGCTGGCGCCCCTGCCCGTGAAGGTGCACCTGCGGGACGGCTGAACACCGCCCGACGATTTCAAGTGGAAGCAAGAAAAGGAGACAAGACCATGACCTCGATCCAACCCTTCGGCCTGAACCGCCGCCACCTGCTGCGCGCCACGGCCGCAGCGGGCGCAGCCGGCCTGCTGCCTCTGGCGCAGGCCCAGTCCAGCTGGCCCGACAAGCCGATCCGCTTCGTCGTGCCCTTCAACGCCGGCGGCGCGACCGATATCGTGGCGCGACTGCTGTCGGAAAAGCTCGCGCCGAAGCTGGGTCAGCCCATCGTGGTCGACAACCGTGGCGGCGCCGGCGGCATCCTGGGCACCGACATGGTCGCCAAGGCCGCGCCGGACGGCAGCACCTTCACCGTGGCGCTCAGCACCTCGCTGCTGATCAACCAGTTCCTCTACAGCAAGCTGCCCTACAGCCCGCAGAAGGACCTGGCCCTGGTTTCGCAGGTGGCGGTGGCGCCGGTGGTGCTGGCCGTGCATCCCAGCGTGCCGGCCAAGAACGCGCAGGAGCTGCTGGCCTACGTGCGCGCCAACCGCAGCAAGGTGTCGTACGGGTCCTGGGGCATCGGCTCCTATGCGCACCTGGGCGGCGCCTTCATGAGCCGCAGCCAGAACGCCGACATGGCCCACGTGGCCTACAAGGGCGAGGCCCTCATGCTGCAGGACCTGATCGGCGGCCAGATCCAGATGGCCTTCGCCAGCGCCCTGGGCGCCAAGCCGCATGCCGACACCGGCCGTCTGCGGCTGATCGGTGTGACGGGCGAGCAGCGCATGGAGATCCTGCCGCAGCTGCCCACGCTGGCCGAGCAGGGCATGCGGGAGGACGCCTACCGCATCGTCGGCTTCGTCGGCATGGCGGCTCCGGCGCGCACGCCGCCGGAGATCGTGCAGCGCATGTCGCGCGAGGTGCAGCAGCTGTGCGAGCAACCCGAGGTCCGGGCCCGCATCGTGGCCATGGGCTTCTCGGTGGCCGCGTCCACGCCGGAGGCCTTTGCCGCCGCCTACAAGCGCGACGCGCCGGCCTGGGAGGCGCTTGTGAAGGAGTCGGGCGCCAGCCTGGACTGAGCGCCTGAGCGCCTGAGCGCCTGAGCGCCTGAGCGCCGGGGCGACGGGGCGACGGGGCGGCGACGGCGCTTTCGAGCGGGAGCTGGAGCGCGCCGCCTGCCCGCAGGGCCCGATTTGCCGAGGTCGGCTGGCAGTCAAGGGCGTGGTGTCCAATGCGGACATGGCTGCCCGACGAATCCCGACCCCCTCTTCCGTTTCAACCATGCCGGCCGAGCCATCGGGCAGGACGCCGGCGGAGGCGGCCAGTGACGGCCGGACGGTCCGCGCTCTGGTGCTTCAGGGCGGCGGCGCACTCGGCGCCTACCAGGCCGGTGTGTATGAAGGCCTGTCCAGCGAGCACCATGCACTCGACTGGGTGGCGGGCGTCTCCATCGGCGCCATCAATGCGGCGCTGATCGCGGGCAACCCGCCCGAGCGGCGTGTCGAGCGGCTGCGTGAGTTCTGGCAACTGGTCTCGTCGGCGCCGGGCCAGCAACTGCCCATCTGGGCCGGCGAGCGCCGGCTGCTCGCACAGTTCAGCGCCAATGCGGCGGTTGCGATGGGCATTCCTGGCTTCTTCTCGCCGCGCATCGATCCGACGCTGCTCTTGGGCGGAGCGGCGCCGGTGTTGAGCTACTACGACACGTCCGCGCTCAAGTCCACGCTGGAGCGGCTGGTGGACTTCGATCGCCTCAACGAAGACGGCATCCGCGTGTCGGTGGGCGCGGTCAACGTGCGCAACGGCAACTCGGTGTACTTCGACAACCACCGCGTGCGCATCGGACCGGAGCACATCATGGCCAGCGGCGCGCTGCCGCCGGGCTTTCCGCCGGTGCACATCGACGGCGAGGACTACTGGGACGGCGGCATCGTCTCCAACACGCCGCTGCAGTACGTGCTGGACGAACACGAACGCAACCGCCGCCTGCTGGTGCTGCAGGTCGACCTGTTCAGCGCGGTGGGGCCGATGCCCACCACGCTGGCCGAGGTGACCGCCCGTCAAAAGGACATCCAGTACTCCAGCCGCACCCGGCTCAACACCGACGTGCTGGGCGCCAACGTCAACCTGCAGCAGGCCCTGGCCGGTCTGCTGGAGCGCCTTCCGCCCCAGATGCTGGAGGAGCCCGGCCTGCGCGCCTTGTGCCAGCACCTTCGCAGCGCGCCCATCGACATCGTCCACCTCATCCACCGACCTGCGGAGTGGGAGCAGGACGCCAAGGACTACGAGTTCTCCCGCCTGGCCGTGGACGCGCACTGGGCCGACGGGCTGCGCGACATGCGCCACACCCTGGCCCATCCGGAATGGCTGCAGCGCCAGGTGCAGGGCGGCGGCGTCACCACCTACGACCTGGCCCGGCCCGACCATGCGCGCGTGCGCCGGCCCGGCACGGGGGTGGACGCGGCGCCTTCCCCCTGAGGCCGTCGGCGTACCGCCGTCCCCGGTTGGCCCCGCCGCATCGCAGTGATAAGGTCGCCCGCATGCCTGCTACCTCGCAACTCCCTTCCCGTCGCTTCCTCGGCCTGGGTCTGCTGGCCGCCGTGCTGGCTGGCTGCACCTCGGTGCCGCTGGACGTGCCGACGCCGGCGCCCCGGCCCCAGGCGCCGCGCGAGCCGCAACTGGCGGCCTTCAGCACCCGCCTGGATGGCCGCAATCAGGTGCCGCCCGTGGCCAGCATGGGCACCGGCACGCTCGATGCCGTGCTCGACAAGAGCACCGGCCTGCTGCGCTGGCGCCTGGCATACAGCAACCTGAGCGGCCCGGTCACTGCCGCACATTTCCACGGGCCGGCGCTGATCGGCATGAACGCACCGCCGGTCATCACCATCGACGCCTCGCCCAACCGGGCGCCGGAAGGCCGGGCCAACCTCACCCCCTCGCAGCAGGCCGAGCTGCTGGCCGGTCGCTGGTACGTGAACCTGCACACGACGCGCTATCCCGACGGCGAGCTGCGCGGCCAGCTCATCGAGCGCCGCTGACCCCGCGCCATGCGACTGCTCCTTCTGGAGGACGACCTCATGATCGGCGAGGCCGTGCTCGACCTGCTGCGCGCCGAGCACTATGCCGTCGACTGGGTCAAGGACGGCGAGGCCGCGGAGTCGGCCCTGCGCACGCAGGACTACGACCTGGTGCTGCTGGACCTGGGCGTGCCCCGCCGCGATGGCCTGGAAGTGCTGCGCGGCCTGCGTGCCCGCAAGCAGCGCATGCCGGTGCTCATCACCACCGCGCGCGATGCCGTGCAACAGCGGGTCGAAGGCCTCGATGCCGGTGCCGACGACTACGTGCTCAAGCCCTATGACCTCGACGAGCTCCTGGCCCGCATCCGCGCATTGCTGCGCCGCGCCGCCGGCCGGGCCGAGCCGGTGTACGAGCACAAGGGCGTGAGCCTGAACCCCGCCACGCACGAGGCCACCGTCGACGGCAAGCCGATGGTGCTCTCGGCCCGCGAATGGGCGGTGCTGGAGGCGCTGATCGCCCGGCCCGGCCTGATCCTGTCGCGTCCCCAACTGGAAGAAAAGCTCTACAGCTGGAAGGACG
>NZ_CAJYES010000162.1 GCF_913773995.1 uncultured Pseudacidovorax sp.
GGCGCAGTGGCCGCCTGGCAGTGGCTGCCGCCGCAGGGCGCGCCGGTGGACCTCTGGCGTCCGTGGGACGGCAGCGACGACCTCTACCGCCAGGCCTCCTTCGCGATGGTGCCGTGGTCCAACCGCATCGCGCAGGGCGGCTTCGAGGTGGCGGGGCGCTTCCATGCCATGCAGCCCAACCGCGAGGGCGAGCCCTATCCGATCCATGGCGACGGCTGGCTGCAGCCGTGGCAGCTGCGGCAGACGGGCCCAGGCGAGATCGAGATGACGCTGCAGTCCGACGGCTTCGGTGGCAGCCCCTATCGCTTCAGCGCGCGCCAGGGGCTGCGCCTGCGTGAGCGCGGGCTCGACCAGTGGGTCGAGGTGCGCCACGAAGGCGCCGAGCCGCTGCCCTATGGCCTGGGTCTGCATCCGTGGTTCATGCGCGCGGCCGACACCTGCATCCACGCGGCGGTGCAGGGCGTCTGGCTGAGCGGCGACGATCCCATTCCCTCCGGGCGCAGTGCCGTGCTGCCGCCCGACTGGAATCTGCCGGCCGGCATGCCTGCCCATGGCAGCTTCATCGACAACGCCTTCCTCGGCTGGGACGGCGTGGCCACGGTGTGCTGGCCCTCATGGGGTTTGCAGGTGCAGCTTCGGCAGATCGAGCCGGCGGTGCAGGGTGACGGCCACTGCCTGGTCTACCGGCCGCCGCACGGCGAGGCCTTCTGCCTGGAGCCGATCACCCACCCGATCGATGCCTTCCACCTGCCGGGGCAGGAGGGTCTGCGGCTGCTGGAGCGGGGTGGATCGATGCGGCTGTCCGTCGCGTGGAACGTGTTGCCGGACGGCGTCTGACAAACGCGCGACGGTGGGACGCGCCACCGGCAATGCGTCGTGCTCCCGGCGGATCGCTCCGATGCATGGGGGCCTTCTGGTGATCTCGTCCGATGCCGGCCGTTGAACTTGGCCGACCCGGCCGCCAGACGTCGCCTCTATGCTGCCGCCGCAAGAGTCACCATCGCCGCGCACCATGACAACACATCGCCTGCTCGCCTGCCTCGCCGGCAGCCTGCTCATCGCCCCCACGCTCGCGCTGGCCGATCCGCCGCACGGTCGTGGCCATGGCAAGGGCCATGGTCCCGGCCACAAAGAGGCCTACTGGGATGGCCCCTGCAAGATCGAGCGCAAGTGGAAGAAGAACGGCGACTTCGACGAGAAGCGCAAATGCAAGGACCGCGGGCCGGTTGGTTACGCGCCCGTGCCGGCGCCGGCCTATGTGCCCGTGCCGGTGCCCGTCTACCCGGTGCAGCGCGAGCCCGGCGTGGTCATCCAGGGCACGGTCCGGCTGCCCTGATCCCCGTCGGTAGTGCCATGTGGCGCCGGACCTCAGACGGTGCCCGGCGTGCGGCTGAGCCGGGCCTTGCCGTAGCTGCGGTAGCGGTCGCGCACCGTCGCCATTTCCGCAGCATCCAGCACCACCGGTGTGCCCAGTTGGGCGCTCATCCAGTACTGCCGCGCCAGCGTCTCCAGCTTGGCCGCATTGGCAACGGCCTTTTCGAGGGAGGGGCCGTGGCAGACCATGCCGTGGTTGGCCAAGAGGCAGGCCGTGTGCCCGGCCAGCGCCTCGACGGCCGACGCCGCCAGCGCATCCGTGCCGAAGGTCGCATAGGCGGCGCAGGGCACCTCGTCGCCACCGAAGCCCGCCAGCATGTAGTGGAAGGCCGGAATAGGACGGCGCTGGGCCGACACGGCCACGCAGGCATCCGAGTGTGTGTGCACCACCGCCATCGCTTGCGGATAGTGCCGGTAGATGGCCGTGTGCATGGACCATTCGCTCGACGGGATGCCCGGCGAGCGGTTCTCGCCGTCCATGGTGATAGAGACGATGGCCTGTGCGTCGATGTTGTGGGCGTCGGCGCCGGAAGGGCTGATCAGCGCACCGCCGTCGAAGCGGCAGCTGATGTTGCCGGCGCTGCCTGTGTTGAGGCCCAGGTTGGCCAGCCGGCGGTAGCTGTCGGCCAGCGCCTGGCGAAGGGTGTCCTCGGAGATCGGGGCAGTGGTTGAAATCGTCATCGGTCGGCTTTCTGATGAGAGGTGAGGTTGCAGCAGGGGGCGGAGGCTTCCGCTACCCGCCGTGGGCCATGCTCTGGAGCATGGGCAGCAGCATGTCGGTGGGGCCGAGCTTGCCGGACTTGAGGCACAGCGCGAGGCGGGCCTCGCCCGCGTCGTCGGTCACGGCGCGGGCCACGCCAGGGCCTTCGTAGGCGCCCACGACCAGGCGGTTCACATCCAGGTGGCGGAGCACCGCGCCGGAGGTCTCTCCGCCGGAGATGACGAATCGCCGCACGCCTGCGTCGCGCAGGCGCAGGGCCAGGCGTCCCAGCACCTCCTCGGCCACGGCGGCGGCGCCCAGCTTGCCGGCGCGGGCCTGTACGCGCTCGACCTCGGCGGCATCGGCGGACGTGGCGATGGCGACCGGCCCCGCCGCAAGCAGGGGCAGCGCCCAGGCAAGGGCCTCGCCCACCACGTCGGCGCCTTCGAGCGCACGGACCATGTCGAGCCAGAGCACCGGCCGGTGCAGGGCGAAGGCGCGCAGCTGCTCGATGGAGCGGCCCGCGCAGCTGCCGGCCAGCACGACGGCGGGGCCTGCCACGGGTGGCAGCGCCTGGTCGGCCGGCGCTTGTGCCAGCCAGCCGTTGCGCCGCCAGTGCGCCGGGTAGTAGGCGCCGATGGAGGAATTGCCGGTCATGAGCGGCCAGTCCCAGGTGAGGGCCGCAAGCGCCGCGAGATCGTCCGGTTCGGCCGCATCGGCAATGGCAAAGCCCACGCCCGCCGCCTGGAGCTGGGCGACGTGCGTGCGCATGGCCTGCACGCCGGCATGCACCACCTGCTGGGGCAGCAGCCCCACTCGGGTCGCCGTCTGGCGCTGCAGCGTGCGCACGAGGTTGGGGTCGAGCATGGGCGTCAGCGGATCGAATCGCTTGGGCGACTCGGAGATCAGCATGTCGTCCGCGAACAGGTGGCCCTGGAACACGCGGCGGCCTGCCTCCGGAAAGGAGGGGCAGAAGGCCGTGAAGCGCGCCCCCGTGATCTCGCGCAGCAGGTCGGCGCACGGGCCGATGTTGCCGGCGTCCGTCGAGTCGAAGGTGGCGCAGTACTTGAAGAAGAGCTGGCGAACGCCCCGCGCCTGCAGCGCCCGGGCGCCCTCGGCAAAGGCCTGCACCGCTTCGTGCGCCGGCACCACGCGGGTCTTGCCGGCGATGACGGCGGCCTCGATGTCGCGGGGCAGGGCGTCCAGCGCCGAGGGATGCGTCACGAAGCCGCAGCGCACCCCCTGGGCCACGAGCATGGCGGCGAGCTCCATGCCGCCGGTCAGGTCATCGGCGAGGGCGCCGAACAGAAGGGCCATTCCAGTCTCCTTGCGTTGGAAAAAAAGCACCCGCGGCGTCCAGGGGGCTATTGCGTTACATAAAACATGATATATCCTACGGCCGAACTCGACGACCACCAAGGCTTCTTCCCATGTCTTCCGAAACTTCCAGCGCCGGTGCCGGCGAGCGGGACCATCTTCTGCGCCAGCGCGCCCTCAAGGTGGTGCCGGGCGGCATGACCGGGCACCTGAACGCGGCCCAGCTGCCCGCTGGCTATCCGCAGTACTTCGCCCGCGGGCAGGGCTGCCGCGTGTGGGACGTCGATGGCCACGAGTACATCGACTTCATGTGCAGCTGGGGCCCCAACCTGCTGGGCCATGCCCATCCGCAGGTGGACGAGGCGGCCCGCCGCCAGCAGGCGCTGGGCGATTGCCTCAACGGCCCGACCGAGCGCTTCGTCGAGCTGGCCGAGCGCTTCGTGGCCCGCACCGCCCATGCGGACTGGGCGCTGTTCCAGAAGAACGGCACCGATGCCACCACCATCTGCCTGATGGTGGCCCGTGCCGCCACCGGCAAGCGCAAGGTGCTGGTGGCCACCAAGGCCTACCACGGCGCCGACCCGTGGTGCACGCCGGTGCCGGTGGGCATCACCGCCGAGGACCGGGCGCATCTCATCTACTACACCTACAACGACACGGCGAGCCTGGACGCCGCCGTGGCCAAGGCCGGCGACGACCTGGCCGCCATCGTGTGCGCGGCCTTCAAGCACGACCTGGGCGTCGACCAGGAGCTGCCCACCGCCGCGTTCGCCCGCCACGCCCGCCAGCTGTGCGACAGGGCCGGGGCAGCACTGATCGTGGACGAGGTGCGTGCGGGCATGCGCGTGCATGCCGGCGGCAGCTGGGAGACGGTGGGCGTGCGGCCTGACCTGTGCGCCTGGAGCAAGTCCATCGCCAACGGCTACGCCCTGGCGGCCGTCACCGGCGTGGACAGCCTGCGCGATGCCGCCACCCGCATCTATGCGACGGGCTCCTTCTGGTCGGGCGGCGTGGCCATGGCGGCCAGCCTGGCCACGCTGGACGTGGCCGATGCGCAGGACGTGGTCGGCCATGTGCGGGCCATGGGCCAGCGCCTGCGCGACGGCATCGCCGCCCAGGCCGCCAGCCACGGCATGCCGGTGCGCCAGACCGGCCCCGCCGCGCTGCCGCTGATCCTGTTCGAGGACGATCCGGCCTTCGAGAAGGGCTCCGCCTTCACCGTCGAGGCGCTGCGCCGCGGCGTCTACCTGCATCCCCGGCACAACATGTTCCTGTCGCTCGCGCACACCGAGGCCGACATCGACCAGGCACTCGAAGCCACCGACGCCGCCTTCGCCGCCGTTTCCCGGCGCTACGGGTCCCGATGACGTCGCCGGACTCCATGATTGAAGGAGAGATGCACATGGCATCCGACCCCCGTCCCACGCCCACCGGTACGGCCGACCCTGTCGGCGGCGCCTCCATCGAGATCACGCGGCTGGCCAAGCGCTTCGGTGCCGTCCGCGCCGTGGACGATGTCTCGCTGCAGGTCCGTCCGGGCGAGTTCCTGGCGCTGCTCGGGCCCAGCGGCTCGGGCAAGACCTCCATCCTCATGAGCATCGCCGGCTTCGAGCTGCCCGATGCCGGCCAGATCGCCATCGACGGTCGCGACGTGACCTACCTGCCGGCCAACCATCGCAACCTGGGCATGGTCTTCCAGAAGTACACGCTGTTCCCGCACCTCACGGTGCTGGACAACGTGGCCTTCGGCCTCAAGATGCGCGGCGTGGCCAAAGGCGAGCGCCACCGCCTGGCCGAGCAGGCCCTGGCCACCGTGCGGCTCGCCGGCCTGGGCGCGCGCATGCCGGCGCAGCTGTCGGGCGGACAGCAGCAGCGCGTGGCCCTGGCCCGCGCCATCGTCTATCGGCCGAAGGTGCTGCTGATGGACGAGCCACTCAGCGCCCTCGACAAGAACCTGCGCGAGGAGATGCAGCTGGAGATCAAGCGCCTGCAATCGCAGCTGGGCATCACCGTCGTCTTCGTGACCCACGACCAGGGCGAAGCGCTGACCATGGCCGACCGGGTCGCCATCCTCAACCAGGGCCGCATCCAGCAGCTGGACGAGCCCAAGGCGCTGTACGAACGGCCGCGCAACCGCTTCGTCGCCGGCTTCATCGGCGAGACCAACTTCATCCCTGTCGGCGTGGGGCCCTTGCGTGGCGAGGCGGCCACGGTACAGCTGCCGGGCGGCACGCACCACTGCGAGGTGGGTGCGAAGGCGCTGGTGGGTCTGGACGTTGCGGGCGGCCGGGGCGTGGCGGCGCTGCGGCCGGAGCAGATCGCGCTGGTGAATCCCGAAGACCCGTCCGCGTTGCGCGCCCGTGTGGCCGGCGTGATCTACAGCGGTTCCACCGTGCTGTGCATCGCCAACCTGGACGATGGCACCGAGCTGCGCGCCCGCCTGTCCGACCCCAGCCGGGTGAACGTGCAGGCCGGCGACCAGGTCGGCCTGCGCTGGTCGCCCGAGGCGCTGCGCGTCTATGGCGAAGAGGCGGCCACGGCATGAGCGCCGTCGCCCCTCCCGTGGCGGCATCGGCCCTGGCGCCACCGTCGCCGCTGCGCCGGCTCTGGCTGGGCGGCCGGCAGCTCAGTGGTGGCTGGACGGCCTTGCTGCTCGCGCCCTTCTTTGCACTGCTGCTGATCGTCTTCCTGTATCCGCTGCTGAGCCTGCTGTCGCTCAGCGTGCTGGAGCCGCACCCCACGCTGGACAACTACGCCCGTGTGTTCGACAACCCCGTCTATCTGCGGGTGATGGTGCGCACCGGATGGATCAGTCTGCTCACCACCGTGCTGGCGCTGGTGCTGGGCTTTCCCATCGCCTACATGATGACGCGCGTGAAAGGCGCGGTCGCCCTGCTGCTGACGGCCTGCGTGCTGCTGCCGTTGTGGTCCAGCGTGCTGGTGCGCACCGCGGCTTGGATCGTGCTGCTGCGCCGCGACGGCATCGTCAACAACGCCCTGCAGTGGCTGGGCCTGACGGGCGAGCCCATGAAGCTGCTCTACACCGAGGGCGCCGTCGTGCTGGCCATGGCCCATGTGCTGCTGCCCTTCCTGATCCTGCCGATCTACTCGGCGCTCAAGAACATTCCAGACGACTACATGCGCGCGGCCGCCATGCTGGGCGCCAACCGCCGGCGCGCCTTCTTCGAGGTGCTGCTGCCCATGAGCCGGGCCGGCATCTGGAGCGGCTGCCTGATGGTGTTTCTCTCGGCGCTGGGCTTCTTCGTCACGCCCGCGCTGGTGGGCAGCCCGCAGGAGCTGATGATCGCCACGCTGGTGTCGCAGCAGGTGCGCGAGATGCTCGACTGGCCCTTTGCGGCCGCGCTGATCGGCGTGCTGATGGTGGTCGTGGCCACCCTGACGATGGTCTTCAACAAGGCCGTGAGCTTCAACCGTCTGATGGGAGGCGGCGCATGACCGACACCCCGAGCGCCCCGCCGGCCCGTCGCAACAAGGCCCACTTCGACCTGGGCAGCTTTTCCCTGCGCGTCTACGTGTGGCTGGTGGTGCTGTTCATCATGCTGCCCACGCTGATCATCGTGCCGATGTCCTTCAGCCCGGCGGACTTTCTCGAGTTCCCGCCGCGCGGCTTCACGCTGCACTGGTACGAGGAGTTCTTCGCCGATCCGCAATGGCAGCGCGCCACGCTGCTGAGTCTGCGCGTGGCGGCGCTCACCATGGTCTGCTCGGTCGTGATCGGCACCATGGTGGCGTACGCCATCGTGCGCGGCGCCGCCCGCCTGCGTCCGGCCACGCAGCTCATGGTCATCGGTCCGGTGATCGCCCCGCACATCGCGGTGGCGGTGGCCTGCTACCTGTTCTACCAGCGCCTGGGCGTGGTGGGCACGATGACCGGCTTCGTCGCGGCGCACACCGTGCTGGCGCTGCCCTTCGTCGTCTTCACCGTCTCGGCCGCGCTGTCGCGCGTGGACCCCGACCTGGAGTCCGCCGCCATGAGCTGCGGCGCCAGCCGGCTGCGCGCCTTCTTCCTGGTGACGCTGCCGCTGATCGTGCCCGGCCTGCTGAGCGGTGCGCTGTTCGCGTTCATCATCTCCTTCGACGAACCGGTGGTGTCCTTCTTCGTGTCCAGCGTGCGCCAGCGCACGCTGCCGCGCCGGATGTTCGAGGACATCGAGCAGAACCTCACGCCTGTCATTCCCGCCATCGCGACGCTGCTGACCCTGCTGTCGATCGCGGTGCTCGTCGCTGCCGCGCTGTTGCGCGTCATGGAGGCCCGGCGGCGCAGCCGCTGAGCCCCCTGCCTTCTCTCCCTATCCCTGGTCTTCACTCGCAAGGAGTTCGTGATGATGAATTGGCTCGATCCACGCAAGGGCGCCTGCGCGCTCGTCCTCGGCGGCGCGGCGCTGCTCGGTGCCGCTGGCGCTTCGGCCCAGGCCCTCGAGAAGGAGCTGGTGATCGCCACCACCGGCGGCCTGATCGAGAAGGCGCTGGTGCAGTCCTTCTACACGCCGTTCTCCAAGGCCAAGGGCGTCGAGGTGATCCCCGCCGCCATCGAGGTGCCCGACCAGTGGGCCAAGGTGCAGGCCATGTCGCGCAGCGGCGGCATGGAGTTCGACATCGTGACCGCCACGCCGCCCGACCTGGTGCAGAAGAAGGACCTGCTGCAGCCCATCGACTGCAGCAAGCTGCCCAGCGTGACCGCCAACGGCGTCAAGGGCGCCTGCACGCCCTACGGCGTGATGCGCACCGTGGGCGGCATGCAGATCGGCTACAACACCGACGTCTTCAAGGACGGCAAGGGCCCCAAGACCTGGGCCGACTTCTGGGACACGGCCAAGTTCCCCGGCCCGCGCGGGCTGCCCGACACCGGCGACCGCGAATGGTGGGTACCCGTGGCCGCCCTGCTGGCCGATGGCGTCGCGCCCGACAAGCTCTTCCCGCTCGACCTGGACCGCGCCTACAAGAAGCTCGACAAGCTGCGCCCCAGCATCGCCGTGTGGTGGAAGAGCGGCGACCAGCTCCAGCAGACCATGCGCAGCAAGGAGGTGGTGATGACCATGGGCTATTCGGGCCGTCTCATCTCGCTGATCAATGCCAAGGTGCCGCTGGCCGTGTCGTGGGACGGCGCCATCCGCGACGTGGGCTACATGGCCATCCCCAAGGGGGCGCCGCACCCCAAGGCTGCCATGGCCTACCTCGACTTCTTCTACAGCCTGCCGCCCGAGCAGCATGTGAAGTTCGTTGATGCCGTGAGCTACGACACCGGCAGCGCCAAGACCGCCAACCTGTTCCCGCCCGAGCGGCGGGCCATGCTGGCCACCTCGGCCGAGAACTTCGACAAGCTGATCGTGGCCGACTACGAGTGGATCGGCAACAACCGCCAGATGCTGCGCGACCGCTGGATCGCGTGGCTGGGCCGCTGAGCCGGAAGGCCGGGCAGGCGGCGCGCAGCGGCCCCGATACTCGCTGCGCCGCCGCCCCGGCGGCTTTCTTCGCAGCCCCACAGAGATGAACATGTCCACCCCTGGTCTCAACGTCGTCGGCCGAACCAACCTCGCCAGCCAGATCTACGAAAGCCTGCGCGAGAAGCTCATGTCCGCGGTCTTCCAGCCCGGGCAGCGGCTCAAGATCCGCGAATTGGCCAAGGAGATCGGCACCAGCGAGACGCCCGTGCGCGAGGCCCTGATCCAGTTGGTGCGCGACCGCGCCCTGGAGATGAAGGAGGGCTACTTCATCCGCGTGCGGCAGCTGAGCCTGGCCGAGTACCTGGAGTTGCGCGACATCCGGCTGGCGCTGGAGCCGCTGGCGGCCGAGCGGGCGATCCCGCTGCTCGACGACGCGGCGATCCGGCAGCTGACCGAGTCGCACCGCCTGCTGATGCGGGCGGAGAAGACGCGCGACTACCGCGCCGCGCTTCAGCACAACTTCGACTTCCACTTCGGCATCTATCGCCGCTCGGGCATGCCGCAGCTCACCGAGTTGCTCGACCGCATCTGGGTGCAGGTGGGGCCGATGCTCAACTTCCTGTACCCGCACGGCCATCCCAGCTACGACGCCGAGCACCAGCACATGAACGTCCTCAAGGGCCTGCAGGCGCGCGACGTGGCCCTGGTCACCCAGGCCATCCGCGACGACCTGGTCGAAGGCGGACGCAACTTCGTGAAGGTGCTCACCGAGATCGACCACAACCCCGAGCGTGCGGCAGAGCTGCTGGCGCTTCGCAACCAGCCGGCGCCCCCCGGCAAGACACCGCCCTGACCATGATGGACCACACCAGCGACCCCCAGGCCGCGCGCTATGTGCTGGACCCGAGCCGCACCGAGCTCGCCAGCGAGTTCCGCCGCAACATCCGAGGCCCCCACAGCGAAGAGCTGCGCAAGCTGCTGCACCGCATGCGCTGGGGCGCCTTTCCGGGTCGCTACCTGCTGCTGACGGTCGAGCCCGGCCGCCGCTGGGCGCTGGCGCAGATGCCCGATGAGCGCGGGCAGAAGGTGAAGGTCTTCCACGACGTGGTCTTCGAGTCGCTGGACGAGGCCGAATGGCATGTCTTCAAGCTGCGCTGGCAGGCGCTCGCCGGCACCCCGCTGGACATCGACTGAGCCTCACGCACGCACCGCATTCCTCCACCATGACCTTTCCCATCGAGACCAACGCCTTCGTCGGCTACCCCGACCAACTCAGCGTGCGCGCGGGCGATCGCATCCGCTTCCACCTCAGCAGCGCGCAGCAGACACAGGCCGACGTGAAGTTCGTGCGCGTGCGCTGCGCCGACGCCGACGCCACCGGCCCGGGCATCAAGTACCAGGAGATGGCGTCGCCGATCGACGGCCTGCATGCGGTGGTGCACCGCGAGGTGCCCTGCGGCTCCTTCCTGCATGTGCCGGAAGATCCGCGTCTGGCGCCCGCCGGGACCTTCACCTTCGGCGCCTACATCTGGCCCACCCGCCTGACCGACACGCCGCAGACCGTGATGGCACGCTGGTGCGACGACACGGGCCGGGGCTATGCGCTGCAGGTGAGCCGCGCCGGCGTGGGCCTGCGCGTGGGCAGCGATGCGGGCGTCGCCGAACTGGGGACGGGCGTGGCGCTGGAGCAGCGGCGCTGGTACTGGGTGCAGGCCAGCCTGGACCCGGCCACGGGCGAGATGCACGTGCTGCAGTGCCGCCTGGCCGAGGGCGTGCTGCCCGAGCAGCGCCACGAGGCGCGCCGCACGGCACCCGGTCCATGGCAGATCGACGCCCAATGCGGGTTGACGGCGGGCGCACATCTGCGCACTCGCACGGAGGTCCGCTGCGCGGGCCACTACGACGGCAAGATCGAAGGTCCGCGGATCGTGTTGGGAATCATGGAGGCCGACGCGCTGCGCCGCTGGGACGAGGCGCCCCGGCCCGGCCAGGCCGATGCGCAGCTGGTGGCCTGCTGGGACTTCTCGCAGGGCATCGAGACGCTGGACGTGCCGGACATCTCGGCCAACCGCCTTCACGGCCGCCTGCACCAGCTGCCCTGCCGCGCCATGACCGGCGTGCGCTGGACGGGCGATGTGCACGACTGGCGCGCCGCGCCGCAGCAGTACGGCGCCATCCATTTCCACAGCGACGACATCTACGACTGCGAATGGCCCGCCACGCTGGAGCTCGACGTGCCGCGTAGCTGGAAGTCCGGCTTCTATGCCCTGCGCCTGCGCCCGCCGGGCGAGGGCGGGGCGCGCGCCGCGGACGATGCCGAGACCTTCATCACCTTCTTCATCACGCCCGCGGCCGATGCGGTGCGAGCCCCGCTGGCGGTGCTGGCGGCCAGCATGACCTACATGGCCTATGCCAACAGTGCGCTGCGGCTGCATGCCGTGCACTTCGAGGTGCTGACCGAGCGGCTGCTGATGCTGACCGGCGACGACGTCTACCTGCAGGAGCATCCGGAGGTCGGTCAGTCCACCTACGACCACCACATCGACGGCAGCGGCCGCGCCTACAGCTCCTGGCTACGGCCGGTGCTGAACATGCGGCCGCGCTCCACGCCCGGCAACCTGGCCATCGACAGCCACTTCCTGGACTGGCTGGAAGAGAAGGGCATCGACTACGACGTCATCACCGACGTCGAACTGGACCGCCAGGGGCCCGGCGCGCTGGCGGGGTACCGCACGCTCGCCACGCTGTCGCATCCCGAGTACTACAGCGAGGCCATGATGAACGGCATCATGGCCTTCCAGAACGCGGGCGGCCGGCACCTGGCCCTGGGCGCCAACGGCTTCTACTGGCGCTGCGCCTTCCATCCGCAGGCGCCCGCCGCGGTGGAAGTGCGCCGCGGCATGGCCGGCACCCGCACCTGGGAATCGCAGCCCGGCGAGGTGCACCTGGCCGGCACCGGCGAGCCCGGGGCGCTGTGGCGCCACAGCGGCTTCGCGCCGCAGAAGCTGATCGGCGTGGGCTTCGCGGCCATGGTCTACGACCATGCCGGCTACTACCTGCTGACGCCCGACGCGGCCAACCCGCGGGTGGCCTTTGCGGTCGAAGGCATCGCGCCCGGCGAGCGCATCGGCGACTACGGCGTGCGCATCGGGGGGGCCGTAGGCATCGAGATCGACCGCTTCGACGTCGGCCTGGGCTCCCCGCCTTATGCGGTGATGCTGGCCACCTCGCACGGCCTCGGGCCGGGCGCGCTGCCCACGCCCGAGGAATACCGCACCACGGTGCACGGCCTGGACGGCGAGCAGAACGCGCTGGTGCGGGCGGACATGGTGTTCTTCGAGACGGCCAACGGCGGCGCGGTCTTCGCGACGGGCTCAATCTCGTACGTGCTCTCGCTCAGCCACAACGGCTACGACAACAACATCAGCCGCATCACGGGCAATGTGCTGCAGCGCTTCTTGGACCCGACGCCCTTCGAGGTGCCGGTATGAGCGCCGGCTCCGTCCTGGCGGAGGGCGTCCATGACGCCGGTGACGCCGCACCACGCCCTGTGGCGGCCGGTGTCGATCCGCGCTGGCAGGCGGCAGGCCGCCTGGCCCTGCCGACCTCCGAGCTGCGCGAGGTGGCCCGCATGCTGCGCCGCCAGGTGGTACAGCTGGTGCGCCGCCACGGTCAGGGCTATGTGCAGCAGGGCCTGGGTGCCGCCGAGCTGTTCGCCAGCCTCTACTTCCACGAGGCGGCCATCGATCCGGCCGACCCGCGTTGGTCGCGGCGCGACCGCTGCATCCTCTCGACCGCCCACAACTCGGCGCTCTTCCATGCGGCATTGGCGCTGCGCGGGATGATTCCCGAGGCCGATCTGGCCGGCTACGTCGTGGACGGCTCCGTGCTGGAGATCAATGTCTCCGAGCGCCTGGGGCCGGTGGTCGAAGGCACCTTCGGCTCGCTCGGGCAGGGCGTCTCGGCCGCGGCCGGCATGGCGCTGGCCTCGCGCATCTCGGGCGTGGACTATCGGGTCAACGTCATCCTCGGCGACGGTGAACTCGAAGAGGGCCAAGTGTGGGAGGCTGCGATGTTCGCGGGCTCGCAGAAGCTGGGCAACCTCTGCGTGATCCTCGACCTGAACTGGATGCAGGTGGAGGGCCACACCGACCAGGTGCTGAAGCTCTCGCCCATCGCCGACAAGTGGCGGGCCTTCGGCTGGCAGGCCGTCGAGGTCGATGGCCATGACCTGGATGCCCTGGTCGCGGCCTTCGGCCTGGCCCGGGCCAACCGGGCGCAGCCCACCATCCTCATCGCCACCACCGTGCCGGGCAAGGGCGTGCGTGCGCTGGAGGGGGTGATCAGTCACAACGCCAAGCTGCCCGCCGATCTGGCCGATGCGGCCCTGGCCGAACTGGAGGCCAGCCATGCGTGACGCCACTCTTTCTCCTTTGTCGCAACCGGATGCGGTCGTGGTCGACGACTTCACCCAGGGCGGCGCGCATGCGGTCGCGCCGGCGCCGGGCGCAGCAGCTGCCAGCCAGGGCGCCGTGCCCCGCTACTACGGCGAGACGCTGCTGGCGCTGGCACGCGAACGCGGTCACATCGTGGCACTGTCCGCCGACCTGAGCAGTTCCACCGAGACCGACCTGTTCCGCGACGCGCTGCCGGAGCGCTTCATCAACGCCGGCATCGCCGAGGCCAACATGGTCGGCGTGGCGGGCGGACTGGCACGCAGCGGCATGCAGGCCTGGGTCCACACCTTCTGCGTCTTCGCCACGCGGCGGCCCTACGACCAGGTGGCCATGCAGGTGGCCTACCCCAAGGCCGACGTGAAGATCGTGGGCTTCCTGCCCGGGCTCGCCACCATCCTCGGCGTGAGCCACCAGGCCATCGACGACGTGGCGCTGATGCGGGCCCTGCCGAACATGACGGTGATCGAGCCCGCGGGCCCGGCGCAGGTGCCCGCCGCCGTGCGAGCGGCGGCCGACCACAAGGGGCCCGTCTACCTGCGCCTGCTGCGCGCCAGCCAGGCCTTGTCCGCGGGCACGCCCTGGATGCCGCTGCGCATCGGCGAGATCCAGCCGCTGGAAGCCGCCGAAGGCGAGGTGCTGCTGATCGCCAGCGGCCTGATGGTCGAGGTGGCGCTGGCCGCCGCGGCCCCCCTGCGGGCCCAGGGACTGGGCGTGGCCGTGGCCAACGCCCACACGCTCAAGCCCTTCGACGACGACTTCGTGCGTGCACAGGCCCGCCAGCGCCGGCTGATCGTCACGCTGGAGAACCATTCGGTGATCGGCGGACTGGGCTCGGCCGTCGCCGAGGCGCTGGCCGAAGCCGGGGGCGGCGCGCGCCTGCTGCGTCTGGGCGTGCGCGACCGGTTCGCGCAGGGCGCCTCGATGCCCTGGCTGTTCGAGCGCCATGGCCTCACGCCGCCGGCGGTGGCCGAGGCGGTCGGCCGCGCGCTGGCCGCGGGAGACGCGCGTTGAGCGCCGCCCTTCGCATCACCGGCCGGACGGGCATCCTGTTCATCCTGGCCAATCCGGTGGCGCATGTGGTCGGTTCGGACCGGCTCAACGCGCGCTTCGCGGCCGAGGGGCTGGACATGGCGGTGTCGCCGCTGCACGTGGGCCCGTCGGACCTTCCCACCGTCATCGGCACATTGCGGCTGCTGCAGAACGTGCGGGGCTTCGGCGTGACCATCCCGCACAAGATCGCGGTGATGCCGCTGCTGGATGCGGTCACGCCGCGCGCGCGCCTGATCGGCGCGGTCAACTTCGTCCGCCGGGATCCCGACGGCCGCCTCACCGGCGACAACCTCGACGGGCAGGGCTTCGTGGACGGACTGGCTGCGGGCGGCATCGGCCTGGCGGGCCGCCGCGTGCTGCAGCTGGGCGCGGGCGGCGCCGGACGGGCGGTGGCTTTTGCCGTCGCGGAGGCGGGCGCCAGCGCATTGGTCATCCACAACCGCACGGCGGCGCGCGCACAGGCGCTGGCCGAGGCGGTAGGCGCGGCCTGGCCGGGCTGTGCTGCCGCGTCGGGGCCGGACGATCCTCGCGGCTTCGACGTCGTGATCAACACCACCTCGATGGGCATGCACGAAGGCGATGCGCTGCCCCTGGATGTCGGTCGGCTCGCCGCTTCCACCGATGTGGCCGAGATCATCATGACCCCGGCGCTCACGCCATTGCTGGTCGCCGCGCAGGCCCGCGGCTGCCGCATCTCGCTCGGCACCTCGATGCTCGATGCGCAGTACGGGCTGGTGAAGCAGCTGCTGGGCATCTCCAGCTGAGCCGAACGGGTCGCGGCGCGATCGGCCTTCAACCCGTCCGCCGGCCGGGCGAGCCCCACCATGCGAGGGCGAGCGCGGGGTGAGCGCCGGTGCTCGAGGACGCCAACGAGGTGCGTGGGTGTCGTCCCATCTGGTGCACTGCACCGCTGTGGATCACGCCATGGCCGCGGCTCAGTGCGGCTCGTTGACGGGCGCGTGAATAGCCGTCGAAAAACACTGTACTGGTCAACGAATGTTCTGGCGCACGCTTTGCTGCCCTTGCAGCTTTCGCGTCCCGCACCCCTGTCGTGCCAGAACACCTCCCGCTTCCTTCTTTCCCCTCCAAGGCCATGCGCCTGGGTGGCGACGGCATCTTCTTCATGCTGGCGCTGGCCGCCATGGTCTTCATGGGTTCCGCCGCCGCGCGTACCTGGCGTCACGCCACGCTGACGGAGCGGAGCAAGTCGCAGGCGGAGCAGCTGTCGCACTGGATGGCCGCGGCACACGCGGCGGGCCGCGGGCAGGACTTCCTGCCGCAGGCCTGCGCCGCGCCGCAGCCGCTCGCGGAGACATCGCCGCGCTGGGGCGCCTGTGCCCAGGCATTGATGGCAGACGCCGGGCCCTTGGGGGCCATGCGCAACGCCTTCACCGGTGCGCCGCTGCAGCTCATCGACAAGTGCAAGCCTGGCCAGGCTGCCACGGTAGGGCAGCTGGTGCTTGAGAAGCTGATGCCACCCGTTCCCGGCACGTCCACGCCTGCGGCGGCGGTGCCGTTGGTGGAGGGCGACGCCCTGGCGCCGGCCTTGGCCTTGCGCCTGCAGGTCTGCGATGCCGCGGGCTACGCCATCCATGTGGCCGACCTCGACTTCTAGAAGCCGACGCACGAGGCCATGTCCATGTTGCCGATGAACGGCGAATCGCCGACCCCACGCTCCTACCGGCATGCGGCCCGCGGCCCGGTGCCGGCCATCGTCGGTGACCGGGCCCTGCACGAAGCGGCCGCCCTGAATCCGCGGCAGAGGCTGCGGCGGCTGCTGTGGGCCAGCCTGCTCGATCCGGGCAATGCCAGCAACTGGCAGCGCGTCTTCGACCGCGCGGTGGCCTGGACCATCGGCGCGAACCTGGTCGTGGCCCTGCTGGAGGCGGCGGCGGCCCTGCCCGAATCGGCCCGGCACTGGCTGCACCTGTTCGATGCGGTGTCGCTCGCCGTGTTCATCCTCGAGTACGGGCTGAGGCTCTATACGGCCCCCGAAGATCCGGCATTCGCGGCGGCGCCGCGTCCGCGTCTGGCCTTCTTCAGCAGTCCCTATGCACTGCTGGACCTGATCGCCATCCTGCCCAGCCTGCTGCATGCCTTCGTGCCCATCGATCTGCGCGTGCTGCGGGTCTTCCGGCTGTTGCGGATCCTGAAGCTGTTCCGCTTCCTCGTGCCGGCGGTCAACGAGTTCAACCAGCTCAATGCCGGCCGCAGCCTGCGGCAGCGGGTCCATGCGCTGGTCTTTGCCAGTCCGTACAGCGGCAAGCTGCACGGCTACTTCGACTTCGTGATCGCCGCCTGCGTGCTGGTGTCCGTGGTGGCCGTGATCCTGGAGTCGGTGCACTGGATCCAGTACCGCTTCCACCTGGAACTCGTGGTGGTCGACATCGTGGTGGTGTCGGTGTTCACGCTGGAGTTCTGGCTGCGGCTGTACGGCTGCGTCGAGGAGCCGGGCTACGAAGGGCCGCTGCTGGGTCGCCTGCGCCAGGCCCGCAGCCCGGGCATGCTGATCGACCTGCTGGCGATCCTGCCCTTCTTCGTGGAGGCGTTCTTCAACTATGTGCTGGATCTGCGCTTCCTGCGTGTGTTCCGCCTGTTGCGTCTGCTCAAGCTCACGCGCTACACCGACGCGACGCGCACGCTGGCCAAGGTGATCGGCCGCGAATGGCCGGTCATGGCGGCCGCGGCCTTCATCATGGGGCTGCTGGTCATCCTCACGGCGAGCCTGGGCTACGTCTTCGAGCATGACGCCCAGCCCGACAAGTTCGAGAACATCCCGCAGTCGATCTACTGGGCGGTGATCACCCTGGCCTCGGTCGGCTATGGCGACATCACGCCGGTGACGCCGGCCGGCCGTACCGTGACCATCGTGCTGGCGCTGATCGGCATCGGCATCTTCGCCATTCCGGCGGCCCTGCTGTCCTCGGCGTTCTCCGACCAGCTGCACAAGGAGCGGGACGCGCTGCGTCAGGAGCTGTTCGACATGCTGGCCGACGGAAAGCTGTCGGAGGAAGAGGCCGAGATCGTCAACCGCGAGGCCAAGCGCCTGCACCTGTCGGCGGAAGACGTGGAGGTGCTGATGCAGGAGGCCCGGCGGGCGCGGGAGATCGCCACCGATCTGTCGAAGCTGCCGCTGCACGTCATTGCCGCGGACACCGACCATGCCATCGAGCACTTCAAGTCCTTGCTGTGCGACATCCGCAAGCTCTCGCTGATGACCGACTGCGCGAAGTTCGCCCACGTCGCCCGCGTGGCCGGGCGGCTCACCGATGCGGAGTGGCAGGCCTGGGAGTGCATTCGCGGGCCGTCGGCGTCCGTGCAGGCGGCGGACGCAGCGGCAGTCCAGGACAGCAGCAAGCGGTCGTAGGGCCGTGCCAGCGGGCCCGGACGCCGCTACACGCGTCCGCTCACCGGGATCGCCGCGCCATGGATGGCGCGCGCCGCGTCCGAGGCCAGGAAGGCGATCACATCGGCCAGGGCCTGTGGCGCCACCCAGCGTGCGAAGTCGGCATCGGGCATGGACTGGCGGTTGTCCGGCGTGTCGATGATCGAGGGCAGCACGCAGTTGACGCGGATGCCCTGGTCCTTCAGTTCCGCCGACATCGACTCGGTCAGGCGGACCAGCGCGCTCTTGGCCGCGCTGTAGGCGCCCATCTGCGCACCGCCGCGCGCGGCGGCGCCCGCGCCCACGGTCACGATCTGGCCGCCGCCCTGCTTGAGCAGCAGCGGCACGGTGGCCGCGGCCACATGCAGCAGCGAGCGGGCGTTCAGGTCCATCAGGAAGTCCCAGGTCGCGGCGCTGGTCTCGTGCACCGCTTCGCCCATGCGGAAGCCGCCGGCGATGTGGCAGACGGTGTGCAGGCCGCCCATGCGCGCCACGGCTTCGCCGATGCGCTGCGCGACCTGTTGTCGATCGGCCAGGTCGACCGTCACGTTCAGCACGGCGTCGCCATCGGGCAGGGCGCCGCTCTGGCGGTCCAGCAGGATGAGCCTGGCGCCCCGGTCCTGGAATGTCTGCGCCACGGCGCGGCCGAGCTGGCCGGAGGCGCCGGTGATCAGCACCACCCGCTGCGCGTTCTGTGCATTCATGGATGTGCCTTCAAACCTTGGGTGCGGAACGACGCGCCGCGTGGTAGCGGCCCGTGCCGCGGGTGAGGACCGCGTCGGTGGCCAGCACGTCGCCCGGCTCGTGCTCTGGCGCACCGGCCAGACGCTGATAGAGCGGCGCAAAGTCGATGCGGGCCAGCTCCAGCAGTTCGTCCAGGTGACCCAGCACGAAGTAGGTCTCCTGGAAGTCGTCGATGCGGTAGTGCGTCTGCATCACCCGCGCCAGCTCGAAGCGGATGCGGTTGGGCGAGTCGTCCTCGACGGCGAAGCGGGTCTCGCTGGCGGACGAGGCGATGCCGGCGCCATAGATGCGCAGGCCGTCGCTCTGCTGCACCAGGCCGAACTCCACCGTGTACCAGTAGACCCGGGCCAGCTTCTCCAGCATGCCCAGGCGGTTGGCCTTGAGGCCGCCTTCGCCGTAGGCCTGGATGTAGTCGGCGATGACCGGGTTCATCAGCATGGGCACATGGCCGAACACGTCGTGGAAGACGTCGGGCTCTTCCAGGTAGTCCAGCTCATGCGGCTTGCGGATGAACTGGCCGGCCGGAAAGCGGCGGTTGGCCAGGTGCTCGAAGAACACGTCGTCGGGCACCAGGCCCGGCACGGCCACCACCTCCCAGCCAGTGCGTGCGCGCAGCACCCTGGACATCTGCGCGAAGTCGGGAATCTGCTCCGGGCCGATGGGCAGGTCCTGCATGCCGCGGATGAATTCGTCGCACGCGCGGCCGGGTAGCAAGCGGCTCTGGCGTTCGAAGAGCGTGCGCCACACGCCATGCTCCTCGGCGGTGTAGCGGCCCCAGTCCTGGTCGATGGTCCAGTCGGGCCGCGCAGGGGCGTGTTCTGTCCCCGCCGCCAGGCCATGCTTGGCCGGCGCGGTGTCGGTGGTCTGCAGCATGGCGGGCTCCTAGGTGGAGGAGGCGGGGGCGCGGGCGCCCAGGGCGTTGGCCAGCCGGTCCATCAGGCCGGCCATCTCGATGTCCTTGGCCGAGAGGCCGTTGGCATCGTGCGTGGTCAGGGTGACCTGCACGCGGTTGTAGACGTTGAACCATTCGGGGTGGTGGTTCATGCGCTCCGCATGCAGCGCGACCTGGGCCATGAAGCCGAAGGCGGCCACGAAGTCGCCGAAGACGAATTCGCGCACGATCAGGCCGCCGCGCTCCGGTGCATGGCGCCACCGCGGCAGCGTGGCGAGCTGCGCCGCGAGCGCGTCGCCGTCGAGACGGACGGGCGCTGCGCTCACGCGGCTTCCTTCTCGGCGGCCTTGTCGTCCACCTTCAGCACGCCGCGGTTGATCTGGTCGCGCTCCAGCGACTCGAACAGGGCTTTGAAATTGCCCTCGCCGAAGCCTTCGCGGTAGTCGCCCTTGCGCTCGATGAATTCGAAGAAGACCGGGCCCAGGGTGGGCTCCGAGAAGATCTGCAGCAAGAGGCGCGGCTGGCCGCCTTCGGTGGTGCCGTCGAGCAGGATGCCGCGGGCCTGCAGCTCGCCCACGGGCTGGCCGTGACCGGGCAGGCGCTTTTCGAGGTTCTGGTAGTAGATGTCGTTGGGCGCCGTCAGCAGCGGCACCCCGGCCATCTGCAGGCGGTCGATGGAGTCGAGCAGGTTGTCCGTCAGCAGGGCGATGTGCTGGATGCCCTCGCCGTTGAACTGCATCAGGAACTCCTCGATCTGGCCGCCGCCCTGGCGCGACTCCTCGTTGAGCGGAATGCGCACGAGGCCATCGGGCGCGGTCATGGCCTTGGAGGTGAGGCCGGTGTATTCGCCACTGATGTCGAAGTAGCGGATCTCGCGGAAGTTGAAGAGCTTGCTGTAGAAGTCTGCCCAGTAGCTCATGCGGCCGCGGTAGACGTTGTGCGTCAGGTGGTCCACCACCTGGAAGCCATGGCCCTTGGGATGGCGGTCCACGCCCGGCAGGAACTCGAAGTCGATGTCGTAGATGGACTTGCCGTCCTCGTAGCGATCGATCAGGTACAGCGGCGCGCCGCCGATGCCCTTGATGGCCGGCAGGCGCAGCTCCATGGGACCGGTGGCGATCTCGACGGGCTGGGCGCCCTGCTCCAGGGCGCGCTTGTAGGCCAGATGCGAGTCCTTCACGCGGAAGGCGAGGCCGCAGGCGGAGGGACCATGCTCGGCGGCGAAGTAGGCGGCCGGGCTGCGCGGCTCGCGGTTGACGATGAAGTTGATGCCGCCCTGGCGGTAGAGCAGCACGTCCTTGGAGCGGTGCTTGGCCACCAGCGTGAAGCCCATCTTCTCGAACACCGGCTCCAGGACATTCGGCGTGGGCGAGGCGAACTCGACGAATTCGAAGCCGCACAGGCCCATGGGGTTGTCGAAGAGGTCGGACATATCGGCTCCAGATTCGTGGGGGTGGACGGAAAGGCTCTACTGTAGGCAGAGGGCCGCGCACTTATCCTGCAATTTCCGGAGCGATTGCGACTGGGATCAATGATTTCCTGCGAATTCGGGGGTAGAGGAGCTTTTCTGAAGCGCGATTGGTCGACGCTGTGCAGGGAAGGCGCTTGGCCGGGTCGGTGCCGCGCGGCATTCATCTGCCGATTGCGGCGCTGCGTGGGTGCCGTGCGTGGGCGGCCATTGCAAGTTGGCCTCAGCGTGGAACGCGAGGCCCCCCGCGGTGACCGACGCTGATGTTCAGCGGCGGGCGCCCACCCAGTTTTCGATCTGCAAGGCTGGCACCCGCTCGAACTCCGACACGTTGTTCGTGACCAGCACCAGCCCTTCGCTGCGGGCGTGGGCCGCGATGTGGAGATCGTTGACGCCGATGGGTTGCCCCTGCTTTTCGAGGGCCGCGCGGATCGCGCCGTAGTGCTGGGCGGCCTTGCCGCCATACGGCAGGACTTCGAGGCGGCTGCAGAAGTCCTCGACCGCCGCCAAATTCTGAAGCACCCGTTCGCTCTTTTGCGCGCCATGCAGAAGTTCTGCCATCGTGATGGACGAGATGGCCATGCGGTGCGCATTGGCATTGAAGGTCGACAGCACCTCGACCGGCCGCCGCTTTAGTACGTAGATGACGGTGTTGGTGTCCAGCAAATAGTTGAGCATCACAGCGCCTCACGCTCTGCCTGATGCTGGTCGGAGCGCTCGGCCATGAAGTCATCGCTGACGGCTGGACCTTCGAAGAAAAAGCTGTCCCAGACCTGGCCAACGGGAACGAGAATGCGTTCCGGGCCCCGGATCCTCACCTCGACCTTGTGAACCCCATCGGGCAGCCGGACATCCACGGGAAGGCGAACAGCCTGTGTTCGGTTGTTGATGAAGACGGTGCCGATGGACATGTTTGGTTCTCCCGTGGGTATATGGCAATCGTATACCGCGGGCTTCGCGCTCGTCAAAAGGCGTCATTTCAGCCGCCTCCCCATTCGCCCCAGGGCGCCGGAGAACGCCCACGCACAGGCCCTGTCGGTCGATGGCACGCCGGTGCCAAGCCTGCACGTGGACGGCAACGACATGCGCTCGCTGATGGGCGGGCAGTATCCTGCGCCCGGCATCACGCTCGGCCCGGCGCTGACCTTCGCTTGGCCGGCCGGCCAGCACCTGGCCCATACCCCACCCGTGGAGTCCCAACCATGAAGATCCTGTTCTCGCCCTTCTCCCCCTATGTGCGCAAGTGCATGGTCACTGCCCACGAACTCGGCCTGGATGGGCAGATCGAGCTGCTGCCCTCCAGTGCGCATCCGCTCCAGCGCGACCAGTCCATCATCTCCCACAACCCGCTCGGCAAGGTGCCGACCTTCTTCACCGACGACGGTCAGGTGCTCTACGACAGCCGCGTGATCTGCGAGTACCTGGATGTGCAGGCAGGCCGTCGCCTGATCCCTGCCTCCGGCGCTTCCCGCTGGACCACGCTGACCTTGCAGTCGTTGGGAGACGGCATGCTGGACGCGGCACTGCTCGCGCGCTATGAAGACGTGGCGCGGCCCGAATCAATCCGCTGGCCGGAATGGCGAGCCGCACAGCTCGACAAGATCGAAACCTCACTGGCCCACCTCGATGCCCATCCGGACCTGCTCGCCGGCCGCGTGGACCTGGGTGCGCTGACCATCGGCTGTGCGCTGTGGTACCTCGACTTGCGCTTTCCGGATCTCGGCTGGCGCGAGCGCCACTCGCCAACGGCCAGTTGGTACGAAGCCTTCCGCCAGCGTCCCAGCATGGCAGCGAGCTGGTCGTTGTGACGCAGGAGGCGGGCGGCATCGCTCCGCAGGCGGGCACTCAGTGCCGCATGGGATCGTGTCCCCAGTTCATCAGCGACTGGCGCCACGGCGTGTCGCGCACCGACCCGTCCGGGCGCTGCGCCAGGTGCCGCTTCACATAGCCCACCACTTTGCGCATGTGCGCCAGGTCCCCCGCGGTCAAGTCGTCCGTCTTCTTGTGCAGCAGTCGCACGATGCGGCGGCCGGAGCGGTGGCCCACGGACTCACCCCCTGCGCCACCCTTGAAGCCGACGGTCTTCGACGCTTCCGTCTCCAGCCACTTCTCCAACTGGGCCGGCGTCATGTTCACGGCATGCTTGAACGCACGCACGATTTCCGATGCGTCATCGCTCTTCGGCTGCGACATCGGCTCAGGCCTTCTTCAGCGCATCGGCATGGTGGATCGCCTTCTTGCCGGTCTTGCTGCTCTTGACCTCGTACTGAGGGTGGGCCGGTGAGGCCTTGGCTTCGTGCCCGGCCACATGGGCGGTATGCGTGACTTTGCGCACCACCTTGCCGGTGGTCTGCCCCTGGGAGGTATCCCACTTCACCTTGTCGCCCGTCTTGAGGCTGGATGTCATCGTGCCGCTCCTGAAGTGCTGATTGGCGCTCAAGCTATCAGCGAGGCTGCACCCTGGTGTAGGCCGGCGCGCCGAGCGCGCGGCGGGTCAGATGGGCGGCAGGCCGCGGCCGCTAAAGTGGCCGCATGCGACGGCACTTTCGACATGTCAATGGGACGCAGCGTCTGACCTATGGTGGCCTGGCCGGCGTCGCTGTCGCGGGCCTGTGCATCGCGGGCGGCATGGCCGCGCGGCCGGCCGGCCTGCTGGGCTGGTGTGCGGCGGTGGCCGCCTACCTGGGCTGGGCCGTCTGGCAGGCGCGCATCTTCGACGCGGCGCAGGTCAAGGCCCGGGCCCGATCGCTCGATCCACCGGGGCCGATCATCCTGGCCATCGTCTCGGCCGCCATCCTCAGCAGCGTGATCGCCATCGGCCTGCTGCTGCAGCAGGTCAAGCAACTGGGCGGCGTGGAGCGCGGCGCGCACATCGTGCTGGGCATGGTGGCACTGGCGGGCTCCTGGCTGATGATCCACACGGTCTACGCCTTTCACTACGCCCACCGCTACTACCGCGACGACGGCACGCCCGATGAGGGCGGGCTGGACTTTCCAGGCAAGGCCGACCCGGACTATGCCGACTTCATGTACTACGCCTTCGTCGTCGGCATGACTTCGCAGGTGTCCGACGTGCAGGTCACCACGCGCGAGATGCGGCGGCTGACGCTGATGCACAGCGTGCTGTCCTTCGGCTTCAACATGGTGGTGCTGGCGCTGTCGATCAATGTGGCGGCAGGGGTAATCCAGTAGGGCCTGCGCCTGATCGAAGGCAGCTTTCATCGGACAAGCATGAAGCTGCCGTCCGCAGAGACCGAGACAGCCCACTTGCGCCACTGAGCGCGGCAGGGATGCGCGCATGCATCGCCGGCGGTGATGCGAACCATCGTCAGATTCCATTGGTCCCGCCCTGGCCGCACTCCTATGCTGGGTGTTGCTCACTGAGGCGTCACCCGGCGTCGCCGATGGGCCAACGACAGCACGGCACGCACGACGCTGATCGGACAAGGAGACAAGAAGACCGAGACATCCATTGCTGCCCTCCTCCGGGAGGCTGAACCCCACCCCCAGCCGGCCGACGGCTTCAGATCCGCCCCTCACCGTCCCGGACCCGCGCGGTCCCTCCGGGTGGCAGGCGTGCGTCCGCAATCTTCAAAAAAACGAGACGATGTTCGAATACTTTCCCGACAACTACGCCTGGAGCCTGGCGGTGATGATGGCCGAGACCTGTGGTGGCGCCATCGGCGAGATCGACGAAGCGTGCAGGCCGCTGCGCCCGCTGGCCTCGGTCAAAGGCGAGGCGTCGTCGCTCGCATGGACACAGAGCTGGCTGCGCGTCGCCGACCGTGTCTCCGAACATGCCCAGGTCGATCTGCGCGCCGGTCGTGCCTTCAGCGCCGGACGCAAGCTGCAGCGCGCCTGCACCTACTACATGATGGCCGAGCGCCAGATGCGCCACGCCGACCCGCAGCGCATGCCGGTCTACCACCGCATGCTCGACAGCTTCGCGGGCTGGCAGGCCACGCTGGAGCAGCCCGTGGAGCGCTGCGCCGTGCCCTACGAAGGCAGCACGCTGCCGGCGCTGTTCGTGCGCGCCGGAGACGGGCGGGGCCCGTGCATGGTGATGTTCGACGGCTTCGACATCATGAAGGAGACGATCTGCCTGATGCAGATCCACGAGGAGTTCCGCCGCCGCGGCATCTCGATGCTGATCGTGGACCATCCGGGCGTGGGCGAGGCATTGCGCGTGCAGGGCCTGCTCGGCATGCCCGAGACCGAGCGTCCGGCACGTGCGAGCCTGGAATATCTGCTGGGTCGCGATGACGTCGACCCTGCGCGCATCGGCATCATTGCGCCATCGGCGGGCGGCTACCACGCCGTGCGTTCGGCCGCGCTGGAGCCGCGCTTCGCCTGCTGTGTGGCCTGGACCGGCGTGTGGGACTGGGGCTCGCTCTTCGAGAAGCGCCTGAAGGGCCAGCTTGCGCAGGCGGTGCACTTCCATCTGGAACATGCCGAGTGGGTGTACGGCGCGCAGGGCGTCGAGGACGTCGTCGCGAAGATGGCGCCCATGCACCTGGGCGGCATCGCCGAGCGCATCCGCTGCCCGCTGCTCATCACGCACGGCGGCAACGACCGTCAGACGCCGGTGACCGAGGCGCACCAGGTCTACGCCGCCGCCGTCCACAGCGCGCGGCGCGAACTGCGGGTCTTCACCGCAGAAGAAGGCGGCTGCGAGCACTGCCACGTCGACAACCAGGCGCCTGCCACCGACTACATGGCCGATTGGGTGGCCGAGGTGCTGGGCGGACACACCGCGCCCGCTCGATGACCGCCACGAGGAGACAGCCCATGCCCACCTCCATCCCACGCCGCCGCGTGTTGACGGCGGCCGCCGCCGGTGCCGCCTCACTCGCCTTCGGGGCCTCGGCCCAGAGCGGCTATCCCGACCGGCCCATCAAGCTGATCGTGCCCTTCGCCCCGGGTGGCGCCACGGACATCACCGCCCGTATGGTGGCCGACCGGCTGCGCATCGAGCTCGGCCAGCCCGTCGTCATGGACAACCGCCCCGGTGCCACCGGCACCATCGGCACTCAGGCGGCGATGCGCTCGCCCGCCGATGGCTACACGCTGATGTTCACGACCTCGACCAACCAGGTGATCGCGCCGCTCCTGCTGGAGAAGCCGCCCTACGACGGTGCGCGCGACTTCGCGCCGATCACGCTGCTGATCCACTATCTGGGCGTGTTGATGGTGAGCACCTCGGTGCCGGGCAAGACCCTGGCCGACTTCATGGCCTACGCCAAGCAGCGGCCCGGAAAGCTGAACTACGCCTCTTCCGGCGTGGGCAGCACCAACCACCTGCTGGGCGAGCTGTTCAAGAGCCGCACGGGGCTGGATCTGGTGCATGTGCCCTACAAGGGCTCTGCCGCCGCGGTGCAGGCCCTGGCGGCGGACGAGGTGCAGATGTACTTCGACACCGTGCCCAATGCCCAGATCTGGATGAAGCAGGGCAAGGTGAAGGTGCTGGCGCTGAGCAGCGACGCCCGCTCGAGCCTGATGCCCGGGGTGCCCACGCTGGTGGAACTGGGCGTGCTCGATGCCGGCGCGGACTACTGGATGGCGCTGATGGCCCCTCTCGGCACGCCCGCGCCCATCATCGCCCGCGTGCGCGAAGCGGCGGCCAAGGGGATGGCCTCGGCCGAGATGCAGCAGTTCGCGGCCAACGGGGGCGGCGAGATCAGCACCGGCACCCCCGAGCAGTTGGCCAAGCTGCTGGTCGACGAGCAGCGACGCTGGGGCGAGGTGATCCGCCGGAACAACATCCGCGCCGAGTGATGGCGCTGCTGGTGCATGCGGGGCCCGTGCCCCTGCCGGCGCTGCGCGTCGCCGTGCAGGCGCACTGCGGCGACGAGTTGCCCGTGCGCATCTGGCCCGACGTGGGAGATGCGACGGAGATCGAGTTCGCGCTCGTCTCGCGCATCCCGCACGGCGCGCTGCAGGCGCTGCCTCGGCTTCGCCTCGTGGGCTCGCTGCACGCCGGCGTGGACCACCTGCTGCGCGACGGCGGCATTCCCGCCGGGGTGCCGCTGACGCGCCCGGTCCCCCAGGGCGGCGATGTGCTCATGAACGAGTACGTGTTGACCCAGGTGCTGCAGCTGCATCGCGAGCTGCCGGCCTATGCGCAGGACCAGCGCGCGCGGCGTTGGTGCAAGCGGGCGCCGCTGCCCCTGCGCGCGCGTCGCGTCGGCTTCCTCGGTTTCGGTGCGATGGCGGCACCCGCGGCACGCCTGCTGCGGCAGGTGGGCTTCGAT
Organism: uncultured Pseudacidovorax sp.; assembly: GCF_913773995.1. Taxonomy (GTDB): domain Bacteria; phylum Pseudomonadota; class Gammaproteobacteria; order Burkholderiales; family Burkholderiaceae_C; genus Xenophilus. The sequence goes on from NZ_CAJYES010000162.1 coordinate 27,044, forward strand.
GTGGCCGCGTGGGCACGCCGGGGCCGGTCGGAGGACGGCATCCAGGTCTTCGAAGGCGCCGCGGGCCTGCAGGCGCTGCTGGCCCGCTCGCAGATCCTGGTCAATCTGCTGCCGCTGACGCCCGACACCGAGAACCTGATCGACGCGCGCCTGCTGTCCCAACTGCCGGCGGGCGCCTCGCTGCTGAACGTGGGACGCGGCGAGCATGTGGTGGACGCCGACCTGCTGGCCGCGCTGGACAGCGGTCACCTCGCCGCCGCGGTGCTGGACGTCTTCCGGCATGAGCCGCTGCCACCCGAAAGTCCGTTCTGGCAGCACCCGCGCGTGGTCGTGACCCCGCATGCCTGCCGCAGCGTGGACATCGGGGCCGTGGTGGCACAGTTCGCCGAAGAGGTCGCGCGTGTGCGCGCAGGCCTGGCGCCGCTGCGTGCGGTGGACCGCGGCGCCGGCTATTGATGCTGGCCGCGGGAGCAGGGCAGCCCCTCAGCTGCCTGTGCGGCTCCAGCGGCGCAGGCCCAGTTCCGTGGCCAGCTTCTGGTACTTGTCCAGCTCCGCTTCCACGAAGCGCGCCAGGGCCGGGCCGGTGAGCGCGAAGGGATAGAGCGAATGGCGGACCAGCAGCTGCGCATAGCCCGGCGCCTTCATCGCCTCCTCGAAGGCGGCGGTCCAGGCGTGCACCGCAGGCTCCGGCACATCGGCGCTGAGGTACACGCCGCGCACGGTGGGCCAGACGATGTCGATGCCCTGCTCGCGCGCCGTGGGCACGCCCTGCAGCGCGCCGCCCAGCCGCTCGGCCGAAAAGACCGCCAGGAAGCGCAGGGCGGCGCCGGCGTCCACGGCCTGGGCGGCCTCGGCCGCGTCGCCGCAGAACACGTCCACATGCCGCCCCTGCAGCGCATTGAGCGCATCGCCGCCGCCTTCGAAGGCCACGAAGCGCATGGCCTTGTGGTCACCGCCGCTGGCCCGCACCAGCAGGGCAGCCTTCACCCAATCCTGGCTGCCGACGGTGCCCCCGGCGCCGAAGGCGATGCGGCCGGGCTTGGCGCGCAGCACTTCCACCAGGTCCTGAAGCCGGCGGTAGGGCGAGTCGCGGTGCACGGCGATCACGCCATAGTCGGCACCCAGCAGCGCCAGCCAGCGCACCGCCGAGACCGGGTGCGGGCCGAAGCGGCCCTGCGCGATGTTCAGCAGCGAGCCGCCGGAAAAGGCCACCAGCGTGCCGGGGCCGCCGATGCGCCCGGTGGCGATCTGGTCGAAGGCGAGGGCGCCGATGCCGCCGGGCAAGAAGCGCTGGCCCAGCGGGGGCCGCTGCGGCCGCACCGCCTGCAGGGCGTCGCGCGCCAATGCGCAGGTGAGCGCGAAACCGCCGCCGGCCTTCGCCGGAATGACGCATTCGGCAGCCAGGACGCTTGGGTCCGGGATGGCCGGCAAGGGGGCGGCGGCTGCGGCGGCGAGGGCAGCGCCTGGTGCGCCCGCAGGCAGCACCAGAGCTGCGGCGGCCCGCAGCAGCAGCTGGCGGCGATCAGGTGGGCGTGGCGGGGTGCGATGCCTCATGGGTGTCTCCGGTCGTTCTTGCGGTGTCGGCGCGGCGGTCGCGTGGCCACCAGATCTCGGCATGCAGGCCGGACGATGGCGCACGGTCCCGCAGCCGCAGTTCGCCGCCATGCCGCTGGGCGATGGAGCGCGCGATGGCCAGGCCCAGGCCGAAGCCGCCCGGCCGCGCACCGCTGCCGCGCTGGAAGCGCTGGCCGAGGCGCGCACGGTCCTCGGCATCCAGGCCGGGGCCGTTGTCCTCGACGGCCAGCAGCCAGCCCTGCGCATCGCTGCCGGACAGCAGCGTCACGGTTCCTCCTTCGGGCGTGTACGCCACGGCATTGGCCACCAGGTTGGCGAAGGCCTCGCGCAGCAGGTGGCGGTCTCCGAAGGCGGCCGGTGCGTCTGCCTCGGGCTGGATGCCCAGGTCGATGCGCTTGCGGCGGGCGGCCGGCAGCCATTGCAGCGCGACCTCACGCAGCAATTCGCCAGCGTCGAAAAGTGCGGCCTCCACCGGCACCGTGTCGCTGCGACCAAGGGCCAGCAGTTGCTGCGCGCTGCGCGTGGCGCTGGCGATCTCGGCCTCGAGGGCGGCGAGCGCGTCCTGCACCAGGCCCGCGTCCTGTTCGCGCCGCGCATAGTCCACCTGCATCTGCAGCGTGGTGAGATGGGTGCGCAACTGGTGCGACGCGTCGTCCAGGAACTGGCGCTGCAGCGACACCAGCTCCTGCGTGCGCGCCATCTGCCGGTTGACGGCTTCCACCAGCGGGCGGATCTCGGCTGGCAGGTTCTCCTGCGAGATGCGGTTCAGGTCATCGGGCGGGCGTGCCTCGACCTCTTGCGCCAGCCGCGAGAGCGGCCGCAGCGCTGCCAGCAGTGCGGCCGTGGTGCCGCCCAGCATCAGGAGCAGCACCAGCAGGTCACGCAGCGCGGCACTGCGCACGAAGCGGGCGCTGAAGACCTCGCGCGACTGGGTGCTTTCGCCCACCTGGATCATCACGGTGCGTGCCGTGCTGCCGGCGGGCATGCGCTCCAGCTCGCGCTGGTAGGCCGCGAGCCGCACCGGCTCGCCGAAGTACACCGCGTCGTAGAACACCGGCACGCCCAGGGGCGGCGGGGTGCCCGGCTGCGGGAAGTCGGCACTGCCCAGTTCGACCAGCCCGTCGGAGGTGGCGACACGAAAGAACACCTGGCCGCTCGCCGTGAGCTCGAAGAACTCGAACATGGTGTAGGGCATCTCCAGCGACAGGCCGCCCGAGGCGGTGGAGATGTTGGCGTCGATGGACTTGAGGGCGCCCAGCAGCGAGCGGTCGTAGGCCGAGTTGGCGGATTCGAGCGCATCGTGGCGGGTCATCCACAGCTCCAGCGCCGTGACCGCCGCCAGCCCCGGCAGCAGCAGCAGGGCCAGCCGCTGCCACAGGCTGCTGCGCTGCAGCCAGCGCGCGACGCGAAGGCGCAGCCGCGGCGGCGCCGCAGGCTCAGTCCGGTTCGAGCACATAGCCCAGCCCGCGCAGGGTGACGATGCGCGCGCCACTGCCGTCCAGCCGCCTGCGCAGGCGGTACACCAGCACCTCGACCGCCTCGGGGTTCACCTCGTCCTGGTCCGAGAACACGCGGTCGACGATCTGCTGCTTGGACAGCGGCTCGCCAGTGCGTTGCGCCAGCGCCCGCAGCACGGCGGACTCGCGCGGCGACAGCGCGAGCACTTCGCCGTGCAGCGTGAACTGCCGTCGGGTGCTGTCGTAGACCAGTGGCCCGCACGCCAGGCGCGGATGCTCCACGCCGCGGGCGCGGCGCACCAGTGCATGCAGGCGCGCCTCCAGTTCGGCAAGGGCGAAAGGCTTGGCGAGGAAGTCGTCGGCGCCCGCGTTCAGGGCCGCAACCTTCTCGTCGACCGAATCACGCGCGGTGAGGATCAGCGCCGGGATGCGCTGGTCGCGCTCGCGCAGGCGCTGCAGTACGCGGTGGCCGTCCAGTCCCGGCAGGCCGAGGTCGAGCACCAGGGCGTCATGGTCGCGCTGCTGCAGGGCCCGGTCGGCGAGGCGGCCGTCGTCCACCCATTCGACCTGGATGCCCGAATGCTCCAGCGCCCGGCACAGCCAGGTGCCGAGGGTGTGTTCGTCTTCCGCCAGGAGAATGCGCATGGTGGCCGATGCTAGCTGCGGCCCATGCCGCTTCGGCAGCCGGCAGCGCCGCTCAGTCGGGCTTGATGTTGGCGCGCGCGATGACCTTCTGCCAGCGGGCCTGCTCGGCCGCGATGAACTGCGCGAACTGCTCGGGCGTGCCGCCCACCACCTCGGCCGCATCGGCGCTCATGCGCTCCAGGGCCGGTGGCGACTTGGCAGCCTTCATCGTTTCGGCCGACAGCTTGGCCAGGTGGGCCGGCGTCATCGAGGCCGGGGCCATCATGCCGTACCACTGCGTCATCTCGAAGCCCGGGAAGCCCTGCTCGGCCACGGTGGGCACGTCGGGCAACTGCGGCAGGCGACGCGTAGAGCCGGTGCCGATGCAGCGCAGTTTGCCCGACTTGATGAAGGGAATCACGGCCGCCGCGCCGATGGCCGAGGCCTCCAGCCGGCCGGCCATCAGGTCGGTGAGCATGGGGCCGGTGCCCTTGTAGGGCACGTGCAGCATGAAGATGTCGGCGCTCATCTTCAGGTATTCCATGGCCAGGTGGCCGGCGCTGCCGTTGCCGGCCGAGCCGTAGCTCAGGCGGCCCGGGCGGCTCTTGGCATAGGCGACGAACTCCTTGAGGTTCTTGGCCGGCACGTCCGGATGGATCACGTACAGGCTGGGCACCTTGGCCAGCAGGCTGACGGGCTTGAAGTCCTTGTTGGGTTCGTAGGGCAGCTTGGCGAAGATGTACGGATTGACCGCCAGCGTGCCGATGTGGCCCAGGATGATGGTGTGCTGGTCGTCGGCGCGGGCCACGTCCTGCATGGCGATGTTGCCGGCGGCGCCCGGCTTGTTGTCGACGTAGACGCTCTGGCCCAGGGTCTTGCTCAGCTCGGCGGCGGTGGAGCGCGCCACGATCTCGGACGAGCCGCCCGGTGCGAAGGGCACCACGAAGCGCACCTGGCGCGTGGGCCAGTTGTCCTGGGCGAAGGCCAGGTGGGGCAGGGCGCCGGCGGCGACGGACGCGGCAGCGCCCTGCAGCAGGCGGCGGCGGGTAGGCAGGGCGGGGTGGGCGAGCGGGTCGTGGTGCGTCATGGCGTCGTCTCCGGAACTGTTCTAGGGGCGCGGCGGCGAGGTCCGCCAGGAAGGAATTCGGCACGGCCAGCGCGACGCCGGCCAGGCTGGACGCGATGGTGCACAAGGCAAGCTGTCAAAAGGCTTTCAGCGCTCGGCACTGGCGCTTGCGCCAACGCCAGGCGTCAGGCACGTCGACGATGATCGGGTCGGTTCGGGGGCGGCCGCGTCGGCCCCGTCTTTTTTGGCCTGCTTCCAAGGAGTCCACCATGTCCCTCATCGATCCGGCCGTCGCGGCCGCCTTCGCGCCGCGCGGCGTGCTGCGCGCCTCCATCAACCTCGGCAATCCGATTCTGGCCCGCCGCGACGCGGGCACCGGCGAGGTGGGGGGTGTCTCGGTCGATCTGGCCCGCGCGTTCGCACAGGAGCTGGGCGTCGGCCTTGAGCTGGCGGTGTTCGACACCGCGGCCGCGTCGGTGGCCGCGGTGAAGGCCGAAGACGCGGACGTCGGCTTCTTCGCCATTGATCCGCTGCGCGGTGAAGGCATTCGCTTCACGGCGCCCTATGTGCTGATCGAGGGTGCGTACCTGGTACGCGATGCCTCGCCCCTGCAATCCAATGAAGAGGTCGACCGCGCCGGCACCCGCGTGATGGTGGGCAAGGGCAGCGCCTACGACCTGTATCTCACGCGCGAGTTGAAGACGGCCAGCATCGCGCGTGCGCCGTCTTCTCCGGCGGTGGTCGACGCCTTCATCGCCGAGGCGGCCGACGTGGCCGCCGGGGTGAAGCAGCAGTTGCAGGCCGACGCCGCACGCATCGGCGGCCTGCGCCTGCTGCCGGGGCGCTTCATGGTGATCCAGCAGGCCATGGGCACGCCCGCCAGCCGGGGAGAGGCGGCGGCCGCCGCGTTGGCCGCTTTCGTGGAAGAGGCCAAGGCGAGCGGCTTCGTGGCGCAGGCGCTGGCGCGCCATGGCATCCAGGGGGCGTCCGTCGCGCCCGCGGCCTGAGACCGGCGCCCCGGCTCCCTGCGCTGCCGGTGCAGCATGGAGGCCGGCGTCGAGGCTCAGCCTGGCGCGGGCTCGGTGAGCTGGTGCCCCCACCGTTCGGTCAGCGCCTGGATCTGCGCCGCCACGGCGCGGGTGGCGGCCGACAGCTTGCCCTGGCTGGGCATGGCCAGCACCACATGCCGGCACAGGTCGGGTTCCACCAGCTGGCTGGCCTGCAGCCTGCCGGTCGCCACGGCCTCGGCCACCGCGTAGGGCCCCAGCACGGCATACAGCCCCGGCACTGCGGCGGCCAGTTCCTTCTGGGTCGTGAGCGAGTCGGCCTCGACGGCCGCATCGAGCCGGAACCCGCACGCGCGCGCCGCTTCGTCCAGGGTCTGCCGCCATTGGCCGGGCCGGCGCGGCAGCACCAGGCGCAGGTCGCGCAACTGCTCGAAGGCCAGCACGGGCGCGCGCGTGAGGGCATCGCCTGGCGCGGCGACCAGGTAGGTATGGGCCACGCACAGCGCCTTCTCATCGCGGCCGTTGGGTTGCTGGGCACGAAAGAGGATGGCCAGGTCGACCGCACCGGTGTCGAGCATCAGATCCAGCTCGGCCCCCTGGGCTTCCGCGATGCTCAGGCGGATGCCGGGGTGCTCGCGCTGCAGCGCCTCGAACAGGCGTGTCATGAGCGGGTGGGCCGCCGAGGGCAGGATGCCCAGCCGCACCTCGCCCAGCAGTTGCCCGGCGTCGGCGCGCATTTCGCTCTCCAGCTGTTCCGTGTCGTGCAGCCAGGCCCGCAGCCGCCGGGCCGCGCGCTCTCCCAGTTCGGTGAGCGTCACGCCGCGGCCCGTCCGGTGAAAGAGGCGCCCGCCGCAGCTCGCCTCGAAATCCGCGATCTGGCGGCTGATGTGCGACTGCACGGTCTGCCGCCGCAAGGCCACCTTGCTCAGGCTGCCGGTGTCGGCGACTTCGAGGAACAGGCGAACGCTGGCGGGGTTCATCGGGCGAAAGGGGCTGAGTTATGCCTCATGAAGCATATCTGCCATCTTTCCCGTCTGTCTAGGAAGAAGGCGCGGGCATTCCTACAGTCCCTCCATTGCTTTGACCGATGGAGACAGATGTGAGACTCGCCAGCTTCGTGTTCGAGGGCCAGCCCGCCTATGGCGTGGTGGAGGATGGCCACTACCGCGTACCGCCCGCCGCTTTCCGCGCCCGCTTCGCCGACCTGACCGCCGTGCTGCGTGCCGGGGCGCTCGATGAACTCCGCACGGCCGCTGCCGAGGGCGAGCGCGTGGCGGCCGAGGCTGTGCAGCTGCTGCCCGTGATCCCCAACCCCGGCAAGCTCATCTGCGTGGGCCTGAACTACAAGACCCACGTCGCCGAGACCAAGCGGGCCGACAGCGACTACCCCTCGCTCTTCCTGCGCTTCAACGACACCCTGGCCGCGCATGGCGACGCGGTGCTGCGCCCCGCCTTCTCCGAGCGCTTCGACTGGGAGGGCGAGCTGGCCTTCGTGATCGGCAAGGGCGGCCGGCACATTCCGAAAGCGCAGGCCTTCGAGCACATCGCCGGCTATGCCTGCTTCAACGACGTGAGCGTGCGCGACTGGCAGCGCCACACCCACCAGTTCACCCCCGGCAAGAACTTCCCGGGCACCGCGCCCTTCGGCCCCTACCTGGTCACTCGCGACGAGGTTCCCGACGTGACGGCGTTGACGCTGGAGACGCGGGTCAATGGCCAGGTCATGCAGCATGCCGGCATCTCGGACCTGATCTTCGACATCCCCGTGCTGGTCGAGTACATCTCGCGCTTCACGCCGCTTTCTCCCGGCGACGTGATCGCCACCGGCACGCCCGGCGGCGTGGGTGACCGGCGCGAGCCGCCGCTCTACATGAAGGACGGCGACACCGTCGAGGTCGAGATCACCGGCCTGGGCGTGCTGCGCAACCGCATCGGCACCGCGCACTGACGCGCACCCCACAGAAAGACTTCCATGGCACACACATCCGATGCGGCGCGGGCCGCAGGCGGTCGGCTGCGCATCGCCGTCGACATCGGCGGCACCTTCACCGACATGGCCGCCTTCGACGAGGCCAGCGGCAAGCTGCTGTTCGGCAAGGCGCTCTCCACCCATGGTGAGCTGGTCAAGGGCATCCAGGCCACCATCGACAGCGCGAAGATCGACTGGCGCGACGGCCACCTGTTCCTGCACGGCTCCACCATCGCCATCAACACGCTGCTGGAGCGCAACGGCGCCAACACCGCGCTGCTGATCACCGAGGGCTTCCGCGACATCTACGAGATCGGCCGCGTGAACCGGCCCGATGCCTACAACCTCTTCTTCAACAAGCACGAGCCGCTGGTGCGCCGCAGCCTGCGCTTCGAGGTGGCCGAGCGGCTGCGCGCCGATGGCAGCACCCACAAGCCGCTGGACGAAGAGGCGGTGCGCGAGCTGGCCCGCACCCTGCGCGGCGAGGGCGTGGAGGCCGTGGCCGTGCTGCTGCTGCACTCCTACCGCAATCCGAAGCACGAGCAGCGGGTCAAGCAGATCCTGCAGGAAGAGATCCCCGGCGCCTTCGTCTGCGCGTCGCACGAGCTGTCGCAGGAATACCGCGAGTTCGAGCGCGTCTCCACGGCGGTGGCCAATGCCTATGTCGGCCCCCGCGTGAGCGAATACCTGGGCCAGCTGGAGCGGCACCTGGCCGGCAAGGGCTTCGGCGGCGACTTCTACATCGTGCAGTCCACCGGCGGCCTGTTCCCGGTGGAGCATGCGAAGGTGGGTTGCGTGCGCATGCTGGAGTCCGGCCCGGCGGCCGGCGTGATCGGCGCGCAGGCCATCTGTGCCCAGCTCGGCATGGGCGACGCCATCGCCTTCGACATGGGCGGCACCACGGCCAAGGCCGGCGTGATCAGCGAAGGCCGGCCCCTGACCACCGGCTCCGCCCTGATCGGCGGTTATGAGCGAGCCCTGCCGATCCAAATCCCGATGATGGACATCCACGAGGTGGGCACGGGCGGCGGCTCCATCGCGCGGGTGGAGACGGGCAACGCGCTGCGCGTCGGCCCGCAGAGCGCCGGCTCCATCCCCGGACCGGTCGCCTACGGCCGCGGCGGCACCGAGCCGACCGTCACCGATGCCAACCTGCTGCTGGGCCGGCTCGACGCCGATCACTTCCTCGGCGGCGAACTCAAGCTGGACCTGGACGGCTGCCGCCGCCAGATGGCCGAGCGCGTGGCCGGCCCGCTGGGGCTGGAGCCCACCGAGGCGGCCGACGGCATCCTGCGCATCGCCGTGACGCAGATGTCGCATGCCGTGAAGGCCGTGACCACCGAGCGCGGTCTGGATGCCGGCAGCTTCACCATGGTGGTGTATGGCGGCGCCGGGCCGCTGCATGCCTCGGCCATCGCCCGCGAGATCGGCATCCGCAAGGTGCTCATCCCCTATGCGCCGGGCTACTTCTCGGCCTACGGCATGCTGTTCTCGGACCTGCGCTACGACTATGTGCGCTCGGTGTTCCGCAAGCTGGGCGACGTCTCTTTCGAGGAGATCGAGGCTGCCTACCAGTCGATGGAGGACGAGGGCCGCGCCGCGCTCGCGGCCTCGGGCGTCGAGCCCGATGGCGTGGTGATTGAGCGTGCCGCCGACATGCGCTACGTGGGCCAGGAGCATGCCGTGACGGTGGACCTGCCGCTGGCCTTCTTCGAAGGCCGCGACCGAGCCGCCATCAAGCAGCAGTTCGACGAGCTGCACAAGGTGCGCTACGGCACCTCGGCGCCCAAGGAGCCGGCCGACCTGGTCAGCCTGCGCGTCACGGTGCTCGGCACCATGAAGAAGCCGCCCAAGCACAGCGTGGAGTCGGGCCGCACGCAGCCCGATGCGGTGGCCGTGCGCACCGTCAAGCCGGTGTACTTCCGCAGCACGGGCTGGACCGACACGCCGGTCTACATCCGCGACCTGCTGCTGGCGGGCAACGAGATCGCCGGCCCCGCACTGGTCGAGGAGCATGCCTCCACCACCGTCGTGCAGCCGGGCGATGCGCTGCGCGTGGACGAACTGGGCAACCTGCAGATCTCCATCGGGAGCGAGCGATGAGCAACACCACCCTCTCCACCTCGGCCGCGCCGCAGGGCGCCGGCGCCGTCGATCCGGTCACCGTCGAGATCATCCGCAACGGCCTGTATGCCGTGACGGAGGAGATGAAGAGCAACCTGACGCGCACCGCGTACAACCTCATCATCTACGAGGCGCTGGACTTCACCGTCGGCCTGTTCACCCGCGAGGGCGACACGGTCTCGATCGGCCTGGGCCTGCCCATGTTCATCCGCGGCATGAGCGAGACGGTCAAGGCCAAGATCCGCCACTTCGGCTACGAGAACATCAAGCCGGGCGACATCCTCGTCACCAACGACGCCTACACCACCGGCAGCCACCTGAACCACTTCACCTTCACCATGCCGGTGTTCCACGAAGGGCGACTGGAGGGCTTCACCTGCTGCATGGCGCACTGGCTGGACGTGGGCGGCACGTTGGGCAACGTGACCACCGACATCTTCAGCGAGGGCATCCAGATCCCCATCGTGAAGTACCAGCGCGAGGGCGCCGTCAACCAGGACCTGGTCGACATCATCGCGATGAACGTGCGCATGCCCGAGCGGGCGCTGGGCGACCTGCGGGCCCAGATCACCGCCGTGACGACCGGCGAGCGCCGCTACCTCGAACTGCTGCAGCGCTACGGCGCCGGCGCCGTCAACGGTGCCATCGCGCAGATCATGGATTCCAGCGAGGCAGTGGCGCGCAAGAACACGCTGTCCATCCCCGACGGCACCTACGAGGCCGAGTCCTTCATGGACGACGACGGCCTGGAGATCGGCAAGCGTATCCCGATCCGGGTGAAGGTCACCGTCAAGGGCGACGAGATGACCGTTGACCTGAGCGACGTCAGCAAGCAGGTGCGCGGCTTCTACAACAGCGGCTTCACCACCGGCATCGCCTGCGCGCAGGTGGCCTACAAGTGCCTCACCACGCCGACCGACTACCCGGTCAACGACGGCTCCTTCCGGCCGCTGAAGGTCATCATGCCGATGGGCACCGTCATCAGCGCCGAGCGGCCGTATCCGATGCGGGTGTGGATGACCTTCCCGATGACGGTCATCGACACCATCTTCAAGGCGCTGGCGCCGGCCATTCCCGACCGCTCCATCGCAGGCCACCATGCGGACCTGGTGTTCCCCAACATCCACGGCATCAGCCCGGAGGATGGGCGGCTGTTCATCGTGGGCATCGGTCCGCTGGGTGGCGGCTGGGGCGCCAAGAGCCGGGAGGACGGCGTGTCGGTCACCGTCTGCATCAACGACGGCGACACGCACAACAGCCCCACCGAGCAGCTGGAGGCCAAGTACCCCGTGCTGGTGGAGAAGTACGAGATCCGCCAGGACTCCGGCGGCGCCGGCCGCTACCGCGGCGGCCTGGGCGCCGAGATGGTGGTGCAGGCGCTGTCGCCCTTCACCGTTACGACCCGCATCGACCGCGTGCATTGCAAGCCCTGGGGGCTGGAAGGCGGCGGCGAGGCCATGGGCAACGGGCTGGCCGTGCGCCACAAGGGCGAATGGAAGACCGACCATCCCAACGCCAAGATCTTCAACGTGCGGCTGGAGCGCGGCGACGCCTACAAGATGCTCTCGGGCGGCGGCGGCGGCTTCGGCAACCCGCTGGAGCGCGAGCTCGACAAGGTGGCCGAGGACGTGCGCGAGGGCTACGTCAGCGCCCAGGTGGCGCGGGAGGTCTACAAGGTGGCGCTCGACGCCCGGGGCCAGGTCGATGCCGCGGCGACGCAGGCCCTGCGCAGCGCGGCGCCCGGCGGCGCCGGCGCCAGCGAACTTGCCTGGGCCGGCCAGTGAGCTGCGCGATGGCCGAGGTCGACACCGCCCGCGAGCAGGCGCATCGGCTGCTGGAGCTGTGGAGCGCGCTGGCCCTGCGGCATGTGGCGCTGGGCGGTGCCTGCGCCTGCGGCGCGGGCGGCGTCAGCCTGCGGCTGGAGGACTTCGAGCTGGACATCGCCGACTACCTGCAGGATGGCGGCGAGCGGCACGAGGATGCAGGCGTGGCCGGCTGGTTCAAGGCGCGCGCCGGCCAGTCGCCCGGCAGCCAGCCGCTGCGCGATCTGCTCGACGGTGTGCTGAGCGGGACCGTTCCCCCGGCTGCCGCCGACTGGCTGCTGCCGCGGCTGGAGCGCACGCTGCGCTCCTTTGCCGAACTGCACGGCGGGCTGTGACGCGGGGCGCACCATGAGCGGCCATTTCTCCGCGCTGCTGGCAGCCACGCCGCCGGCCGAGCCGGTGGACCGGGTGCCGGTGACCGTGCTCACCGGCTTCCTCGGCAGCGGCAAGACGACGCTGCTCAACCGCCTGCTCGCGCTGCCCGACCTGGAAGGCACCGCGGTCATCGTCAACGAGTTCGGCGCCGTCGGCATCGACCACGACCTGGTGGCCCACAGCACCGGGGACACGGTGCTGCTCGCCAACGGCTGCCTGTGCTGCGCCGTGCGTGGCGATCTGGTCGACGCGCTGGTGCGACTGCGGGAACGTGGCGCCTCGTTGCGCCGGGTGCTGATCGAGACCAGCGGCCTGGCCGACCCCGGCCCCATCCTGCGCACGCTGATGGGCGAGCCCGCCGTGGTGGCGCATTACCGGCTGGCGGGCACCGCCTGCACGGTGGATGCGGTGCTGGGCGTGGACACGCTGGCGCGCCATCCGCAGGCGCAGCGGCAGGTGGCCGTGGCCGACCTGCTGATGGTCACCAAGACCGACCTGCTCGACGATGTCGCGCTGCCCGCGGGCCTGATCGACCGGCTCGGCCGCCTCAATCCGCAGGCCATGCGCCGCGACGATGCGGTGATGCATGCGCAGAGCCTGCGCCGGCTGATGGAGCGCCCGCCGCTCGACGCCCCGGTGGAGCTGGCGCCCGCCTACCGCCCCGCGGCCGGCGTCGCGCCCGCATCGACCGCCGATGCGGGCCTGCATGCCGAGGACATCCGCTCCTTCGTCATCACCCGCGAAGAACCGCTTCCCCGCGATGGCTTCGCCGCCTGGATGGACATGCTCGTCGCCATGCGCGGCGAGGACCTGCTGCGCGTCAAGGGCATCGTGGCGCTGGCGGAGCAGCCGGAGCAGCCCCTGGTCTTCCATGGCGTGCAGCACCTGTTCGCGCCGCCGCAGACGCTGCCGGCCTGGCCGGGGCCCGACCGCCGCACGCGCATCGTGTTCATCACCCGCGGCCTGGACCTGGAGGCGCTGGACGAATCGCTGCATGTGCTGGCGCGGCGAAAGCGGCGAGCGCCTCCAGCCGCGAGCGGCTGACCCTGGCCGTCCACGCATCGAACAACCAAG
>NZ_CAJYES010000163.1 GCF_913773995.1 uncultured Pseudacidovorax sp.
GGCGTGTCTCCGATGCCGCCGGTGTTCGTCGATCCGGCGGTCGAAGCGCATTGAAACACTAATATATTAGTGCGTCAAATGCCAGAATCGGGGCGCTGATGGCCCCCCTGTCCAAGACCCGACTCGACCGCACGCGCCTTGCCGCGCCGCAGGTGCTCGAAACGCTGCGCGGCGCGATCCTTGCGCTCGACCTTCCCCCTGGCTCGGTGCTCGCGCGCCAGGAGCTGGCCGACCATTTCGGCGTGAGCCAGACGCCCGTGCGCGAGGCCCTGCTGCGCCTGGCCGAGGAAGGGCTGGTGGATGTGTTTCCGCAGCACGCCACGCTGGTCAGCCGCATCGACATCGCGGCGGCGCGGCAGGCCCACTTCCTGCGCCGCTCGCTGGAGCTGGAGCTGGTGCACCAGTTGGCCACGAGCGCGCCGGCTGAGCTGCTGGCGCGGCTGAAGGCCACGGTGACCCAGCAGTCGGCGCTCGCCAAGGCCCAGCGTTATGGCGACTTCGTGGAGGCCGACCGCGACTTCCACCGCCTGATGTACGAGGCCGCCGAAGTGCCCGGCCTGTGGGCGCTCGTCAACAAGGCCTCGGGCCATGTGGACCGGCTGCGGCGGCTGCACCTGCCGACGGCCGGCAAGACCGAGTCGATCCTGCGCGACCACCGTGCCATCGTGCGCGCCATCGAGGCCGGCGATCCGGCCGCTGCGCAGCAGGCGCTGCGCACGCATCTGTCGGGCACGCTCAGCGCGGTGGACGAAATCTGTCGGCAGTACCCGGACTACGTCCTCGTCTGAGCACGGTCGGGCCCGCCTCCTGAGTGGCGAGGCTCAGTACTTCCTGCCGAAGTTCGCCGCGATACGCTGCTTGAGGTAGTCGCCCGCGGTGATGGGCGGGTACTTGCCCGAGGGCGACTCGATCAACGCGTCGCGGTTGGCCTGGCAGAAGAAGGCGATGCTGTAGCGCGGACCCATGTATTCGCCCGGCAGCGGGTTGCGCACGCGGTGGAAGTTGCTGGGCAGCTGGTCGTCGCTCCAGCGCATGAGCATGTCGCCGATGTTGCAGGTGATGACGTCTTCGTCGGGCGGGATGGACGTCCACTCCTGCTTCTCGAATTCCTTGCCCGGGCACACCTGCAGGCCGCCCTGGCCCTGGCGCTGGTAGAGGATCGTCAGGCAGTCGAAGTCGGTGTGCGCACCGGCGCGCCACAGGTCCAGGTTGGCCTGCGCCTCGGGCGGGATCGCGTAGTAGTGCAGCAGACGCAGCGTGCTCTGGTACTCGGCGCTGGACTTGTCGTGCGCGCGGGTGAAGAACTCGGTGTCGAAGCCCAGCTTGAGCGCGAAGCAGGACAGCACCTTCATGCCGATTTCCCAGCTCTTCTGCTCGAAGGCCAGCATGGCGGCCTTGAAGCCGGGCAGTTCGGCCTCCGTGGGGAAGAGCGGGCCCATCAGCGGCAGCGTGATCTGGTAGCTCTCCTTCTGGTCGGCGGTGCCGGTGGAGGGCCGCACCTGGGCCTTGCTCTCCCAGCCGGCGTTGTTGGCCAGAGGGTACTGGGCCTTCACCGCATCGGGCAGCGCGAAGAAACGCTCGGCCTCGGCGAAGGCGGCGCGGATGTCGGCCAGGTCGATGCCGTGGTCCACCAGCTGGAAGAAGCCGACGTCGACCGCGGCATCCCACAGCTGGTCGGCGATCTCGGCGCGGCGGGTGTCGAAGTCGGCCAGGCTGATGCGGCGCACCTCACGGGTGGTGGTCTCCGAACCCATCGCGCCCATGCGCGATTCCTTTTCAAGCTCGGCAAGGGCGAAGTCGGGGGTGGCGGTCGTGGCGATGGCGGTCATGGTGGGGCTCTCCGGTGAGTGGGGTGGAAGGAAGATGTCCGTCCGTCGGAGACCATGGAGGGCGGGCTTCGGGGCTGCTGCTGCATCCTGATCGCGCCGCGCCACGGTGCACGTGGGCAGGACGTCAAGAGCAATTCCCGGGCCGCTGACACCTGCCGGGGCGGCAAGTGGGCGTTGCTGAACGCTTCTACTCTCTGGGCGGCGATTATGGCCGTCGTTGCGGGGGCCGCGGCAAGCGCTTTCTGGCCTTCCCGAGGCGTCCGCAGGGTCTCTTGCGCCAAGCCGGGGCGCGATCGACCAGGGCGGTGCACACGCGGCCGCTGCCGCACCACATGCGAACACTGGCGGTGCACGAGCCCGGCCGCGTGGGCTTGCAGGCATCGACGCACGCGCGGCATGGATCGTGCTGAAACCCTTGCAGGAGTAGAAGCGTTCAGCGGCCCCATCCGGAGCCGCCCGGAAATTGCTCTGGCATCCCCGCGCCTGGCCCAACGGCCCGCGAGGCTTCCCAACGCATTCCTTCGAAGACCGCACCATGCTGCATCGTCGCTCTCTCCTGGCTGCCTCGGGCGCCGCCACCCTGCTCGCCGCCACGCCCTTCGTGCGTGCCCAGGGCTCCCTGCAGAAGTTCAAGTTCAACCTGGGCTGGAAGGTCGAGGCCACGGCCGCCGGCTTCCTGCTGGCGCAGCAGCGCGGCTACTACAAGGACGCCGGGCTCGACGTTGCCATCGACACCGGCAACGGCTCGGCCGCCGCCATCAGCCTGGTGGGCAGCGGCGCCTACGACTGCGCCTCGGCCGATCTGGCCACCATGGTCGAGTTCGACGTCAACAACCCCACGGCCGGCCTCAAGGCCGTGGCCATCCAGTACGACCTGAACCCCAACGCCATCCTGGTGCGCAAGGACGGCCCCATCAAGAAGCCCACCGACCTGGCGGGCAAGACGCTGCTGGGCCAGCCCTTCAATGCCTCGCGCAAGCTGTTCCCCGCCTTCGCCAAGGCCCAGGGCTTCGACCCGGCCAGCGTCAAGTGGGAGAACGTGGCACCCGACATCGGCGACACCCGCTTCGTCAAGGGCGACTTCGACGGCGCGGGCTACTTCTACTTCACCGGCCTGCTCAACCTCAAGCTGCGCGGCATGGGCCCGGAGCAGATCACGGCGTTCCGCTTTTCGGACTACGGCATGAAGTCGTACGGCAACGGCCTGGTCGCCAATGCGAAGAGCATGGAGAACGCCGAGGCCATGAAGGCCTTCGTCAAGGCCACCACCCGCGGCTGGATCGAGGCCATGGCGGACACGAAGGCGGGCGCCGCCGCCATCAAGGCCCGCGAGCCGCTGGCCAACGAGGCCATCGAGCACGAGCGCCTGCAGCTGATCGTCGACGGCAGCATGAAGACGCCGGGCACGATGGCCCACGGCTGGGGCGCCGCCACGCCCGAGCGCCTGCAGGCCACCATCGACGAGACCGTGGCCGCCTTCGGCCTGAAGAGCTCGCCCACCGTGGCCGACATCTGGACCGACCGCTTCCTGCCCACCGCCGCCGAGCGCAAGCTCAAGGCCTGAACGCAGCTGGGGCCGCCATGTCCATTCCCGTCATCGACCTGCACGATGCCCTGGCGCTGGGCGGCCCGCGCAGCGCCGAGGTGGCCGCGCAGATGCGCGCCGCCGCCATGGGCTCGGGCTTCTTTTACGTGCGCCACCACGGCGTGCCGGCCGAACAGGTGCAGGCCCAGTTCGAGCTGGCCCGACGGCTGCTTGACGTGCCGATGACCACGCGCGAGGCGCTGGAGATGCACAAGTCGCTTGCGATGCGCGGCTACGAGCTGATGGGCGCGCAGACGCTCGACGCCGCCGCGCGGCCCGACCTGAAGGAAAGCTTCTACTGCGGCATGGCCTACCCGGCCGACCATCCCTATGTGCTTGCCGGCTACCAGACCTACGGCCACAACCAGTGGCCGGTCGAGGTGCCCGAGGCGCCCGCGCAGTGCGAGGCCTACATCCAGGCCATGCTGGCCCTGTCGCGCCGGCTGATGCAGCTGATGGCGCTGTCGCTCCAGCTCCCCGAGACCTGGTTCGACGCCACCAGCGACAGCCCCATGGTCACGTTGCGCATGATCCGCTACCCCGCCCATCCCGAAGGCGCGGACGCGCGCACCTTCGGCGCCGGGGCGCACACCGACTGGGGTGCCATCACCATCCTGGCGCAGGACGGACGCGGCGGCCTCGAGGTGCAGATGCCCGGCGGCGACTGGCTGCCCGCCACGCCCATCGAGGACTGCTTCGTGGTCAACCTGGGCGACATGATTCCGCGCTGGACCAACGGCCTGTATCACTCCAACCCACACCGCGTGCGCAACGTGCATTCGGGCGGGGCGCCGCGCTACTCCATCCCGTTCTTCTACGAGCCCGATTACCTGGCCCGCATCGAGGCCGTGCCCGGCACCGTGCCTGCGGGCGAAACGCCGCGCTTCGCGCCCTGCACGGCCGGGGAGCACTTGGTGGAGATGTACCGGCGCACCTATGGCGCCGCCGCCGCGGACTGATGACGCGAGTCACCAGACCTTCGCCGCGGCCATCGCTGTCGCGAACAAGTACTCACAGTCGACACAAGGCCTTGATCCAGCGTCATACTCGTTTGTGAATTAAGTCACAGAATGGCGGTTCGCACAGGAGGTAACGATGTCGATCGAATACCTGGCTCGCATCGAGAACGAACGCTTTCCGCTGGCCGTGCGGCAGACGGCCGAGGTCGACCATGTGCTGCTGCTGAAGGCCGCCCAGCTGATCACTGCCAGCGTGCCGGCCGTCGGGCCCTTCGGCCCGGGGTCGGCGCGGGAGGCCGTGGTCTTCGGCATCACCGAGCTGGGCCTGCGCACCCTTCGCCAATCCACCCTGCCGCCCGAGGCCCCGTTGCACCGGCAGGAACGCTCCCTGGATTTCGACGCCTGAGTGCCGGCGTCCCGCCGTCCCTGACCGGCCGGGCATCGCTGCCCCCATCACCGGTTTCCGTCTTTCGCTGACGGCGCTACTCCTGTCCGCCTGCGTGCGCGGCTGGCACGGCTCCTGCAGAATTCGCCTCCCCGGCCTGTCTGCACGCCTCCTTTCCTGCGGCCATCGCGCGCCGCCCGCTCCAGGTCTTCCTCCCCCCTGCTTCCCCTGGAAGCCGCGCTCGACGAGCGCGACGGACGCTACCTGCGCAAGGCCATCGGCTGGTCCCATGCCGGCCGCCGCCGCGGCAACCGGCCCTTCGGCGCCGTCATCGTGTCCGAGGACAACCGCGTGCTGACCGAGGACTACTGCAACAGTGGCGAGACCGGCGACGTGACCGGCCATGCCGAGACCAATGCCATCCGCAAGCTCGCCGGCCTGGGCATCGGCCGCGAGGTGCTGGCCAGGGCCACGATCTATTCCTCGGCGGAACCCTGCGTGATGTGTGCGGGTGCCATCTTCTGGTCGGGCATCGGCCGCGTCGTGTTCGGCATCGATGCCGAACGGTTGCGCGACTTCCGCGGCGAGCGCTCGGACCAGCGCGACGCCGAACTCTCCTGCCGCGATGTGTTCCGAGCCTCGCCCCACCCCATCGACTGCATCGGCCCCGCCCTGATCGACGAGGCCGGCGCCGCCCATGTGGGGGCGTGGAAGGCCTGATGCCCTGGCACGCCCGACTCTCCATCGACTATTCGGCCCGCGACGGCCGCAGCGTGGCCCGTTTCCGCCATGACGGCCCGCTGCGCATCCTGCAGAGCCTCTACCCCGAAGGCGACGCCATCTGCCACAACGTGCTGGTGCATCCGCCCGGTGGCCTGGTGGGCGGCGACACGCTGGACATCCGGGTGTCGGCCACGGCCGGGAGCCACGGCCTGGTCACGACCCCGGGCGCGTCCCGCTTCTACCGCAGCGAAGGCGAGCCGGCCGTTCAGCAGACCCATCTGCAGGTACAGGCCGACGCCAGGCTGGAGTGGCTACCGCTGGAGGCGCTGTGCTACAGCGGCTGCAATGCCCACAACCGGCTGCGCCTCGACGTGGCGCCGGGCGGCGAGCTTCTGGGTTGGGACGTGACAGCTCTTGGTTTGCCCCATGCGGGTCAGCAATTCGCGGCCGGCAGCCTGGAGCAGCATGTGGAAGTGCCGGGAGTGTGGCTCGAACGCGGTCGCATCGACGCGGGCGACGCCCTGTTGCTGGACGGCGCCCTGGGCCTGGCCGGACGACGTTGCCTCGCCTCGCTGTTCTACGTGAGCGGAACATCCATTCCCCGTGAGCGACGCGAGGCCCTGCTGGAGATCGCGCGCACGCGGCTGGACAGGCACCTACTCGCCGACACCGCGGGCGCCACCAGTCCGCAGCCCGCGATCATCGTCGTGCGCGTTCTTGCGCCGGTGGTCGAACCCGCCATGCACCTGCTGCGCGCCATCTGGACCGACTGGCGCCGCGAGCTCTGGCGGCTAGAGGCCGCACCGCCGCGCATCTGGTCGACCTGACAGGCGGCGCCGTCCAGCCGAGGGCCGGGGTGGCGCCGACCTTCCGCACTACGCAGGAAACGGCGCGGGCAACGGCTCCGGCGGTGGTGAAGGCGGCACGGGCGGTGCAGGCTCCGTGCCGGGAGGAAAGGGTTCGGTCAGCGGCGGCACCGGGGTGGGTGGTGGGGGGTCGGTGCCCGGCACCGGAGCGCCCGCGGCCACCAGGTCACGCCCGTTCATCGGCGATCCTCCTGCTGCTGGCGGCGCTCGGCGCCGAGCTTTTCCATCATCTCTTCGCCCACCGAATCCTTGCCATCCAGCGGCACGGACTCTTCCTGGGTGACTTCGGGCTCGTCCTTGTAGCGGGGGCTTGGCGAGCCATTGTCTTGGCGGGGTGCCTCGCTGCGCGGCGACGAGGCGGGTGTCGCGCCTTGCGCGGCGTCGTCCTTGGAGGGGTCTTGGGTTTGCGTCATCAAAGAGACGCTGCGGCCCGGCACCCGGGCCCGTCTACGTCCATTCGCCACATCGGCTGTCAGCGATGGCCGACGCCTCCGCGGCCATCGCCGCGCTAGCGTGGACCTAGATCGGAGCGCCATGACATCCCTCGCCCCCCCTGCCCCGCCATCGCCTGTTGCCGGCGCCGACATTCCCGCCCGCCTTGACCGTCTGCCCTGGTCGCGCTGGCACTGGCGCGTGGTGATCGCACTGGGCATCGCCTGGGTGCTGGACGGGCTGGAAGTGACCATGGTGGGCTCCATCGGCGGCGTGCTGGAGCGCGGCGATACCCTAGGCCTGACCGCGGCGCAGGTGGGCCTGGCCGGCTCGCTCTACGTGGCCGGCGCGGTGACCGGTGCACTGGTCTTCGGCCGCATGACCGACCGGCTCGGCCGCAAGAAGCTGTTCATGCTCACGTTGGCGGTGTATGCGGCCGCCACCTTCGCGACGGCCTTCTCGCCCACCTTCGCCATCTTCGCCATCTGCCGCTTCTTCACCGGCCTGGGCATCGGCGGCGAGTACGCGGCCATCAACTCCGCCATCGACGAACTGGTGCCGGCCAGAGTGCGGGGCCGGGTCAACCTGGCGATCAACGGCAGCTTCTGGCTCGGTGCTGCGCTGGGCGCGGGACTGGCGCTGGTGGTGCTCGACCCGCGGGTGTTCGGGCCGGTGTGGGGCTGGCGGGTGGGCTTCGGGCTGGGCGCGCTGCTGGCGCTGGCCATCGTGCTGATCCGTCGCCATGTGCCCGAAAGCCCGCGCTGGTTGGCAGCGCATGGACGGACGGAGGAGGCCGAACGGATCGTGGCCGACATCGAGGCCGAGGTGGCGCGCGAGCATGGCCCGCTGCCGCCGCCCGCCGCGCATCCGCCGGTGGGCCACCGCCCCAGCCCCAGCCTGCGCGAGGTGGCGCGCGTGCTGCTGGTGCACTACCGCCAGCGCAGTGCGGTGGCGCTGGGGCTGATGCTGTCGCAGGCCTTCTTCTACAACGCGATCTTCTTCACCTATGCGCTGGTGCTGACGCGCTTCCATGGCGTGGATGCTTCGCGCGTGGCCCTCTACATCTTTCCCTTCGCGCTGGGCAATGTGCTAGGGCCGCTGCTGCTGGGCCCGCTGTTCGACAGCATCGGACGGCGACGCATGATCGCCCTCACCTATGCAGGCGCCGGCGTCGGCCTGGCGCTGACGGGCTGGAACTTCATGGCCGGCTGGCTGGATGCGCGCACCCAGGCGCTGGCCTGGTCGGCGGTGTTCTTCCTG
>NZ_CAJYES010000164.1 GCF_913773995.1 uncultured Pseudacidovorax sp.
CACCGTGGATGTGCCGGCTGCCAGCACCCCGCCCCTTCCAGGCACGGGCCTGCCGAAGGCGTCCAGGACTCACAACGCCGTCCAAGGGGCGCACCCGCCCATCACGACAATCGCTGCCCATGTCCGACCGCCCCGCCCGCAGCTCCGGCAGCGCCCGCCGAGCCGCCCAGCCCCGCCCGCTGCCCGTGGACGGCGGCCTGGGCCCGAGCTGCGTGGCCCTGCCGCCCGGCGAATGGGCGACGGTGCTGGACTTCCTGACCGAGCGCTTTCCGATGGTGTCGCGTGGCGACTGGCAGGCGCGCATGGCCGCCGGCCGCGTGATGGCGGGCGACGGCAGCCGGCTCGACGCGCAGACGGCCTACCGCAAGGACCTGCGCGTCTGGTACTACCGGGAGTGGGCCGACGAGGCGCCCGTCCCTTTCAAGGAGACGGTGCTGTTCCAGGACGAGCAGCTGGTGGTGGCGGACAAGCCGCACTTCCTGCCCGTGATGCCCAGCGGCCGCCATGTGCGCGAGACGCTGCTGGTGCGCCTCAAGCGACGCCTGGGGCTCGACACCCTCGTCCCCATCCACCGCATCGACCGCGAGACCGCCGGACTGGTCGTCTTCAGCGTGCAGGCGGCCACGCGCGGCGCCTACCAGCGCCTCTTTGCCGAACGGGCCGTGCGCAAGCAGTACGAAGCCCTCGTGCACTGGCCGCCGCCCGCGCCGCTGCCGGCGGTGTACCGCAGCCGGCTGGCAGACGTTTTCATGCGCAGCGAGACGGTGCCCGGCGACCCCAATTCGGATACGGCCATCGCCGTGCGCGAGGTGCGTGGCGATGTCGCGCTGCTCGACCTGGCACCGCACACCGGCCGCAAGCACCAGCTGAGGGCGCATTGCCAGGCGCTGGGCGTGCCGATCGTGGGCGACGGCATTTATCCGGTGCTGAGGCCGGAGGGGGCGGACGACTGGCAGAACCCGCTGCGGCTGCTGGCGCGCGGTATCGCCTTCGATGATCCAGTGACGGGGCAGCCAAGGCAGTTCCGAAGCACGCTGGCGCTGGCCTGGCCGACCGGCACCGATTGAAGATCGCACGCGCCTGTTGCGCCAAGTGGCCAGATCCGTGGGCCGATTGTCCTTGTGGCCATTCGCGTCACGGCCCACACTGCCGCCATGCCCGCCGCCGCCCAGCCCCGCACCATCGCCTGCCTGCTCTACGCCGACTGCATGAGCCTGGACGTCACCGGCCCGATGCAGGTCTTTGCCACGGCCAACGACGTGGCGCAGCACGGCCACCGCCGGCCGGCGCCCTACCGGCTGCAGCTGCTCGCCGAGACGCCCGCGCCGGTCACGACCTCGGCAGGCATTCGCGTGGTGCCGGATGAGGCCTGGTCCGCATCGGCGCTCGACGGCGTCGACACCCTGCTCGTCCCCGGCGGCGACGGCGTGATCGCCCAGCGAGACAACAGGGCGCTGCTGGACTTGTTGCGGCGCGCAGAGCCTGTGGTGCGGCGCCTCGGTTCCGTGTGCTCCGGCGCGCTGCTGCTGGCCGAGGCCGGGCTGCTCGACGGCCGGCGCGTCACCTCGCACTGGTCGCGGCTGCAGCAGCTGCGCGAGCGGCATCCGGCCGTGCGGGTCGAGCCCGACTGCCTGCACACCTTCGACCCCGGCAGCGCCGAAGACGGCCATGTCTTCACCTCGGCCGGCGTCACCGCAGGCATCGACCTCGCCCTCGCGCTGGTGGAGGCCGACCTGGGTCGGCCGATGGCGCTGGCGGTGGCGCGGCAACTGGTGATGTTCCTGCGCCGACCGGGCGGACAGGCGCAGTTCAGCGCCCTGCTTGCGCCCGAGCCGCGCCGCACGCCGCGGCTGGCTGCGCTGCTGGACTGGCTGCCGGGCCAGATCGGCGGCGACCTGTCGCTGGAGAGGCTTGCCGCCCAGGCCTGCCTGCCGCCGCGCACGCTCACCCGCGCCTTCCAGAAGGAGCTGGGCACCTCGCCCGCCCGGTACATCGAACGACTGCGCGTGGAGACCGCCAGCGCCCTGATGGCGCAAGGGCAGGCCTCGGTGGCCACCGTCGCCCGGCTGTGCGGCTTCGGCCATCCGGAGAACCTGCGGCGCAGCTTCCACAAGCACTATGGCGTGGGACCGCAGGCCTGGGCGGAGCGCTTCGGCAGCGGCGTCATCGATCCGGCGCAGTCCGGCGCCTGACCCACGCACGCCTCCTGACGGTTGCCCGCCCCGCTCCATTTCAATCCTGCCCGCGGTACGCCCACCATGTTCGCCCTGCTTCGCACCCACGCCAGCCTGCGCCTGCTCTTCCTCGGCCAGGCCCTGTACTGGTCCTGCTCCATCATCGGCATCGCCCTGACCGCGCTGGTCGGCGCCAGGCTGGCGCCACTGCCCTGGCTGGCGACGCTGCCGCTGGCGCTGCTCGTGGCAGGCAACCTGGTCGCGGTGCGACCGCTGGCAGCGGCCATGCAGCGGCACGGCCGGCGGCGGGTGCTGGTGGCCGGGGCGCTGGTCGGCGTGGCAGGCGGCCTCATGGCCTGCGGGGCCATCGTGGCGGACAGCTTCGCGTTCTTCGGCCTGGGCATTGCGGGCGTGGGCGTGTACCAGGCCTCGTCGGCCTATTACCGCTATGTGGCGCTGGAGAGCGTCGAGGCCGAATGGCGCGGCCGTGCCGCCGCCTGCGTGCTGGCCGGCGGCGTGTGCGCGGCGCTGTTCGCGCCCTCGCTGGCGCTCGCCGCGCGGCAGTGGCTGATCACGCCCTTCGCCGGCGCCTACCTGGCCATCGCCGGCCTGGCCGCCGTCGCCGCCCTGCTGCTGACCCGGCTGCCCGAAAGCGCACCGGCCATCCGCGCGGCCGGGCAGGCGCCCACCACCCGCTGGCGCACGCTGCTGTCACGGCCCGCGCTACGCGCCGCCATCGTCATGACCGGTGTCGGCCACGGGCTGATGATCCTGGTCATGAACGCCACGCCGCTGGCCATGGCGGATTGCGGCTTCTCGGTCGAATCGTCGGCGCGAGTGATCCAGTGGCATGTGCTGGGCATGTTCCTGCCCGCCTTCTTCGCCGGCGGCCTGGTGGACCGGCATGGCAGCCGCCGGGTGGCGGCCGTGGGCATCGCCGTGCTGGTGGCCAGCGCGGCGCTCGCGCTCTCGGGCGTGGCGCTGGCGCAGTTCGTGGCCAGTTCGCTGCTGCTGGGCATCGGCTGGAGCCTGATGATCGTCGCCGGCACCACACTGCTGACCGAGGCGCATGCGCCGGCCGAACGGGCCGGCGCGCAGTCGCTGATGGAGTTCGCCAACGGCGGCACTGCGGCGGCGATGTCCTTCGCCTCGGGCGTGCTGCAGTCGGGCATCGGCTGGAGCGCGATCAACGCCGCGATGCTGCCGATGCTGGGGCTGGCGGCCTGGCTGCTGTGGACGACGCGGGCGCCGCTGCTGCGCGCGGCCTGATCCGGATCAAGTGGCCACGGTGCGCGGCTGCTTGGGCGCGGTGGCGTAGAGCACGATGCCGGCCAGGATCATCGGCACGCACAGCCACTGGCCCATGCTCATGTTGAGCGCCAGCAGACCCAGGAAGTCGTCCGGCTCGCGGAAATACTCGGCCACGAAGCGCATCACGCCATAGCCCATGAGGAAGACGGCCGACACCCGGCGCTCCAGCCGCGGCTTGCGCGCGTACAGCCACAGGATCACGAACAGCAGCAGCCCTTCGAGCAGGAACTGGTAGACCTGCGACGGATGCCGCGGCAGCATCGAGCCGCTCTGCGGAAACACCATGCCCCAGGGCAGCTCCGGCGACGCGAAACGGCCCCACAGCTCGCCGTTGATGAAGTTGCCCACGCGGCCGGCGGCCAGGCCCGTCGGCACGCAGGGCGCCACGAAGTCCATCAGCTGCCAGAAGCGCCGTCCGCGCGCCCGCGCAAACCAGGCCATGGCGGCGATCACGCCGATCAGCCCGCCATGAAAGCTCATGCCGCCACGCCAGACCATGAAGATCTCCAGCGGATTCGACAGGTAGTAGCCCGGCTTGTAGAACAGGCAGTAGCCCAGGCGACCACCCACGATCACGCCCAGCACGCCGAAGAAGAGGATGTCCTCCACGTCCTTGCGCGTCCAGGCCGCGCTGCCGGTCATCGAGGCGAAGGGCTCGTGCCGCAGACGCAGCGTGCCGAGGAAGTAGAAGAGGCCGAACGCCGCCAGGTAGGTCAGGCCGTACCAGTGCACGGCAAGGGGGCCGATCTGAAGCGCGACCGGGTCGATATGGGGGTACATCAGCATGGCGCGCATTGTGCCCGCCGCCCCATGGCGAGGCGGTGACGCGCCGTTGCGAATGCGTCTGATCGGCTGCCGCATCCGCATGCAGAACGCGGCGTGGGGGGCTTTGGCTTCACCCGTTTCGCCAAAGCGAAGCCGAGGCGGATACTCGCGGCGTTTTTGTCTTCGAAGAATCACACACCATGCAGGGCAACCCCCAAGTCATCGACTACCTGAAGGACCTGCTGCGCGGCGAGCTCGCCGCCCGCGACCAGTACTTCATCCATTCCCGCAACTACGAAGACCAGGGGTTCGGCCGCCTGTACGAGCGCATCAACCACGAGACGCA
>NZ_CAJYES010000165.1 GCF_913773995.1 uncultured Pseudacidovorax sp.
CTGGAGTTCAGACGTGTGCTCTTCCGATCTCGACCGATGCGTTCGCCGTGGGGTGAGCCCTTCAGCCCCTCGGCCACGCCATGTTCGCCAAACAGCACCTTCTCCACGTCGGGCGTGTCCGGCACCATGAGGAAGATCACGTCGGCGTGGCGCGCCACCTCGGCGGCGCTGGCGCAGACCTCGGTCCGCCCTGCCAATGCGGCCGGCACCTGGCCACGGGTGTGGACGAAGAGCGTGTGGCCGGCATCGGCCAGATGCCCGGCCATGGGCGTGCCCATGATGCCCAGGCCGATGAAGCCGATTCGACGCGGCGCCGAGGGTGGACTCTTGGCGTCGTGGGCGTCGGCGCTGGTGTTGGTATTGGTGTTCATGAGTGTGTCTCCGTCGATGGACCGTGGCCCGCTGCGGGCTCAATGCGCCAGGCTGCGGATCCAGCCCAGGCCTTCGCGCGTGCCGGCGCGGGGCTTGTACTCGCAGCCGATCCAGCCGTCATAGCCCAGCGCGTCGATGTGCTGGAGGAGCCAGCGGTAGTGGATCTCGCCCGTACCCGGCTCGCCGCGGCCCGGGTTGTCGGCCACCTGGATGTGGCCGATGCGGCCCAGGTGCCGGCCGAGCGTGTTGCCCAGTTCGCCTTCCATGCGCTGAGCGTGATAGACGTCGTACTGGATGCGCAGGTTGGCGTCGCCCACCTAATCGAGCAGGGCCAGCGCCTGATCGGTCCGGGTGAGGGCGAAGCCGGGAATGTCGAAGTGGTTGATGGGCTCGATCAGCAGGCGCAGTCCGGCCTTTTCAAGCGCGCGTGCCGCGAAGCGCAGGTTGTCGACCAGCACCGGCTGCACGTCGCCGAGCGTCGCGCCCTCGGGCAGCTTGCCGACCAGGCAGTTGAGCTGCGGGCAGCCCAGCGTCTTGGCGTAGCCGATGGCGCGGCCGACGCCGTCGCGGAACTCGCCCACGCGGTCCGGGTGGCAGGCGATTCCGCGCTCGCCCGCCGCCCAGTCGCCGGCCGGCAGGTTGTGCAGCACCTGCACGAGGCCGTGGGCGCGCAGGGCCTCGGCCAGTTCGCGGGCCTCGAAGTCGTAGGGAAACAGGTATTCCACCCCCTCGAAGCCGGCGCGGGCGGCGGCCTCGAAGCGCTGCAGGAAGGGCAGCTCGGTGAACAGCATGGCGAGGTTGGCGGCGAAGCGGGGCATGGCGGTCTCTTGCTTTGGGGAAGGGGGGGCTCAATCGAGCATGGCGGCGGCGATGGCCGTGGGGGCGTCGGCCAGGCCATCGGCCAGCGGCTCGAACTCGCGGATGGCGTCGATCTCGGTGCCCATGGCGATGTTGGTCACGCGCTCGAGCATCACCTCGATCACCACGGGCACGCGGTGCTCGGCCATCAGCGCTTCGGCCTGGTCGAGCGCGGGCTGCATCTCCTCGGGCCGCTGCACGCGGATGGCCTTGCATCCCAGGCCTTCGACCACCTTCTTGTGGTCCACGCCGTAGTGGCGCTCGATGCCGGCGTCGGGCGCGGCATTGATGTTCTCGAAGCCCAGCTGCACGCAGTAGTCCATGTCGAAGCCGCGCTGTGCCTGGCGGATCAGGCCCAGGTAGCTGTTGTTGACCACGATGTGGATGTACGGAAGCTTGAACTGCGCACCCACCGCCAGCTCCTCGACCATGAACTGGAAGTCGTAGTCGCCCGACAGCGCCACCACGCGGCGCGACGGATCGGCGGCGCGCACGCCCAGTGCGGCCGGCACCGTCCAGCCGAGCGGGCCGGCCTGGCCACAGTTGATCCAGTGGCGCGGCCGGTACACGTGCAGGAACTGCGCGGCCGCGATCTGCGACAGGCCGATGGTGCTGACGTAGCAGGTCTCGCGGTCGAAGTGCCGGTTCATGCACTGGTAGACGCGTTGAGGCTTCATCGGCACCTCGGTGAAGTCGGTCTTGCGCAGCATCGTGCGCTTGCGTTCGCGGCATTCGGCGGCCCAGGCGCTGCGGTCGGGCAAGCGGCCCTCGGCCTTCATGGCTTCGGCCACTTCGACGAACAGGGCCAGCGCCGCGCCCGCGTCCGAGACGATGCCGAAGTCGGGCATGAACACGCGGCCGATCTGCGTGGGCTCGATGTCCACATGCACGAAGGTGCGGCCGTGGGTGTAGACGTCCACCGAGCCCGTGTGCCGGTTGGCCCAGCGGTTGCCGATGCCCAGCACGAAGTCGCTGGCCAGCAGCGTGGCGTTGCCGTAACGATGGCTGGTCTGCAGGCCGCACATGCCGGCCATCAGCGGATGGTCATCGGGGATGGCGCCCCAGCCCATCAGCGTCGGGATGACCGGCGTGCCGGTCAGCTCGGCCAGGCGCACCAGCAGCGCGCTGGCGTCGGCATTGATGACGCCGCCGCCGGCCACGATCAGCGGCCGTTCGGCCGCGTTCAGCATGGCCAGCGCCTTCTCGATCTGCGCCCGCGTGGCGGTCGGCTTGTAGGCGGGCAGTGGCGCATAGGTGTCGATGTCGAATTCGATCTCGGCCATCTGCACGTCGAAGGGCAGGTCGATCAGCACCGGCCCCGGCCGGCCCGAGCGCATCAGGTGGAAGGCCTGCTGGAAGACCTGCGGCACCTGCGCCGGCTCGCGCACGGTGACGGCCCACTTGGTCACCGGCTTGGCGATGGACTCGATGTCCACGGCCTGGAAGTCCTCCTTGTAGAGGCGGGCCCGCGGCGCCTGGCCGGTGATGCACAGGATGGGGATGGAATCGGCCCAGGCCGAGTACAGCCCCGTGATCATGTCGGTGCCTGCCGGGCCCGAGGTGCCGATGCACACGCCGATGTTCCCCGCCACGGCGCGTGTGTAGCCCTCGGCCATGTGCGACGCGCCTTCCACATGCCGCGCCAGGATGTGGCCGATGCCGCCATGGGCGCGCAGTGCGGCATACAGGGGATTGATGGCGGCGCCGGGCACACCGAAGGCCTGCGTGATGCCCTCGCGTTCCATCACCAGCACGGCGGCCTGGGCCGCGGTCATTCTTGCCATGGGTTCGTCTCCTCGTTCGATGGACCTCACTCTAGGAAGGGCGGGGCGAACGCAGAAGACGCGGGCTGGCGATAAGCGCTATTCCGTCAGCGAATGGGATGAGGGACCCGTGCTTCGGCGCGCCGCCAGACGCGCTCCGGCGGCGATCAGCCGATCAAGGGATTGCGCACGCGCAGGTTGGGAAAGCGGCTGAAGTCGCGGTCAGCGCTCCAGAGCTCGCGCACACCATGGCTGAGGCAGAGCGCCGCGATGCGCGCGTCATGCACCATCGGTCCCTGTAGCCGGGCTTCGGCGATGAGTGCGCGCAGTCGTGGCCAATGGTCCAGCGACTCGGAGAGCAGATGCAGCGTCGGCGATTCCAGCCAGATGTCGATCTGGCGCAGCGCCTGGTCCGGCGTGCTGGGTGGCGAGTACACGCGGGGGTGCGTCGCGATGCCGTAGAACTCGTGCAGGCAGGGCCAGGCGATGGCCCAGGCGCTGCTGCCTTCGGCCAGTTCGGCCACCTTGGCGGCCGCCGCGGCATGGAAGGGGCTGTCCGCGCGATGCGCATACACCAGCAGGTTGGTGTCCAGCGCGATCATCCGCCCCGCCCTGCGTCCGGCCCGTAGAGCGCATCGCGCATCTGGTCCCACCCAGCGTCGCGCCAGGCGGGCGACAGGCCTTGGCCGTTGACGCTGCCGTCGCGCAGCTTGAAAGGCTTGGCGGCCTTCTTCTCGGCCATCACGGTGCGCAGTCCCTGCTCGATCAGGGTCTTCATGCTCATGTTGTGGGCATCGGCATAACGCCGAGCCTGGGCGAACAGGGGGTCGGGAAGTTCGATGGTGGTCTTCATATGGGCACCCATATCAAAGAATATGGGTGCCCATATTAGTTCCGCCTCCAGGCGGCAACAAGCATCAGCCTGTGTTGCGCAAGCCCGCTGCCACGCCGTTGATCGACAGGTGGATGCCCCGCTGCAACCGCTCGCTGCCGTCGCCGCCGCGGAAGCGGCGCATCAACTCGACCTGCAGATGGTGCAGCGGGTCGATGTAGGGGAAGCGATGGCGCACCGAGCGCTGCAACTCGGCATTGCCCTCCAGCCGCTGCTTTGCGCCGGTGATGAGCGTGAGCGCATCGGAGGTGCGGCGCCATTCGGCCTCGATCATCGAGAACACCTTCTGGCGCAGCTTGCGCTCGCCCACCAGCTCGGCGTAGCGCGCGGCCAGCTGCAGGTCGCTCTTGGCCAGCACCATGTCCATGTTGGACAGCAGCGTGCGGAAGAAGGGCCACTGGGCATACATCTTCTGCAGCAGCGCCTCGCGCTCTTTGCGCGCTGCAGGGTTCTGGGCCTCGGCCAGGAAGGCCTGGATCGCGCTGCCGAAGCCGTACCAGCCGTTGATCGTGAGCCGGCACTGGCCCCAGCTGAAGCTCCAGGGCACGGCGCGCAAATCTTCGATGTTGCGCTTGGGATTGCGCGAGGCCGGGCGCGAGCCGATGTTGAGCTCGGCGATCTCGCGAATGGGCGTGGAGCCGAAGAAGTAGTCGACGAAGCCGGGCGTTTCGTAGACCAGCGCGCGGTAGGCGTCCATGCTGGCCTGCGAGATGGTCGACGCGGCGTTGATGAAGGACGTGGGCGCGGACTTGGTGGATCCGAGGAAGGTGGCCTCCAGCGTGGCAGCGACCAGCGTCTCCAGGTTGCGCCGGCCGATCTCGCGGTTGGCGTACTTGGAGCCGATGACCTCGCCCTGCTCGGTCAGGCGCAACTGCCCGCGCACGGTGCCGGGCGGCTGCGCCAGGATGGCCTGGTAGCTGGGCCCGCCGCCGCGGCCGACCGTGCCGCCGCGGCCGTGGAACATGCGCAGGCGGATGCCGTCCTTGCGGCCCTCGTTCATCTCGTCGAACAGCGTCACCAGCGCCATGCCGGCGCGGTACAGCTCCCAGTTGCTGGTGAAGATGCCGCCGTCCTTGTTGCTGTCGCTGTAGCCCAGCATGATGTCCTGCTCGCCGCCGGAGCGCTGGATCATGGCCCGCACGCCGGGCAGCTCATAGACGGCGCGCACGATGGGCGCCGCATTGCGCAGGTCGGCGATGGTCTCGAACAGCGGCACGACGATCAGGTCGCACACCGCGTCCTCCTGTAGCGTGCCGCGCAGCAGGCCCACTTCCTTCTGCAGCACCATGGCCTCGAGCAGGTCGCTCACGGTCTCGGTGTGGCTGATGATGTAGTGGCGGATGGCGGCGCGGCCGTAGCGGCGGTGCGATTCCAGCGCCTGCTGGAAGATCGCCACTTCGCTCACCGTCAGCGGCTGGTAGCCGGCGCCGGGCACGCGCAGCGGCCGGGCGTCGTTCAGCAGCCGCAGCAGCAGGGCCTGCTTGTCCTCTTCGGCCAGCTCGGCATAGGCCGGTTCGATGCGGGCCACCTTGAGCAGGTCGGCGATCACGGCCTCGTGCTTGTCGGAGCTCTGGCGCAGGTCCACCGTGGCCAGGTGGAAGCCGAAGACCTCCACCGCGCGCATCAGTGGGCGCAGGCGCTGGTCGAGCAGCACGCTGCCGTGCTTGTCGATCAGCGATTCCTCGATGGTGCGCAGGTCGGCCAGGAACTCCTCGGCCGACTTGTAGGGGTTCTGCGGCGCCACGGCATGACGCGCGGCCACACCGCCGGTCAGGTCGCGCAGCGTGGCGGCCAGGCGGGCATAGATGCCCGTCAGCGCGCGGCGGTAGGGCTCGTCGTGGCGGTGCTCGTTGGGGTCGGGCGAGGCCTCGGCCAGGGCCTGCATCTCCACCGTCACATCGACCAGCGTGGCGGACATCGACAGCTCGCCGCCGAGGTAGTGGACTTCGGTCAGGTAGTGGCGCAGGGCCAGCTCGCATTGGCGGCGCAGGGCGTATTCGAGCGTCTCGGCCGTGACGTTGGGATTGCCGTCGCGGTCGCCGCCGATCCACTGGCCCATGCGGAAGAAGGAAGCGATGTGCTCCGCGCCCAGGGCCTTCTCCAGTGCGGCGTACACCTTGGGAATCTCGCGCAGGAAGGTCGCTTCGTAGTAGGAGAGCGCGTTCTCGATCTCGTCCGCTACGGTGAGCTTGGTGAAGCGCAGCAGCCGCGTCTGCCACAGCTGCACGACGCGGGTGCGCAGCAGGGCTTCGTTCTCCTCCAGCTCGCGCGGGGTGAGCGTGTCCTTCTGCCCGGCGAACAGGACCTGGCGCTGCCGGATCTCGTCGCGGGCCGTCAGCAGCTGGGCGATGCCGCGCTCGGCATCGAGGATGGACTTGCGCTGCACCTCGGTCGGATGCGCGGTGAGCACCGGCGACAGGTAGCTGTGGGCCAGCGTGCCCACCACGTCTTCGGCCGAGACGCCGGCCTTGCGGATGCGGGCCAGGGCCACGTCCAGGCTGCCGTCGATGGCTTCGCCTGCGCGCTCGGCCTCGGTGCGGCGGCGGATCAGGTGGCGGTCCTCGGCCAGGTTGGCCAGGTGGCTGAAGTAGGTGAAGGCGCGGATCACCTGCACCGTCTGCGCCGCCGACAGGCCCTTGAGCAACTGCTTGAGCGCCCGATCGGCCGAGTGGTCCGCGTCGCGGCGGAAGGCCACCGACAGCGTGCGCACCTTCTCGACCAGCTCGAAGCTGTCCTTGCCTTCCTGCTCGCGGATCACGTCGCCCAGGATGCGGCCCAGCAGCCGGATGTCTTCGATCAGCGGGGCATCGTCGGGGCCCTTGCGCAAGGGCGGGGCGATGGTGTCGCCGGGCTTCTTCGTGCTCTTCGTCCGGGTGACAGGCGGCATGCAGGACTCTCCTCTTCGCAGTGGTTGTGGTGTGCGCCATCAGTCGTTGCTGCGGCGCAACATGCTAGCATCCGCGACCCAGCAAACCACGCGGAGACCGCTCTGTGAGCCACATCGTGATCGCCACCCGCGAAAGCCGCCTTGCCCTGTGGCAGGCCGAGCATGTGCGGGACCTGCTGCAAGAACAGGGCCACACGGTCGAACTGCTGGGCATGACCACCCGCGGCGACCAGATCCTGGACCGCACGCTCAGCAAGGTCGGCGGCAAGGGCCTGTTCGTCAAGGAACTTGAGCTAGCGCTGGAAAAGGGCCGCGCCGACATCGCCGTCCATTCGCTCAAGGACGTGCCGATGGAGCTGCCCGAAGGCTTCGAGCTCGCGGCCGTGCTGGAGCGCGAGGATGCGCGCGATGCCTTCGTCTCCCCCAACTATGCGCGGCTGGAAGACCTGCCCGAGGGGGCCGTCATCGGCACCTCCAGCCTGCGGCGCACCGTGCTGCTGCGCGCACTGCGGCCCGACCTGCGCATCGAGCCGCTGCGCGGCAACCTCGACACCCGGCTGCGCAAGCTCGACGAAGGGCACTATGCCGCGATCGTGCTCGCGGCAGCCGGTCTGATGCGCCTGGGCCTGGCCTCGCGCATCCGCACCGCCTTCGAGCCCGAACAGATGCTGCCGGCCGCTGGGCAGGGCGCGCTGGGCATCGAGATCCGTGCCGACCGGCCGGACCTTCGCGAGGCCCTGGCCCCGCTGGTGGACATGACAACCTGGCGCCGCGTGGCGGCCGAGCGCGCGGTGAGCCGGGCGATGGGCGGCAGTTGCTCCGTGCCGCTGGCCGCGTTCGTGCAGGACCTCGGCGACGGGCGGCTGCATGTGCGTGCCGCCTGGGGTGATGCGGAGCAGCCAGGTGCGCTGGTGCGGGCCGAGCTGACCGATGCCGCCGCCGATCTGGTCGCCGCCGAGGCCCTGGGGGCCGAGGCAGCGCGGCGCCTGCAGGCCGGCGGGGCTCGGCTCGGCTGAGCGCCAGCGGCGCGGCCCGAGCTGCTTGCTGCCTCGCCATGACTGCGGCGCCGTCGCTGATCGTCACGCGGCCTGAGCCCGAAGCCACGCGCTGGACGGAGGCACTGCGCGCAAGGGGCGTCGCTGTGCACGCCCTGCCGTTGATCGAGATTGCGCCGCTGGCCGGAGCGATCGCCTGGCCGGTCGACGCACTGCCGCAGGCCCTGATGTTCGTGAGCGCCTCCGCCGTGCGGCACTTCTTCGCCACCCGGCCGCCCGAGGTCGTCGTCGCCTGCCGTTGCTGGGCCACCGGCCCCGGCACGGCCCGCGCGCTGGCCGAAGCTGGTGTGGATGCGGAACGCATCGACCAGCCGCCCGCCGAAGGCCCCTTCGATTCGGAGTCGCTGTGGACGCGTGTCCATGGCCAGGTCAGGCAAGGCGTATGCGTCTGGCTGGCGCGCGGTGCCGATGCCCAGGGCCGCGCCGCGGGCCGCGACTGGCTCTCGCGCCAGATCGAGGCGGCCGGCGGCGTGGCCGTGCAACTGCCCGTCTATCGCCGCCTGGTGCCCGCGCTCGACGAGGCCAGCGTGCGGATCGTGCAGGCGGCCCTCGCGGGCGGATCGATCTGGCTGTTCAGCAGTTCGGAGGCCGTGGCCAACCTGCGTGCGCTGGCGTCCTGGGCCGACTGGTCGCGCGCCACGGCCCTGGCGACGCACGAGCGCATTGCCCAGGCCGCGCGCGATGCCGGCTTCGGCGCCGTCCGCGTCGTGGCGCCCGACCTGGACGCCGTGGCCGCGTCGATAGAATTCTCGCGATGAGCGCACCCCCCGCGACCGACGACACCGTCACCGATCCCGTCGCGCGACCCCTGGCCCCCGTTCCCCCGTCTCCCGTGCCCGCCCCCGGCGCCGTGCTGGTGGTACGGCTGGCCTTTGGCGCCATCACCCTCGCTTCGCTGATCGCCATCGTCATGGCGGCCATGCTGTGGCAGAAGGTGGGCAGCATGCAGGAGCAGCTGGCGCGCCAGAGCGCCGATGCCACCCGCCAGGCCACCGAGGCCCGGACCCTGGCCCGCGAAGCGCAGGAAACCGTGCGCGCCGCCGACGCCCGCGTCGCCGTGCTTGAAACCCGTCTGGCCGAGGTCAGCCTGCAGCGCGCCCAGGTCGAGGAGGCCCTGCAGAGCCTCTCCCGCTCGCGCGACGAAAGTCTGCTGGTGGACATCGACGCGGCGCTGCGCCTGGCGCTGGAACAGGCCCAGGCCACCGGCAACGTGCAGCCGCTGCTGGCCGCGCTCAAGGCCAGCGACCAGCGCATCGCGCGCGCCGGTCAGCCGCGCCTGCAGCCGGTGCAGCGCGCCATCCAGCGCGATGCCGATCGCATCCGGGCCACGGCCAGCGGCGACGGTGGCGAGGCCCTGTCGCGGCTCGACGACCTGCTCAAGGGCGTGGACGAGTTGCCCGTCATGAATGCCCTGGCGCTGCGCGGCAACCGGGCCGCGAGCGACGGCTGGGCCAACGAGGCGGTGCCGGCCGACGCGCCCTGGTGGCAGCGCATCCTGCTGGCCGTTCGCAATGAAGTGCGCTCGCTGATCCGCGTCTCGCGCATCGACCGGCCCGAGTCGGTGCTGCTCGCGCCCGACCAGACCTACTTCCTGCGCGAGAACCTCAAGCTCAAGCTGCTGAGTGCCCGGCTGGCGCTGTTGGCCGGCCATGTGGCGCCCGCACGGGCCGAGCTGGCCGGCGTGACGGCCTCGCTCAACCGCTACTTCGACCCGGCATCGCGCCGCGTGCAGGCTGCCGCCACGCAGCTGCAGCAGGTGCAGGCGCTGGTGCGGGCCGCCGAGCCGCCGCGCATCGACGACACCCTCACGGCCCTGGCCGCCGTGTCCGCAGGGCGCTGAGGCATGCGCGCGGCCGTCTGGCTCCTGGTGCTGTTCGCGGTCGCGGCCGCGGTGGCGCTGTTCGCGGGCAACAACCAGGGCATCGTCACCGTCTTCTGGCCACCCACACGTGTGGACCTGTCGCTCAATTTCGCGCTGCTGCTGCTGATCCTCGTCTTCATGCTGCTCTACGGCGCGCTGCGCGCGCTGCAGGCGCTGTTTTCGCTGCCCGTGCAGGCGCGCCAGTGGCGGCTGCAGCAGAAGGAGCGCAACCTGCACGCCGCCCTGCTGGACTCGGTGGTCCAACTGCTGGCCGGCCGCTTCACCCGGGCGCGCAAGTCGGCGCTGGCGGCACTGGCGCAGGAGCATGTGCTGGCCGGCCTGGATGCGCGGCTGCCGCAGTCGCAGCAGGTGCGCGTGCTGGCGCACCTGATGGCCGCGGAAAGTGCCCAGGCACTGCAGGACCGCGCGGCGCGCGATGCGCATCTTCAGCATGCGCTGAACGAAGGCCGCGAGCGCGGCGGCATGTCCGCCGAGACGCGCGACGGCGTTCAGTTGCGCTCGGCCCGCTGGGCCCTGGAAGACCGCAATGCTGGCGCCGCGCTGGACCGTCTGGCCGAACTGCCGCAGGGCGTGCAGCGCCGCACGCTGGCGCTGCGGCTGCGCCTGAAGGCGACGCGCCTGTCGGGCCGCACGCAGGACGCGCTCGACACTGCGCGTCTGCTGGCCAAGCACCGTGCCTTCTCGGAAGACGGTGCGCGCAGCATCGTGCGTGGCCTGGCGCTGGAGCTCGTCGGCCAGGCGCACGACCCCGCCCAGTTGATGC
>NZ_CAJYES010000166.1 GCF_913773995.1 uncultured Pseudacidovorax sp.
CGCCCGGTGTGGATGCCGAGCGTGCCCAGCCGCTGGCCGGCCAGCACGGTCAGTTGCAGCTGCACCAGGTCGAGCCCGGTGACGGCCTCGGTCACCGTGTGCTCCACCTGCAGGCGCGGGTTAGCCTCGATGAAGACCCAGGGCAGCGTGGCAGAGCTGTCGTCCACCAGGAACTCGAAGGTGCCCAGGCCCAGGTAGCCCACGGCCTGCGCCATGCGCAGCGCGGCCTGCGTGAGCGCAACGCGCACCGGTTCGGACAAGGTGGGGCTGGGCGCCATCTCCACCAGCTTCTGGAAGCGGCGCTGCAGCGTGCATTCGCGCTCGCCAAGGCTGGCGACCGATTCGCCGTCGCCCAGCACCTGGATCTCGATGTGGCGGGCCCGCGGCATCAAGCGCTCGACGTACACGCCCTCGACACCGAAGGCCGCGCGCGCCTCGGAAACGCAACGGGCATGGGCCTCGGCCACGTCCTCGGCGCGCAGCACGGCGCGCATGCCGCGTCCGCCGCCTCCGCCGATGGCCTTGATCATCACGCCCGCGCCGTCCTTGGCCTGCTCGACGAAGAAGGCCTGGGCTTCCTGCAGTGTGACCGCGCCGGCACTGCCCGGCATGACCGGCACATCGCATTGCTGGGCCAGTGCGCGGGCGCGCGCCTTGTCGCCGAACAGCGCCAGTTGCTCCGGCGTCGGCCCGATGAAGACCAGCCCGGCCTTCGCACAGGCCTGCGCGAAGTCGGCCCGCTCGCTCAGGAAGCCATAGCCGGGATGCACCGCATCGCAGCCCTGCGTGCGGGCGATGGCCAGCAGCGCGTCGACGTCGAGGTAGGCCGACGGCCCCGTGGCCGCCAGTGGCACGGCGACATCGGCCAGTTGGGCATGCAGGGCCTGTGCATCGTCCTGCGCATGCACGGCCACGCTGGCGATGCCCAGGTCCTGCAGGGCGCGCACCAGACGCACGGCGATCTCGCCGCGGTTGGCGATCAGAACTTTCTTGAACACGGGGAGGACCTCGGAAGGGGTGAGTGACTCAGTCGATGTCTTTCAGCAGGCGCCGCAGCACCTTGCCTGCGCCGGTGGCCGGCAGCGCATCGATGAAGCGCACCTGCCGCGGCACCTTGTAGGGCGCCATGTTGTCGCGCGCCCAGGCGGCGATGGCCTCGGGCGTGGCCTCGGCGCCGGGCTTGCGCACGATGAAGGCCTTGACCACTTCGCCCTTCTCCGCATCGGGCTGGGAGATGACCGCGGCCTGGGCCACGGCCGGATGCTTGATGAGGATGGTCTCGACCTCCTCAGGGAACACGCTGTAGCCCGAGACCTTGATCATCTCCTTGAAGCGGCCGATGAAGCAGAGGTAGCCGTCGGCGTCGAGCTTGCCCATGTCGCCGGTGTGCACCCAGCCGTTGCGCAGCGTGGCGGCGGTGGCCTCGGGCTTGTTCCAGTAGCCCTTGAAGGTGCCTTCACTGGCCAGCACGATCTCGCCCACCTCGCCGGCGGGCAGGTCACGCCCCGTCTCGGGGTCGAGGATGCGGATGGTCACGCCCGGCGCCGGAACGCCCTGCGTGCCCCAGCGCGGCGCATGGCGCGGCGTGTAGGTGTCGCAGGTGTGGGTCTCCGACAGGCCGTAGGCCGCCTCGTGTGAAGTGCAATTGGGCGCGAAGCCCTGCCACTGCCTGGCCAGCGGCTCGGTGAAGGCGATGCCGAAGCTGGTGACCGGGTTGACCTTGAGGCTGGACAGGTCGAACTCGCGCGCGTCCGGCAGCTGCATGCAGGCCACGTTCATGGGCGCGATGCTGTACCACCAGCTGACCTTGTGGCGGTCGATGGCCTGCAGCACCGCATGCGGGTCGAAACGGTGCAGCAGCACCTGCGTGGCGCCCACCAGCACCGGCACGTTCACGGCCATCAGCATGCCGGCGATGTGATACATCGGTGCCACCGACAGCAGCACGTCGTCGGCCTGCACGCCGTTGCAGTCGGCCGCGATCCGCGTCTTGAAGAGGGCGTTGCCGTAGCTCAGCATCGCGCCCTTGGGCAGGCCGGTGGTGCCCGAGGTGTAGGTCATGAGGGCCACATCGTCCAGCGACAGCACGACCGGCTCGGGCCTGGCGTCGCCCGTGCTGGCCTCGCGGAAGTCCTCGCAGCCGGTCGGCACGGTGCGCGGCTCCTTCATCGCGGCCTGCAGTTCGGCGGGCAGATCCAGCACCGGTTCGGCCGGCAGCAGATCGGCGTAGTGCACCACGAACACATGGGCCAGGTGCGCGGCCTCGGCCTGCACCTGTTGCACCACGGGCAGCAGCGGCGCGGCGGCGACGATGACGCGCGCCTTGAGATCGCCCACCTGGTAGGCCAGCTCATGCGCCTTGTTCAGCGGGCCACTGGGGCAGACGATGGCGCCGATCTTCTGGATGCCGTAATGGGCCACCAGGTACTGCGGGCAGTTGTTGAGGAAGAGCACCACCGGCTCGCCCTTGGCCACGCCCAGCGCCTGCAGCCGGGCGGCGAAGGCGTCGCTGGCGCGGTCGAGCTCGGCATAGCTCATGCGGTGGCCGTACCAGAAGCAGGCGGCATGGTCGCCGCGCTCGCGCGCATGGGTGCGCAGGTACTCGTGCAGGGGCAGGCGGGGGCGCTCAGGAAGCGCATCACCAGCGGTGTGGGGGCGGGTGTCGAGGCTCATGGGTGTCTCCGTGGCGTCTGCCGATCAGGGTTAGCGATAGCGCGCCGAACCCCGTCGACCCTTGTCATGCATTGCATGGTGCACGAACAATCCTACCGATGGGTAGAACATCGGAGACACAGCACAAACCCAAAGCCATCGCGCCTGGTGGTCTGGCAAATCAGGCGCCTGTGGACGGGCCTGCACGCACCCACGGCAATGGCCGCCAGCGCTCGGCCACCGCCGGCACGGACGTGCAGCGCGAGCGCATCCTGCAGGCCGCCACGCAGCTCTTCGCAGCCCAGGGCTATGCCAGCACCACGCTGGCCCAGGTGGCGCAGGCACTGCAGGTGACCAAGCCCTTCATCTACTACTACTTCCGCGACAAGCAGGAGCTGTTCGAAGTGCTGTCGTGGCCGCCCACGGTCGACTGCTTCACGGCGCTGGACTTTGCCGACGACGACCCCAGCCCCGCCGCACAGAAGGTGGTGGAAGGCCTGCACCGGTTGATCCGCGCCACCGTCATGCACTACCCGGCGGCCTTCTTTCCCTACCGCGAGCCCCAGGTCTACCGGCCCGAATACAACGCCGCGATGAAGAAGCTGGCCCACCATTTCTACGACAAGCTCACGCCGCTTCTGGAGCAGGGCCGGCGCGACGGCGACCTCGACTTCAATGAGACCCGCATCACCGCCCTGGCGGCCTGCAGCCTGCCGGGCTTCCTCTACAGCTGGTACCAGCCCGGCGGCCGGCTGGGGCCCGAGCAGATCGTGGACGAGCTCACGCAGCTGGCCACGCGCGTGATCGGCCTGCGCATTCCTGCAGCCTGACCCTTCATTCCAACGACAACGAACGGAGACACACCATGACATTCCGCGCCCGGCTTGCGCCCCTGGCCGCTGCCCTTCTTGTTGCCGCCGGGACTGCCTCGGCGCAGGACGACAAGGTCTACAAGATCGCCTACATCGACCCGCTCTCGGGCCCCTTCGCCAACGTGGGCGAGCTGATGCTGGCCCATGTGCAGTACGCCGTGGACGACATCAATGCCAAGGGCGGCGTGCTCAAGGGCCAGGCCAAACTGCAGCTGCTGCAGTTCGACAGCAAGCTCTCCGCCCAGGAAAGCCAGAGCGCCCTGCAGGCCGCCATCGACCAGGGCGCGCGCGCCATCGTCACCGGCGGCTCGGGCTCCTCGGTGGTGACGGCGCTGGTGCAGGCGGTCAACCGCTGGAACCAGCGCAACCCGGGCAAGGAGATCCTGGTCCTCAACCATTCCTCCATCGACCCCGAACTCACCGGCAAGGCCTGCAGCTTCTGGCACTTCCAGACCGAGGCCAACACGGCGATGAAGATGAAGGCCCTGGCCAACTTCATCAAGAAGACGCCGGACGTGAAGAAGGTCTACCTGCTCAACCAGGACTATGCCCACGGCAAGCAGTGGGCCAGCTATGGCAAGCAGCTGGTGGGTCTGGCGCGGCCTGACGTGCAGTTCGTCGGCGAGGCGCTGCATCCCATCGGCCGGGTCAAGGACTTCGCCCCCTACGTGGCCAACATCAAGGCCTCGGGCGCCGACTCGGTCATTACCGGCAACTGGGGCCAGGACATGACGCTGCTGCTCAAGGCCGCGGGCGATGCGGGCTACAACCTGCGCTACTTCAACCACAGCGCCGGCTCGGTGCCGGGTACCGTGCTGGCCGTGTCTCAGGCCAAGCTGGGGCAGCTGACCTGGGTGGCCGAATGGCACCCGGGGCAGGCCGACAGCCCGCGCGTGGATGCGCTGGCCAAGGCCTACAAGACCAAGATGGGCAAGGACTTCCTGGCGCCGCGCATCGACATGACGCCGCGCCTGCTGGCCGCCGCCATCGACAAGGCCGGCAGCACCGAGACGGTGGCGGTCGCCCGTGCCATGGAGGACCTCAGCTTCGACTCGGTGGTGGGCCCGGTGCGCATGCGCGGCGAAGACCACCAGCTGCTGCTG
Organism: uncultured Pseudacidovorax sp.; assembly: GCF_913773995.1. Taxonomy (GTDB): domain Bacteria; phylum Pseudomonadota; class Gammaproteobacteria; order Burkholderiales; family Burkholderiaceae_C; genus Xenophilus. Next base: position 4,628 of record NZ_CAJYES010000166.1, read on the forward strand.
CCGCAGGTGGTCAACACCATCGCTCCGGTGGATGGCAAGACGGTCAAGACCGGCTGGGAAGGGACCAACTACGGCTTCCGCACCGAGGCGGTCTACGGCGGCAACGAACTCGCCCAGGGCACCGACTGCAAGATGGTGCGGCCGGGCGGCTGAGCCCGGCGGGCCCCTGCGGCCTGCGCTGCCGTTGTCGGCATTGGCTGGCATGAGGTGTTCACCGTCCATGCCTAGACTGGGCCGATGCAAGCCACCTTCGACCCCAGCGCCAGCCCTGCAGCCACCACCGTGGCCCTGATCGGCGCACCCACCGACGTGGGTGCCAGCGTGCGCGGCTGCGGCATGGGACCGGATGCGCTGCGCGTCGCGGGCCTGGCCGAGTGCGTGGCCCGCATGGGCCTGACGGTGGTCGACCGGGGCAACCTGGCCGGCCCGGCCACGCCCTGGCGCGCGCCAGAAGGCGGGCTGCGCCATCTCAAGGAGGCGGTGGCGTGGAACCGCAGCGTGTACGACGCGGTCGATGCGGCGCTGGGCGCGGGCCATCTGCCGCTGCTGATGGGGGGCGACCACTGCCTGGCCGTCGGCTCCATCAGCGCCGTCGCCTGGCATGCGCGCCGCCGCGGCAAGACGCTGCGGGTGCTCTGGCTCGACGCCCACACCGACGTCAACACCGAGGCCACCTCGCCCAGCGGCAACCTGCACGGCATGCCGGTCGCCTGCCTGCTGGGCCATGGGCCGTCCGCCCTCACCGGCTGGAGCGGCTTGCCGAGCGCATTGCAGGCCGATGCCCTGCGCTTCATCGGCATCCGCAGCGTGGATGCGCCCGAGCGCGACGCCATCCGCGCCCTGGGCCTGACGGTCTTCGACATGCGCCACATCGACGAACACGGCATGCGCACCACCATGACCGAGGCCCTGCACGGCGTGGACGAGGACACCCATCTGCATGTGAGCTTCGACATCGACTGCCTGGACCCGGATGTTGCCCCGGGCGTGGGCACCGGCGTGCGTGGCGGACCCGGCTACCGGGAGATGCAGCTGTGCATGGAGATGATTGCGGACACCGGCCGTCTGGGTTCGATGGATGTGGTGGAACTCAACCCGGCGCTGGACGTGCGCAACCGCAGTGCAGAGGTTGCGGTGGAGCTCATCGAGAGCCTGCTGGGAAAGTCCACGCTGGCACGCCCCTGAGCGGCTGTATCGCATGCGCTGCCAAAGGGGATTGCTCCTACACGGTTCGTCGGCCACCGGGGCGACAGTGAATGTCGCGGGTGCCTCATAGTCCGATCACCCCTGCTGCGCCCGCCCTCACCCATGCCCGAATCCGCCCCTCCCATCGGTTCTGCCTTGCGCGTGCTGGTTGTCGAAGACGATCCCGACGTGCTGCAGACCACGCTGGAGATGCTGAAGCTGCTGGGCCACTGGGCGACGGGTGTGGGCAGCGCAGAAACGGCGCGCGACCGCTATCTGGATGGCGCCTTCGATGTGGTGATGATCGACGTGGGGCTGCCGGCGCTGTCGGGGCTGGACTTGGCCGAGGCGCTGGGCGTGCGCGATCCGGTGCGAATCATCTTTGCCACGGGCCGGCCGCCTCCGCGCGATCTGCCGGCCAACACGCAATGGCTGCGCAAGCCCTTCGGCATCGACGCGCTAGCCGATGCGCTGGCCACACCGTCTAGCGGGGGGATGGCGTCGGCTTCGCCGCCCCCTCGGTGACAGGTGTGGCCACCGCCGGTTCGGTGCGGGCTAGGTAGCGCTCCAGCAGCGCATAGAAGCCTTCGTAGAAGCGGTCGTCGGTGAGCGTCTGGCTGGCCACCTTGACCATCGCGTCGTCGCTGGAGGTGAAGGGCAGCGACAGCGAGCCGAAGGCCCCCACGCCCACGCTGGCCGAGTTGTTCACCTTCTTGAGGCCGTAGCGGTCCTGCACCGCGGTGGCGAAGGCGATGGCGGCAGGCTGGCCGTTGTCGCCCTGCTCCTGGGCGCAGACCACGCGGAACTCGACCTCCACATGCACCTCGCCCTCGGGCTGGAAGCTCTTGCGCCCCGTGACCTGCTCGGCTGCCGCCGCGGTGATCATGTAGCCCTGGCTCAACAGCGCCCGCCGGGCCGCCTCACAGGTCTGCACCACCGTGGCGTCGTAGATGCGAGTATGGGTGTTGGTCGCCTCGAAGTCTTCGGTCGTCAGGTCCTTGGCACCTTTGCGCTTCGGCGCGCTGCCGCAACCGGCCAGCGCGGCTGCCAGCACCACCATCCCCACGGCGCTCCAGCCGCGCCCCGCCATTGTTCGCATCGTCGTCATCCCGCAAGTGTCGCCCGGCCGGCGGCTGGGGCGTGGCTTGGACAGTCCGGCGGAAAGACGGTTCCCCGTCAGGGATACAGCCCACGTTCCTGGCGGGCGGCAAGAATGCGCTCGCACGCCACTGCGAAGGTGGCAGTGCGCAGTGCGATGTGGTGCTCGTCGGCCTTGTTCCAGATGTGCTCCAGCGCGCCGACCATGATGCGGTCCAGCCGCTGGTTGATCTCGTCCTCGGTCCAGAAGAAGCTGGAGAAATCCTGTACCCATTCGAAGTACGAGACGGTCACACCGCCGGCATTGCAGATCACGTCGGGCACCACCAGCACGCCGCGCTCGGCCAAGATGTCGTCCGCCTGCGGCACCGTCGGGCCGTTGGCGCCTTCGAGCACCAGGCGGGCCGTGATGCGACGGGCGCGCTCGGCGCTGATCTGGCCTTCCAGGGCGGCCGGGATCAGGATGTCGGTGGGCACGTCCCAGAAGGCCTCGTTGTCCACCTGATCGCCGGCACCGAAACCGACGATGCCGCCGGTGCGGCGCGAATGGGCCATCAGCGCCGGCATGTCGAAGCCGCCTTCGTTCACCAGGGTGCCGGTGTGGTCCTGCACCGCCACCACCTTGGCGCCCGCCTCGGCAAACAGTTCGGCCGCCACCGAGCCCACGTTGCCGAAGCCCTGCACGGCCACGCGCGCGCCCTGCAGCGGCAGGCCCAATCGGCGCGCCGCTTCGCGGCCGGTCACGTACACGCCGCGGCCGGTGGCCTTGACCCGGCCCAGCGAGCCGCCCAGGTGGATCGGCTTGCCGGTGACCACGCCCGTGGCGGTCGAGCCGGTGTTCATCGAGTAGGTGTCCATCATCCAGGCCATGATCTGGCCATTGGTGTTGACGTCCGGCGCCGGAATGTCCGAATGCGGGCCGATGATGAGGCCGATCTCGCTGGTGTAGCGCCGGGTCATCTTCTCCAGCTCGTTCTGCGACAGCTTCTTGGGGTCGACGCGGATGCCGCCCTTGGCGCCGCCGTAGGGCAGGTTGACGGCCGCGCACTTGACGGTCATCCAGGCCGACAGGGCCATCACCTCTTCCAGCGTGACGTCGGGGTGGAAGCGAACCCCGCCCTTGCCCGGGCCGCGCGACAGGTTGTGCTGCACGCGGAAGCCCTCGAAGTGGGCGATGGTGCCGTCATCCATCTCGATCGGCACGTCCACGATCAGCGCGCGCTTGGGGCGCTTGAGGGTCTCGGCCCAGCGGCCCAGGTGGCCGAGATAGGGCACCACGCGGTCGACCTGCGACAGGTAGGTGCCCCAGGGGCTGGTGGAGGACGGGTGGACGTACGAGAGTTCGCTGGACTGCTGCATGGTGAGGAGGCCTCGGTGGTGCGGATGGCCGCGACGATAGGCCGGCCGACCGCGCCGCGCCAGTGGCCATGCAGCCGGCGGCGGACCTTATGCGCGAGCGGCAAGGCGCCGCCGCGCCGAGCCGCCCGGCAGTCCCCCTGTCAGTTGGCCGCGGGCGCGACCGGCACCGTGCGCGGCCGGCCGCCAAAGATGGCCGTGCCCACCCGCACCATCGTGCTGCCGGCGGCGATGGCCGATTCCAGGTCGGCGCTCATGCCCATCGACAGGGTGTCCAGCGGCAGCCCCAGCGCGTCGCGCAGCCGGGCGGCCAGATCGGCCACTTGGGCGAAGACCGCCCGCTCGGCCGCGGCATCGGGCTGCGGCTCGGGAATGGCCATCAGTCCGCGAAGCGCCAGCTGCGGCAGCGCCGCCACCTCGCGCGCCAGCGCCTCGGCCTCCTCCGGCGTCACGCCCGACTTGTTGGCGCCGCCGTCGATGTTGACCTGCAGGCACACCTGCAACGGCGGCAGATCGGCCGGCCGCTGCTGCGCCAGCCGCTGGGCGATCTTCAGCCGGTCCACGCTGTGCACCCAGTCGAACTGCTCGGCCACCGGCCGCGTCTTGTTGCTCTGCAGCGGACCGATGCAGTGCCATTCGAGCTGCGAGCGCAGGTCGCCCAGGGCGGCGATCTTGTCCAGGCCTTCCTGCACGTAGTTCTCGCCGAAGGCCCGCTGGTCGGCGGCAAAGGCCTCGCGCACCGCCTCGGGGCCGAAGGTCTTGGAGACTGCCAGCAGCCGCACGGCGGCCGGATCGCGGCCCGCCGCCTCGCAGGCGCGCACGATCCGTGCATGAACCTGCTGGAGCTGGTCACTCGTCGTAGTCATAATTGCTGAAACCGTTTCAAAACGTCACGAAGTCTAGAGAGGTCGCCCGTGGACATCACCCAGTTGCTGGCATTCAGCGTCAAGAACAAGGCGTCGGACCTGCACCTCTCGGCCGGCCTGCCGCCGCTGATCCGTGTGCATGGCGACGTGCGCCGCATCAACCTCGATCCCATGGAGCACAAGGAAGTGCATGCCATGGTGTACGACATCATGAACGACTCGCAGCGCAAGCATTACGAGGAGTTCCTGGAGATCGACTTCTCGTTCGAGGTCGAGGGACTGGCGCGCTTCCGGGTCAATGCCTTCAACCAGCAGCGCGGCTGCGCGGCGGTGTTCCGGACCATTCCGTCGAAGGTACTGACGCTGGAGCAGCTGAACGCGCCGCGGATTTTCGGCGACCTGGCCCTCAAGCCGCGCGGGCTGGTGCTGGTGACGGGGCCGACCGGCTCGGGCAAGTCGACCACGCTGGCGGCCATGGTGAACCACCTCAACGAGACCGAGTACGGCCACATCCTGACGGTGGAGGACCCGATCGAGTTCGTGCACGAGTCCAAGAAGTGCCTGATCAACCAGCGCGAGGTGGGGCCGATGACCCTGAGCTTCGCCAACGCGCTGCGCTCCGCCTTGCGCGAGGACCCGGACGCGATCCTGGTGGGCGAGTTGCGCGATCTGGAGACCATCCGCCTGGCGCTCACGGCGGCCGAGACGGGCCACCTGGTGTTCGGCACGCTGCACACCTCCAGCGCCGCCAAGACCATCGACCGGATCATCGACGTCTTCCCCGGCGAGGAGAAGGAGATGGTGCGCGCCATGCTGTCGGAATCGCTGCAGGCCGTGATCTCGCAGACGCTGTGCAAGACCAAGGACGGCGCCGGCCGCGTGGCGGCGCACGAGATCATGCTGGGCACCCCGGCCATCCGCAACCTGATCCGCGAGGCCAAGGTGGCGCAGATGTACTCGAGCATCCAGACCGGCCAGAGCATGGGCATGCAGACGCTGGATCAGTGCCTGGTCGACCTCGTGCGCCGCGGGGTCATCAGCCCCGCCGAGGCGCGCGGCAAGGCCAAGACGCCAGAGAATTTCCCCGGGTGATGAGGCCCCCCGGCTTTTCACGCCTGCGGCGTGTAACGCCACCCCCCGAGGGGGAGGCGCGGCCGGCTTGGGGCGGCCCGGCGCTCGGCCGCATTTCCCTCTAACTTTTCTGGAGCCACCATGGAACGCGATCAGGCCAGCCAGTTCATCACCGACCTGTTGAAACTCATGATCAGCCGTGGGGGCAGCGACCTGTTCATCACGGCCGACTTCCCGCCGGCGGTGAAGATCGACGGCAAGGTGGTCAAGATCTCGCAGCAGCCGCTGTCGCCGCAGCACACGCTGGCGCTGACGCGGGCGCTGATGAACGACCGCCAGACGGCCGAGTTCGAGCGCTCGCGCGAATGCAACTTCGCGATCTCGCCGGCCGGCTACGGGCGCTTCCGCGTCAACGCCTTCGTCCAGCAGGGGCGCGTGGGCATGGTGCTGCGGACCATTCCGACCACGCCGCCGACCATCGACGGCCTCAACCTGCCGCAGGTGCTCAAGGAAGTCACCATGACCAAGCGCGGCCTGGTGATCGTGGTGGGCGCCACTGGCTCGGGCAAGTCGACCACGCTCGCCGGGATGCTGGACTGGCGCAACGAGAACACCCAGGGCCACATCGTCACGGTGGAAGACCCCATCGAGTTCGTGCACCCGCACAAGAACTGCGTGGTGACCCAGCGCGAGATCGGCATCGACACCGACAGCTGGGAGGCGGCGCTGAAGAACGCGCTGCGCCAGGCGCCCGACGTGATCCTGATGGGCGAGATCCGCGACCGCACGGCCATGGAGAACGCGATCATCTTCTCCGAGACCGGCCACCTGTGCCTGGCCACGCTGCACGCCAACAACGCCAACCAGGCGCTGGACCGCATCATCAACTTCTTCCCCGACGACCGGCGTGAGCAGCTGCTGATGGACCTGTCGCTCAACCTGCGCTCGATGATCTCGCAGCGGCTAATCCCGACCGAAGACGGTCGTGGCCGGGTCGCGGCTGTGGAAATCATGCTCAACACCCCGCTGATCGCCGACATGATCTTCAAGGGCCAGGTGGGTGAGATGAAGGAAGTGATGCGCAAGAGCCGCAACCTGGGCATGCAGACCTTCGACCAGGCGCTGTTCGACCTGTTTGAGCAGTACGCCATCTCGTACGAGGACGCCGTGCGCAATGCCGACTCCACCAACGACCTGCGGCTGCAGATCAAGCTGCACAGCCAGCGCGCGCGCACCCGCGACCTGAGCTCGGGCACCGAACACCTGTCGGTGATCTGAGCGCGGGCCGGCCGCGCCACGCCGGGCGCCGCTAAGCTCGGGGGATGAGCACACCCTCCCCCTCCTTCAACCCCAAGTCCTATACCGCCGTCCCGGCCCGCGCCGTCGCCTTCCTCGGCCTCGGTGTCATGGGCTACCCGATGGCGGCCCACCTGGCGGCCGCGGGCCACCGCGTGACCGTCTACAACCGCAGCGCCGCCAAGTCCGCCGCCTGGGTACAGGAATTCGGCGCGAGCGGCGGCCACGCCTCGGCGCCCACCCCGCGCGAGGCGGCGGCCGGCGCCGACATCGTGTTCTGCTGCGTGGGCAACGACGACGACCTGCGCTCGGTGGTGCTGGGCGACACGGGCGCCTTCGCCGGCATGAAGCCGGGCGCCGTCTTCGTGGACCACACCACCGCCTCAGCCTCGGTGGCGCGCGAGCTGTCCGTCGACGCGAGCGCCCGGGGCCTGCACTTCATCGACGCGCCCGTCTCGGGCGGCCAGGCCGGCGCGCAGAACGGCATGCTCACGGTGATGTGCGGCGGCGACGCGGCGGTGTTCGCGCAGGTGGAGCCGGTGATCGGCGCCTTCGCCCGCGCGGTCACGCTGCTGGGCGACAGCGGCGCCGGCCAGCTGGCGAAGATGGTCAACCAGATCTGCATCGCCGGGCTGGTGCAGGGCCTGTCCGAGGCCGTCGCCTTCGGCCAGCGCGCCGGCCTGGACATGGAGAAGGTGCTGGACGTGATCGGCAAGGGCGCCGCCCAGAGCTGGCAGATGGACAACCGCGGCAAGACCATGGTGGCCGGCCGCTTCGACTTCGGCTTTGCCGTGGACTGGATGCGCAAGGACCTGGGCCTGGTGCTCGACGAGGCCAAGCGCAACGGCGCCCGCCTGCCGGTGACGGCGCTGGTGGACCAGTTCTATGCCGACGTGCAGCAGGCCGGCGGCGCGCGCTGGGACACGTCCAGCCTGATCACGCGACTGAAGTAGAGAACACCCCCCATGCCGCTTCGCGGCTCCGGGCGGCCGCCAGAGTCGGCTGCTCTTCGGGCACGTCCAAGCCTGCACTGGCAGGCTCGGAGCCGCGGCCCTCAGCCCCTCTCAGTCGCCTTCGGCTTGGAGGGGGGCGCACCCGGTGGCCTGGCGAAGCCAGTTCCACGGGTGCACTGGCATGGCCTGCTCCGCGGCCATTCGCCTCTGGGGTGCACAGGCGCCGCTGGCGCAGGAGACGACCTGACTTGCCTCGCCTCGGGGCGATCAGCGGCCATCCCCGCGGATGCCACGCAGGAGCCGATCAGCGCACGGGCGAGGTGACCACGCCGGGCACGGGTGCCGGTGCAGCGGCCGGAGCGGGCAGCGGGGCCATGGGCGGCAGGGGCACGCGCGAGCCGTCGGTGCCGGGCACGGTCTGCGAGGGGCCGACGCCACCGGGAAGAGCCTGGCCGTCGTCGCCGACGAATTCGAAGACCCGCACCACCTTCTCGACGCCGGAGATGCCGCGCGTGATGTCGGTCGCACGGTCGGCCTCGCGGCGGGTGACCAGGCCCATCAGGTAGACCACGCCGCCCTCGGTCACCACCTTGATCGAGTTGGCCGGCACGTCGGAGGCGTCCAGCAGCGAAGCCTTGACCTTGGTGGTCAGATAGGTGTCGTTGGAGCGGCGGGCGATGTTGAGGGCGGGGCCCACCACGACCTCGTTGACGACGGCGCGCACATTGGGCGCGGTGCGCACCACCTCGCCGGCGCGCTGCTTGTCGGCCTCGCTGCCCACGGTGCCGGTCAGCAGGGCCGTACGGTTGAAGCTGATCACCGTGACGTTCATGTCGTCGTTGGCAATCTCGCGGATGCGGGCGGCGGCACGCAGCTCGATGGCCTGGTCGTCGAGCTGCGCGCCGGAACTGCGGCGGTCCAGCGCCAGGGTGCCGAGGCCCGCAGCCGCGGCACCGCCCACCACCAGGGGGACGCAGCCCGCCAGGCTGCCGCCCAGTGCGGCAACGGCCAGGCAGGCGCAGGCCAGGCGCTGGCCACGTCGGAAGATCGTCGTCGAGGGGGTGTTCATGCGGAAAGCTCCTGTTCACCAAGTAGTTGGGCGTCCACGGCGTCGCACAGGCAGTGCAGCAGCACCAGGTGGACTTCGTGGATGCGGGAAAGGCGGTCGTGCGGCACGCAGACCTGCACATCGGTTTCTCTCAGCGCCCGGCCCAGCGCACCGCCCGCGCCGCTGCCGACGCCGCCGGTCAGCGCGATGACGCACATGTCGCGCTCGTGCGCCGCTGCCACCGCCGCCAGCACGGCCGCCGATTCGCCGCGGGGGCTGATGGCCAGCAGCACGTCGCCGGCCTCGCCCAGGGCCCGGACCTGCCGGGCCGGGCCAGCCGCATCGGCACACTGACGCGTGTCGGCCAGCGGATCGTCGGGGATGCAGGGCAGCGCGAGGGCGGCCAGGGAGGGCCGCTCGCGCTCGAAGCGGCCGACGAACTGGGCTGCGAACTGGGCGGCCAGAAGACCGGAGACGCCGGCGCCGCAGGCCAGCACCTTGCGGCCACTGGTCACGCCCGCCAGCAGGGCCTGAACGGCCAGCCCAAGCGGCTTGCTGAGCAAGGGCCCGGCCTGGTATTTGAGATCGGCGCTGTCGATGAAATGTTGTTGTAGACGTTGTTCAACCATGCTGTCCGGAATCATAGACGTGCGCTTTTCGGGCCTGAGGATGCGGTCCGTGCATCGAGCGGCATGAGGGCGCTGCGGACCGGGATGAACGTCCCGAGGACCCCAACCTGCGACTGCGGCGGCTGCGTCAGGTTCCCGCCAGTTGGCAACAGGCCGCGGCGAAGCGCGCAGCCTGGGGGTCACTCCATCATGAACGCGCCGCGCAGCCAGCGGATCTCGTCCTCCACGAGCACCGCATCGAAGCGGCAGGGCGGGGGCGAGGGCAGCCGCATCAGGTAGTGCCGCGCCGCGAAGATGATGCGCCGCTGCTTGGCGAAGGTGATGCTGGCGCCCGCCCCGCCATGGCTGGCGCGCGAGCGGCTGCGCACCTCGACGAAGACCAGCGTGCCGCCGGGCTCGCGCATGATCAGATCCACCTCACCGCCGCCACGGCCCGGGGTTCGATAATTGCGCGCCACCAGCCCCAGCCCGGCCTTGCGCAGGTGGGCCAGCGCGGCATCCTCGGCGGCGTCGCCCAGGCGCTTGGTGGTCGGAGGCGCTACCGGCCCCCGCTTGAACGGAAGAAGACCCATCTTGAACACCCTCCCCTCGGCTGCTTCTTTCGGCGCCGCTGTCCAGGCCGCCCGCGACGCGGCCGGCGGCCAGCATTATCCGCAGGGAACCCTCTACGTCGTGGCCACACCCATCGGCAACCTGGCCGATCTGTCGCTGCGGGCGCTGCACGTGCTGCAGCTGGTCGACGCCATCGCCTGCGAGGACACGCGCCACACCCACCAGCTGCTGCGCGCCTGCGGCATCGACCGGCCGGGCGGCCAGTTGCTGGCCGTGCACCAGCACAACGAGGCCGAGGCCGCGCAGACCGTGATCGCGCGCCTGGCCGAGGGCCAGCGCATCGCCTACGTGAGCGACGCCGGCACGCCGGGCGTCAGCGACCCAGGCGCCCGGCTGGCCGCCGCTGTGCAGGCCGCGGGCCAGCGGGTGCTGCCCATCCCGGGCCCCTCCAGCGTGACCACCCTGCTCAGCGCCGCGGGCGCGCATGACGACGCACGCGGCGGCCCCTTCGTCTTCGCCGGCTTCCTGCCGGCCAAGGCGGGCGAGCGAGATGCCGCGGTGCAGGCCCTGTCCGGCGAGACGCGTGCCGTGGTGCTGCTGGAGGCGCCACACCGCATCGAGGCCCTGGCGCGCGCACTGGCCGTCCTGGGCGAACGCCCCGTGACCGTAGGCCGCGAGCTGACCAAGCAGTTCGAGGAGATCGCCACCGTGCCGGCCCAGGCGCTGGCGGGCTGGCTGGAGGCCGGGCCGCAGCGCACGCGGGGCGAGTTCGCACTGCTGCTGCATCCCCAGCCCACCGTAGCGGCGGGCGCCGGCATCGGCGCCGAGGCCGAACGCGTGCTGCGCCTGCTGCTCGCGGAGCTGCCACTCAAGAGCGCAGCCCGCCTGGCTGCAGACATCACCGGCGCGCCGCGCAACGCGCTCTATGCCCAGGCACTCAGCTGGCGCAGCGCTGAAGAATGACATGCAGCGCCCGATGAACCGGCTGGCCGGACACGCCGCCACGGCTTGCCTGAGAGCGGTTCGATGCATCGGGCAGCACGGTCGACCATGACACCGTCCCACGACGCACGGCCCGTGTGGCGCTGCCGCCGGATGCGGCCTTCACCGGCGCCATCCTGCTGCCGCGCGTGCTCATGCAGCACCCGGCTGCCGACCACTGGATGGCATGGCCACCAGATTCCTCCCAGATCGGATCGCACACTGCATCGGCAGCCCAACTTCCCGACTCTTGATTCCCCCCTCGAGGGCTGCCTTCACCCGCTTCGGCGGGTTTCTTTTTGCCTGTGCGGCGCGCGCTTGCGCAGCACCGTGCCCGCGCATCGGGGCATTGGGACAGGGTGATCGAAACCTTATGACGCAGGCAGCAAAAAGCCCGGAAGCGCTTGCACGCTTCCGGGCCTGTATCTGGTCCCGCCGCCAGGAATCGAACCTGGATCTCAGCCTTCGGAGGGCCGAATTCTATCCGTTGAAATACGGCGAGAAAGTCGCGCCGAACCCGGGCGCGAACCCGGCATTATGACCGATCTTCGGCGACTGGCGTGTTCGGCGCGGCCGGCCGCAACGTGGGCCACATTCGCCGCCTCCGACTCAGGGTGCCGGGGCAGACCCAAACCGGCGAGATACACACCGAACAGCCGACGGCCTGCAGGCACGAGGTCGAAAGCGCCCGGATCGAGCAGCCAGTCGTCGATCAGCCCGGACATCAAGGCATGCAGGCCCTGCGCAGCAGTGCGTGCCGGCACCGGCAGCCGCAGCCCCCGCACGCGTGTAGCCAGGCGCAGCGCCTTCTCGAAATCCATGACGCAGGCGTCGCGCGCGCCCAGGTGCCGCTGCTGCACCGAGGCCATCTCGTCCGTGTACTCCACCTTGTGCACCGCGATCTGGAAGACGCGCCGCACCTGGGGATCGCCCGCGATGAGCTGCAGGGCCTGCACCATGCCCTGCTCGATCAGGTCCAGCGGGTCGACGCCGGCCGGCTCAGCCGCCTGACGAACGCCCTTTTCCATCGGCAGCGTGACCCGCTCCATCATTGCGTTGAACAGGTCGGCCTTGTCCTTGAAATGCCAATAGACGGCGCCACGGGTGGCCCCTGCCTCTTCGGCGATCTGCTGCAAAGACGTGCGCGACACGCCCTGCGCCTGGAACAGCCGCTCGGCCGCATCGAGCAGGCGATGGCGGGTGGCCAGGGCTTCTTCCTTCGTGCGCCGTACCACGGCATCTCCTTGGCAAGAAAACGAAATAAACCGAAACGTGGGGATCATCACTATACATTCAAGAATGTATGTAAACTCGCTGCCTCGGCAAGCTTCTGGTGCCCCGATCTGCGTGCGCGCAAGGTCGATCCGCGGCGCACCCTGCTTCCCCGCCTTTTCCAATCCCACCCCAAGAGGATTCGCATGCCTGCCTCGCATGTTGCTGCAAGTCGTTCGATGTTTCGTCCCGGTTCGTCCCTGACCCTCGCCGCCACCGCGGTCTTCCTGAGCCTGGCCCTGGTGGCCTGCGGCAAGAAGGAAGCCGCCGCGCCGGCCGGCGGTCCTCCGGGCGGCGGCATGCCGGCGCCCGAGGTCGGCGTGGTGGTTGCCACCCCGGGCGAAGTCGGGCTGGTCACCGAACTGCCCGGCCGGCTCGAGGCCACGCGCGTCGCCCAGGTGCGCGCCCGTGCCGCCGGCATCCTGCAGAAGCGCCTCTTCGTCGAAGGCAGCGACGTGAAGGCCGGCCAGCCGCTGTTCAAGATCGACGCGTCGCCCTACGAGGCCACGCTGCGCAGCGCTGAGGCGACCCTGGCACGCGCGGAGGCCAATGCGGCCCAGGCCAAGGCACTGGCCGAGCGCTACAAGCCGCTGGTCGAAGCCAATGCCGTGAGCAAGCAGGACTATGCCAACGCCGTCGCCTCGCAGAAGGCCGCCGAGGCCGACGTGCTGGCCGGCCGCGCTTCCGTGACCACGGCCCGCATCAACCTGGGCTATGCCACCGTCACCGCCCCCATCTCGGGCCGCATCGGCCGCGCGCTGGTGACCGAGGGCGCGCTGGTGGGCCAGGGCGAGGCCACCCAGCTGGCCACCATCCAGCAGATCGATCCGCTCTACGTCAATTTCACGCAGTCGGCGACCGAGGTGATGCGCATGCGCCGCGCCATGGCGCAGGGCAAGCTGCAGCGCGCCAGCGGCCCGGACGCCGCCGACGTGCGCATCGTGCTGGAGGACGGCACCGAGTTCGCCCAGCGTGGCCGCCTCCTCTTCTCCGATTTGACGGTGGATGCGAGCACCGGCCAGATCACGCTGCGCGCCGAAGTGCCCAACCCCAAGGGCGAGCTGCTGCCGGGCATGTACGTGCGCGTGCGCACCGAGCAGGCGCAGGTCGACAAGGCCATCAGCGTGCCGCAGCAGGCCGTCACGCGAACCGACCAGGGCGACACCGTGACCATCGTGGGGCAGGACGGCAAGCTGTCCAAGCGCAACGTGAAGATCACGGCGGGCAAGAACAACCGCTGGATCGTCACCGAGGGCCTCAAGGAAGGCGAGCAGGTGATGGTGGACGGCTTCCAGAAGCTGCAGATGCTGCCGCCCGGCACGCCCGTGAAGGCCGTGCCCTGGCAGCCGCCGACGACCGCCGCCGCCGCCCCGGCCGCTGGCGCATCGGCCCCCGCGGCCGCGGCCGCACCGGCCAAGCAATGACGCCGGCCCGCAACCCCGACTGATCACGAAGAAGGAACGCGAGCACTTCTATGGCCAAGTTCTTCATCGATCGCCCCATCTTTGCGTGGGTGATCGCTCTGTTCATCCTGGTGATGGGCGGCGTGGCGATCACGCAGCTGCCGATCGCCCAGTACCCGCCGGTGGCCCCGCCGGCCATCGTCATCAGCACCGCCTATCCCGGCGCCTCGGCCCAGACGCTGGAAGACAGCGTGCTGGCCGTCATCGAGCGCGAGATGAACGGCTCGCCCGGCCTGATCTACATGGAGTCGGTCGCGCAGGCGGACGGCACCGGCACGATCACCGTGACCTTCGAGCCCGGCACCAATGCCGACCTGGCGCAGGTGGACGTGCAGAACCGGCTGTCGCGTGCGACGCCGCGCCTGCCGCAGGCGGTGACCCAGCAGGGCGTGCGCGTGGACAAGTCGCGCAACAACTTCCTGCTGTTCACGATGCTGTCGTCGACCAACCCGGCCGTGGACACCACGCAGCTGGGCGACTACGCCGCGCGCAACATCCAGCCCGAACTGCAGCGCGTGCCCGGCATCGGCCAGGTGCAGCTGTTCGGCAGCGAGACGGCGATGCGCATCTGGATCGACCCCGCCAAGCTACAGGGCCTGAACCTGAGTGCCAGCGACGTCAACACCGCCATCCGCAACCAGAACGCCCAAGTGGCCTCCGGCACCATCGGCGACCTGCCCAACGTCACCGGCCAGGCCATCGCGGCCACGGTGGTGGTCAAGGGCCAGCTGTCGTCGGTGGCGCAGTTCGGCAACATCGTGCTGCGCGCCAATGCCGACGGCTCGACCGTGCGGCTCAAGGACGTGGCCCGCATCGAGATCGGCGGTCAGAGCTACTCGACCTCGGCCCGCCTGAACGGCAAGCCGGCCGTGGGCCTGGGCGTGCAGCTCTCGCCCTCGGGCAACGCGCTGCAGGCCGCCAAGGCCGTACGCGCCAAGATGGACGAACTCAAGCGCTACTTCCCGCAGGGCGTGAGCTACTCCATTCCCTACGACAGCTCGGCCTTCATCAGCATCTCCATCAGCCAGGTGGTCGAGACCCTGGTCGAGGCCGTGGTGCTGGTGTTCCTGGTGATGTTCCTGTTCCTGCAGAACTGGCGCTACACGCTCATTCCGACGCTGGTGGTGCCGGTGGCGCTGCTGGGCACCTTCGCCACGCTGCTGGCCCTGGGCTTCTCGATCAACGTGCTGACCATGTTCGGCATGGTGCTGGTGATCGGCATCGTGGTGGACGACGCCATCGTGGTGGTGGAGAACGTCGAGCGCATCATGAGCGAGGAAGGCCTGCCGCCGCTGCAGGCCACGCGCAAGGCGATGCAGCAGATTTCGGGCGCCATCATCGGCGTGACGGTGGTGCTGATCTCGGTGTTCGTGCCGCTGGCCTTCTTCGCCGGCTCGACGGGCAACATCTACCGCCAGTTCTCGGCGGTGATGGTGGCCTCGATCGCCTTCTCGGCCTTCATGGCGCTGTCGCTCACGCCGGCGCTGTGCGCCACGCTGCTCAAGCCGGTCGAGGCCGGTCACCATCACGAGAAGCGCGGCTTCTTCGGCTGGTTCAACCGCGGCTTCTCGCGCACCGCCAAGGGCTACGAGGGCTTCGTGTCGCGCCTGCTGCGCCGCGCCGCGCGCTACCTGATCATCTACCTGGCCATCATCGGCGGCGTGGTGTTCGTGTACTCGCGCCTGCCCACCTCCTTCCTGCCACAGGAAGACCAGGGCAACATCCTGGTGAACGTGCAGCTGCCGCCGGGAGCCACGCTGGAGCGCACCGAGGCGGTGATGGAGAAGGTCGAGAACTTCATGCTCAAGCAGCCGCAGGTGCAGAGCATCGTGGGCGTGCTGGGCTTCAGCTTCTCGGGCCAGGGCCAGAACGCGGGCATCGCCTTCGTCACGCTCAAGGACTGGAAGGAGCGCGAGGGCGAGGCCAACTCGGCCTCCGCGCTGGCCGGCCGGGCCTTCGGTGCGCTGTCGGGTGTGCGCGACGCTTTCATCTACCCGCTCAACCCGCCGCCGATCCCTGAACTGGGCTCGGCCAGCGGCTTTAGCTTCCGGCTGCAGGACCGCTCGGGCCAGGGCCATGACGCGCTGGTCAATGCACGCAACCAGCTGCTGGGCATGGCCATGAAGAGCCCTGTGCTCACCGCCATCCGTCCCGACGGCCTGGAGGACGCGCCGCAGCTGCAGATCGACATCGACCGCGACAAGGCTCAGGCCCTGGGCGTGGGCTTCGATGCCATCAACACCGCGCTGTCGACGGCGCTGGGTTCGAGCTACATCAACGACTTCCCGAACCGCGGCCGGCTGCAGCGCGTGGTGGTGCAGGCCGATGCCCCGGCCCGCATGCAGCCCGAGGACCTGCTGCGCCTGAACGCGTCCAACACGCAAGGCCAGCCGGTGCCCTTCGCCTCCTTCGCGACCACGCGCTGGATCAAGGGCGCGCAGCAGACGGTGCGCTACAACGGCTACCCCGCGATGCGCATCAGCGGCGAGGCCGCGCCCGGCTACAGCTCGGGCGCCGCCATGGCCGAGATGGAGAAGCTGGCCGGCCAGCTGCCCGCGGGCTTCGGCTTCGAATGGACGGGCCAGTCGCGCGAAGAAAAGCTCGCCGGCTCGCAGGCCATCATCCTGTATGGCTTCGCCATCCTGGCGGTGTTCCTGTGCTTGGCGGCGCTGTACGAGAGCTGGTCGATCCCGCTGTCAGTCATCCTGGTGGTGCCGCTGGGCGTGCTGGGCGTGCTGCTGGCCACGCTGCTGCGCGGCTACTCGAACGACGTGTACTTCCAGGTGGGCCTGATCACCATCATCGGCCTGTCGGCGAAGAACGCCATCCTGATCATCGAGTTCGCCAAGGACCTGCAGGCGCAGGGCAAGAGCGCCATCGCTGCCGCGCTCGAAGCCGCCCACCTGCGCTTCCGCCCGATCGTGATGACCTCGCTGGCCTTCGGCCTGGGCGTGGTGCCGCTGGTGCTGGCCTCGGGCGCGGGCTCGGCCAGCCAGCGCGCCATCGGCACCGGGGTGCTGGGTGGCATGCTCACGGGCACGGCGCTGGCCGTGTTCTTCGTGCCCATCTTCTTCGTGGTGGTGCGCTCGATCTTCAAGGGCAGCAAGCGCCAGCAGGAAATGAACAAGCGCCATGCCCAGGAAGCGGGCATTCAGGAAGAATCCGGAGCCGACAACCATGGCTGAGTCCAAGACGATGATGACGCTGCCCTTCGGGCCCCTGGCGCCTCTGGCGCTGGCCGCCGCGCTGCTGATGAGCGGCTGCTCGCTGATCCCCACCTATGAACGGCCGGCCGCGCCGGTGCCGACGACCTTCCCTGGCGACCCGGCCCAGCCGGCCGGCACCAAGGCGGCGGTGGACGTGCCCTGGCAGGCCTTCTTCTCCGATCCGCGGCTGTCGGGGCTGATCCAGACCGCGCTCGACAACAACCGCGACCTGCGCGTGGCTGTGCTCAACATCGAGCAGGCCCGCGCCCAGTTCGACGTGCAGCGCGCGGCGCTCTTCCCGACCGTGGGCCTGAGCACCACGGGCTCGCGCTCCGAGCCGAACTCGGCCCGCGCCTACAGCTCGTCGGCGCCCAAGGTGTCGTCGAGCTATTCGGTGGGCCTGGGCGTGACGGCCTGGGAGATCGATTTCTTCGGCCGCATCCAGAGCCTGAGCGCCGCCGCGCAGGCCCGCGCGCTGGCCACCGAGGAGTCGCGCCGCGCCACCCAGATCAGCCTGATCGCCCAGGTGGCCAACGGCTGGCTCACGCTGGCCGCGGACGAGGAACTGCTGGCGATCACCCGCCAGACGCTGGCCACCCGAGAAGAGACGCTCAAGCTGACCAAGCTGCGCTTCGACAACGGCGTGGCCTCCGAGCTGGACTACCAGTCCGCCGTGTCGCTGGCCGAGAGCGCCCGCGCCACCTACGCGCAGCAGATCCGCCTGCGCCGCCAGGACGAGAACGCGCTGGCGCTGCTGCTGGGCGCGCCTGTGCCCGCGAGCGCACTCGAAGGCCTGGCCGGCGACAACGGCGGCCTGGCCAGCGTGCGCGCCATGCCCGACGTGCCGGCCGGCCTGCCCTCGGACCTGTTGACCGAACGGCCGGACATCCGGGCGGCCGAGCAGCAGCTGATCGCGGCCAACGCCAACATCGGCGCGGCGCGGGCCGCCTTCTTCCCGCGTATCGCGCTGACCACCTCCATCGGCACGGTGAGCTCCGACTTCTCGAACCTCTGGAACGGCGACGGCACGCGGGCCTGGAGCTTCGCGCCCAGCCTGACGCTGCCGATCTTCACAGCCGGCGCCAACTCGGCCAACCTCGCTTCGGCGCGCGTCAGCCGCGACATTGCCGTCGCCCAGTACGAGAAGACGATCCAGACGGCCTTCCGCGAGGTGGCCGACGCCCTCGCCGGCCGCGAGACGCTGGGCGAGCAGGCCCGCGCCGCGCGTGCCCAGGCCGACGCCGAGGGCACCCGCCTGCGCCTGTCGGACCTGCGCTACCGCAACGGCGTGGCCAGCGCACTCGACCTGCTGGATGCGCAGCGCTCGCAGTTCACGGCCCGCCAGACGGCGGTGCAGACCCAGCTGACGCTGCTGCAGAACCAGGTCACTCTGTACAAGACGCTGGGCGGCGGCTGGACCAGCAGCACGCAGCAGGCCGGCGCCCAGTAGGCTGGCGCATCTCTGGCCAGGACGGACGCCAGGTTCAGTGGCGGCCTGCGAGCCGTTCGCTGATCTGCGTCAGGAGTCCTTCTTTCGGGGGGTGTGCGGGGGTTATCCCGGGTCAGCCGGAGCCCGTCCGCACACCCCCCGTCCCTATAATCGAACGCTGTTTTCCAATAGCCCCCGATACCGAGGACAGCGATGAGCGAGAGCGCGCAAAACCCGGCTCCGGCCACCGAAGAGGCGCATACGGGCCCGATCAAGAATCCCAAGCAGCTGATGCTCGCGGTCCTCTTCGGCTTCGTGGCCCCCATCCTCATCATTGCGGGGCTGGTCTTCTTCGTGGTGTCCGGGCTCAAGCCCTCCGGTGCGGCCACCGGCGACAACATGAACCTCTACGGCGTCAGCCAGGACGCCCGCGACCGCGACGTCGCCGAGCGCATCCGCAAGGTGGGCATGGTCGAGATCCGCGACGCCAACCGCCCCCTCGCCAACGGCGAGACCGTCTTCAAGACCCAATGCGCGGCCTGCCACGGCAGCCCCGGCATTCCGGGCGCTCCCCACTTCGGCGATGCCGCGGCCTGGGGCCCACGCATCGGCCAGGGCCTGGCCACCCTGACCGAGCATGCGCTCAAGGGCAAGGGCGCCATGCCGCCCCAAGGTGGTGGCGACTTCAGCGACGTGGAGATCAGCCGTGCTGCGGCCTACATGGCCAACTCGGGCGGCGCCAAGTTCGAGGAGCCTGCTGCGCCGGCCGCTGCGGCCGCTGCAGCTCCGGCGGGCGATGCATCGGCCACGTCCGCAGCAGCCCCTGCAGCATCAGGCGCGATGCCGGCCAAACAATAAAGAGCGCACACCCGCCCCGGGCCTTCGGACCTCCTCGAAAGCCGGCATCCGCCGGCTTTTTCGTTTATGGCGCAACAGCCGCGGCGATGGGCCTGCGCCTGTGCTCAGGCGCAAGGCGCGTCTCTCTGCGCCTGCTCGCCGCCCGTCAAGCCGTCCTTCGGGCCGCTGCCGGGCTGCGGACGAAGCCGAAACGCGTCGGCAGGTCGGCCGCCGGCACCTCTTCAGGCGCTGGCCAGACGCCCTGCTCGAGCGCATCGGCCGCCAGGCCCATGTCCTGCGAATGGACGATGCCCAGGCCGGCCGATGCTTCGACATAGAGCCGCCCTTCCGCATCCAGCAGCACGCGCTGCAATTCACCCGCCAGTCCGGTGTGCGCCTGGAACGAGAAGTCGTCCGTCAGGCGCCACACCAGCGGCGCGGCCTCCAGTTCCACGTACACCCGCTGCGGCCCATTCTGGAAGAACCACTGGCCCTGGGCGTCCGGCTCATAGTTGCGCTGGATGAAGTCGATCAGCTTGTCGTGCCGCAGCAGCGAGCCCTTGCTTTGGGGAAAGGGGCCGGCCGCCTGCGTGGGGTCGTCGCGCATGTACCACTGGCCGCGTGCATCGAGGCCCAGCCAACCGTAGCAGTGGGGCACATTGGGCCACTTGGCCAGTGCCTGTTTGACGATGTCATCCATGTCGGCATTGTCCGCGCCGAAGTTGCCATGCGGTGTCGCCCATGCCGCCATCGCGGGTGAGCCGAGGCCGACAGCGGTATCGAGGCTGAAGGTCGGACTGGCAGCCGACGGGAGCCGGCGTCGTGCACCCGCGAGAGGTCAGCGATGCGCCCGCAGCCAGTCCACCACGGCCTGCGGCATCGTCTGCACATGCCCCGGCCACACCCCCTGCGGAAAACCGACATGGCCGCCATGCCGCGGCTGCCAGAGGGTCACGCATGGATTGGTCACCCGTTCTGGCACCGGCAGGCTCTCACCGGGCACGAACGGGTCGTTGCGGGCATTGAGCACCAGCGCAGGGATGCGGATGTCGCCCAGCCGCGGCCCGGCGGCCGCGCGGGCGTAGTAGTCCGCCGCATCCTTGAAGCCGTGCAGGGGCGCAGTGAACAGGTCGTCGAAGTCGCGCAGACGGCGCGCGGCGCGCAGTCGGTCGGCATCGAAGAGGCCGGGATGCTGCGTCAGCTTAGCCAGCGCCTTGGGCTTCATGGTCGAGAGGAACATGCGCTCGTACACCAGCCGGTTGAAGCCGCGTCCGATGGCATCGGCGCCGGCGGCCAGGTCCAGCGGCGCGCTCACGCCGGCCACGGCCTGCACCACAGCCGCCGCGCTGTCGCCGGCCTCCTCGGCCCAGCGCAGCAGCGCATTGCCACCCAACGAGACGCCGACGGCCAGCACGCCGGCCGGGCTGCGTTCGCGCAGACGCGCCAGCACCCAGCCCACCTCTTCATGGTCGCCCGAGTGGTAGGCCCGCGGGCCAAGGTTCAGCTCACCGCTGCAGCCGCGGAAATGCGGCACCGCGAACCCGAGGCCACGCTCGCGCGCCACCGCCGCCAACGCCTCGGCATAGTGGCTGCGCGACGAGCCTTCGAGGCCGTGGAAGAGCACCAGCAGCGGCGCCGCGGCCGTATCGGCCGCGTCCTGGAAGTCCACATCCACGAAATCACCGTCCGGCGCGTTCCAGCGCTCGCGGCGGTAGACCGGGGCGGCGCCCACATAGCGGCGGCCGAACAGGGCGGGCCAGATGGTCTGCGCATTGCCGCCCGGCAGCCAGCGGGGCGCGACGAAGGCCTGCACGGTGCGCGGCGCCCTCAGTGAAGCAAACCCGGGGTCTGCGGCGCCTCATCGGGTTCGCGTGATGTGCCGGGGCTGGCATGGTGCGCCACCAGTCGCCAGCCCATCTCGGTTTTCAGGTAGACGTTGGTGGCCAGCACGAAGGCATGGCGCGGACCTTCGGCGGTGAGCACCTCGATGCGCTCGAGCACGTTGTGCACGCTGGTGCCCAGGGCTTCGACGCGGCGCACATGCGAAGGCCGCGCATGCACGGCACCGCCGTTGGCGAACATCTGCTCGAACGCGCTGCGGATTGCCGCCACCCCCACCAGGCGGGGCCCGCCGGGGTGCACGCAGAACACGTCCTCCTCGTCGGCCCAGCAGGCCATCAACGCATCGACGTCGCCGCGTTGCAGCGCGTCGTAGAAGGCGGCTTCCAGGTCGTCGGCGGTGCCGCCCAGGGCGGCGGGGTATCGGGTTTTGCTGGGCATGGCAGCCGCGATTCTGCCGCCCCGCACGCACCGCGCCCGGCATGCGGCGCACCACCTTGCCGCGCACGCGTCCGATGCCGCGAACCGTTTTGGACCATTTGGTCAAAAAATGCCGGGCATTTTTTAATCAAGTCCTTGATGTGGAACAGGAAAGTGGCATTGGCACAGCGCATGCAAACCCGCCGGCGATCCCATCCTGGAGTCCACCCACATGAAAGTCGGCGTCTTCATCCCCATCGGCAACAACGGCTGGCTGCTGTCGCAGAACGCGCCGCAGTACAAGCCCAGTTTCGAGCTGAACAAGACCATCACGCTCAAGGCCGAGCAGTACGGCCTGGACTTCGCGCTGTCCATGATCAAGCTGCGCGGCTTCGGCGGAAAGACGGAGTTCTGGGACCACAACCTGGAGTCCTTCACGCTGATGTCGGGCCTGGCGGCCGTCACGACCAAGATCAAGCTCTTCGCCACCGCCGCCTCGCTGGTGATGCCGCCGGCCATCGTGGCACGCATGGCCTCGACCATCGACAGCATCTCGAACGGCCGCTTCGGCCTGAACCTGGTGACCGGCTGGCAGCGGCCCGAGTATTCGCAGATGGGCATGTGGCCCGGCGACGAGTTCTTCGCCACCCGCTACGAATACCTGTCCGAGTACATCCAGGTGCTGCGCGACCTGTGGGGCAAGGGTCAGTCGGACTTCAAGGGCACCCACTTCAAGATGGACGACTGCCGCCTGAGCCCGCAGCCGCAGGCGCCCATGAAGGTGATCTGCGCCGGCCAGAGCGATGCCGGCATGGCCTTCTCGGCCAAGTACGCCGACTACAACTTCTGCTTCGGCAAGGGCGTGAACACGCCCAAGGCCTTCGCGCCGGCGGCGCAGAAGCTGATCGAGGCCACCGCCAAGACCGGCCGCCACGTGACCACCTACGTGCTCATCATGGTGATCGCCGCCGAGACCGACGAAGCCGCCTTCGCCAAGTGGGAGCACTACAAGGCCGGCGCCGACACCGACGCCATCGCCTGGATGGCGCAGCAGGGCGCGGCCGACACCAAATCGGGCGGCGACACCAACGTGCGCCAGATGACCGATGCCACCTCGCCCTCGGCAGTGAACATCAACATGGGCACGCTGGTGGGCTCCTACGCGAGCGTGGCCCGCATGCTCGACGAGATGGCCGAGGTGCCCGGCACCGAGGGCGTGCTGCTCACCTTCGACGACTTCGTGCAGGGCGTGGAGGATTTCGGCCAGCGCATCCAGCCGCTGATGAAGAGCCGCGTGGACGTGGACACGCCCGTGCCCTCGCAGGTGGGCGCGCCCGAGGCGCTGGCGGCGTGACGGAGCAACGCCCATGAGCAGCACCAAGACCAACGCCACCCTGCGCTCGACCACACCGGTCGGGCCGCCCCAGGCGCCCGGCGCACCGGCACCGACGGTGATTCCCTCGCGGCCCGAACCCCTGGCCCTCGTGCCCACCCAGACTGCGCTGATCGTGGTCGACATGCAGAACGCCTACGCCTCGCTGGGCGGCTACGTGGACTCGGCCGGCTTCGACATCTCGGGCGCGCAGGGCACCATCGCCGGCATCGTGCGTGCCATCGAGGCAGCGCGCGCCGCCGGCATGCTCATCGTCTTCCTGCAGAACGGCTGGGACGCGAAGTATGTGGAAGCCGGTGGCCCCGGCTCGCCCAACTGGCACAAGTCCAACGCGCTCAAGACCATGCGTGCCAAGCCCGAACTGCAGGGCCGCTTCCTGGCCAAGGGCGGCTGGGACTACGAACTCATCGAGGCGATGAAGCCGCAGCCCGGCGACATCGTGATTCCGAAGACCCGCTACAGCGGCTTCTTCAACAGCACGCTGGACAGCAGCCTGCGCGCCCGCGGCATCCGCAGCCTGGTGTTCACCGGCATCGCCACCAACGTGTGCGTGGAATCGTCGCTGCGCGACGCCTTCCACCTGGAGTACTTCGCGCTGATGCTGGAGGACGCCACGCACGAGCTGGGCGGCGCCGCGATCCAGCAGGCCACGGTCTACAACGTCGAGACCTTCTTCGGCTGGGTGTCGACGGTGGACGCCTTCTGTCAGGCCCTCGCACCCGCCACCGCTGCCACACCGGCCGCCACCGAAGCCGCCACGGCCTGATCCTTCATTCATCCCACTCTGGAGTCCCTTCATGCCCAAGGAAGCCATCATCCCTCCCGGCACCAGCACCCCCATCGCGCCCTTCGTGCCCGGCACGCTGGCCGACGGGGTCGTCTACGTCTCGGGCACCCTGCCCTTCGACAAGGACAACAACGTGGTGCACGTCGGCGATGCCACCGCGCAGACCCGCCATGTGCTGGAGACCATCAAGGGCGTCATCGAGGCCGCTGGCGGCACGATGGACGACGTCACCTTCAACATGATCTTCATCACCGACTGGGCCAACTACGCCAAGGTCAACGCGGTGTATGCCGAGTACTTCCCGGGCACCAAGCCCGCGCGCTACTGCATCCAGTGCGGGCTGGTGAAGCCCGACGCGCTGGTGGAGATCGCCTCCATCGCCCACGTGGGCAAGAAGGCCTGAGGCGCGCCATGGCGCTGTACCACGAGGTGCACGGCGAAGGCCGCCCCGGCACGCCCAGCGTGCTGCTGTCCTCGGGCCTGGGCGGCTCGGCCGGCTTCTGGAAGCCGCAGATCCCGGCGCTGGTCAAGGCCGGCTGGCGCGTGGTGGCCTACGACCAGCGCGGTACCGGCCGCAGCCCGGCGGACCTGCCTGCGCAATACGGCATCGCCGACATGGCCCACGACGTGGCCGAGGTGATGGACGCCACCGGCACCGAACGCTGCCATCTGGTGGGCCATGCCCTGGGCGGCCTGGTGGGCCTGCAACTGGCGCTGGATGCGCCCGCGCGCGTGGCCAGCCTGGTCCTGGTCAATGCCTGGTCGCGGCCCAATCCGCACTCGGCCCGCTGCTTCGACGCCCGCCTGTCGCTGCTGGGCGCCTGCGGGCCGCGCGCCTATGTGGAAGCGCAGCCCATCTTCCTGTACCCCGCCGACTGGGCCGCGGCCCATGCAGCCGAAGTGCAGGCCGAGGTGGACCATGCCTTCGCGCACTTCCCCGGCGAGGCCAACATGCGCGCACGCATCGGCGCCCTGCGCGCCTTCGACGTCGACGCGCGTCTGTCCGAGATCGCCGTGCCCACGCTGGTCGCCTGCGCACAGGACGACGTGCTGGTGCCCTGGACGATGTCACAGCGCCTGGCCGAGGGCCTGCCCCAGGCCCTCTTCGATCGCAGTCCGCACGGCGGCCATGCGCACAGCGTGACCGATCCTGCGGCTTTCAACGCAGCGCTGCTCGGCTTCCTGTCGCGTCAGGACTGAACCCTCTTCTCTTCCGGCTTCCGATGATGATGTCCACCGCCCCCGCTCCTACCGCCGCCGCGGCCCTGCAGGCCCTGGCCGCCACGCCGCCCGAACGAGGCGACTACCGCAATGCCATGGCCCGCCTGGGTGCGGCCGTGAACGTCATCACCACCGATGGTCCCGCGGGGCGTGCGGGCTTCACCGCCTCGGCCGTGTGCAGCGTGACCGACGAGCCACCTACGCTGCTCGTGTGCCTGAACCGCAGCGCCTCGGTGTATCCCATCTTCCAGGCCAACGGCGTGCTGTGCGTGAACGTGCTGGGCGCCGGCCAGCAGCAGCTGTCCAACCTTTTCGGTGGCAAGACGCCCATGGCCGAGCGCTTCGCCGCGGCCGAGTGGCATGCCAGCCGCAGCGGCGTGCCGGTGCTGGCCGAGGCCGCGGCGGCCTTCGAATGCCGTGTGGTCAATCGCACCGAGGTGGGGACGCACGACGTGCTGTTCTGCGAAGTGGATGCGGTGCGCATGGGCAACGCCGCCCATGGCATGGTGTACTTCGATCGCCGCTACCACGACCTGCTGCCGCAAGCCGCAGCGCACTGAGCAGACGCGGCCTCAAGCGGCCAGCGGCGCTGCCATGGCCTCGGCTGTGGGCGCACTGATTCCATCCAGCACCAGGCGCTGCACGTTATCCACGGTCTCCTCGAAGAAAGCCGCATCCTGCAGCGTGCGACCGGCGATGGCCTGCACCTGCACCGCGAAGTCGGCGTAGTGCTGCGTCAACGCCCAGAGGCCGAAGATCAGGTGATGCGGCGCCACCGGCCGCAGCCGCCCCGAGCGCACCCATTCGCCGATCACCTCCGACTTGCGCCCCACCAGCGTGCGCAGTTCCAGCGCCAGTTCTTCGCGCAGCAGCGGCGCGCCCTGGATCATCTCCAGGCAGAACAGGCGTGAGGCATCGGGCTGGTCGCGCGAGATCACCAGCTTGCGACGGATGTAGCTGGCGATGGCTTCGCGCGGGTCCTGCTCGGCGCTGAAGCCACGCAGCGGTTCGAGCCACACGTGCAGCAACTCGCGCAGCACGCTCACATACAGCTCTTCCTTGTTGGCGAAGTAATAGAGCAGGTTGCTCTTGGAGACATCGGCGCGTGCGGCCACCTGGTCCACGCTGGTGCCGTGCAGGCCATAGCGAGAGAACAGGCCGAGCGCGGCCGACAGGATCACGCTGCGCTTGTCTTCCGACTGTCGCGGCCGGCGCGCGGCCCGCTTGCCGGCTGCGGGCGCCGCCTTCGTGCCCACGGGTTCTGCTTTGCGCTTGCGCACCTCGGCCGGCGCCTTCTTCTTCGCCGCGGGTGGTCTGGCCATGGGGCTTCCCTTTCCTTTCATTGTTGTTGGCGTGTGTCGTTGGGGTCGGCAACGGCCCGCCTGTACCGGCCATTGCGAATCGCGTACCAGCCTGCACGCACCAGCAACGGGCTTCGCGCACCGCTCATCTGTCTTGACCTGCACCAAGACACCGCAGCACGGCCGAATGGCGTGCATGCGGCGCATCGTACGCAGCCCGGCAGGCGTTTGTCCATTTGGTCCAACTGGCACGGTCGTTGCAAACGGGCTCTGCAGTACCTCTTACGCGCATCGAGACGCCCCATGACCCTGATGACCGTTCCCATCATCGACCTCGCGCCCTACTTCTCGGGCACTGCGGCGGAGAAGGCCGCGCTGGCCCGCCAGGTGGACGAGGCCTGTCGCAGCATTGGCTTCCTGGTGATCACGCACCACGGCATCGACCCGGCACTCATCGCTCGCGTCTCGGCGCTGTCGCGGCAGTTCTTCGACATGCCGCTGGGGGAAAAGCGCAAGGTGGACCGCCCGCGCGACGACGCAGTGCGCGGCTACAGCGCGGTCGGCGAAGAAGGCCTGTCGTACAGCCTCGAAGAGGCCTCGCCCGGCGACCTGAAGGAGTCCTTCTCCATCGGCCCTTCCAACGTGCCCGATGACGACTACCACCGCGGCCCGGCCGCCGGCCCGCACTTCGAGCCCAACAGCTGGCCGCCCATCGACGGCTTCCGCGAGGCCTACGAGCAGTACTTCGAGGCCATGAGCGATCTCTCGCGCTCGCTCATGCGCATCTTCGCGCTGGCGCTCGAACTGCCCGAGACCTACTTCGACGACAAGATCGACAAGCACATCAGCATGTTCCGCGTGCTGTCGTACCCGCCCCAGCGCGAGGCACCGCTGCCCGGCCAGCTGCGCGCCGGCGCGCACAGCGACTACGGCAGCCTGACCATCGTGCTGCCCGACGACAAGGGCCTGCAGGTGCAGAACAAGGCCGGCGAATGGGTAGACGTGCCGCTGGTCGAAGGCGGCCTGGTGGTCAACATCGCCGACCTGATGATGCAGTGGACCAACGACCAGTGGGTCTCCACCATGCACCGCGTGGTCAACCCGCCCTTCGAGGTGGCGCAGACCAACCGCCGGCAGTCGCTGGTGTTCTTCCACCAGCCCAACTACGACGCCATGGTCGAGTGCCTGCCCACCTGCCTGGCACCGGGCGAGAAGGCCAAGTACGCGCCCATCTCCTCTGGCGATCACCTCACGTCCAAGTTCGTGAAGCAGACAACATTTGGCGGGACCAAGTGATGGCCCATCTTTCCTACGTCAACGTCTTCGCCAAGGACGTGGTCGCCCTGAGCGGCTTCTACCAGCGCGTTTTCGGCTTCCCGGAGATCGAGGCCATCCGCTCGCCCATCTTCCGCGGGCTGGACACGGGCAAGAGCAGCCTGGGCTTCAACGCCTTCGATGCCTACGAGCTGCTGCACCTGGCCGAGTTCTCGGACACGAAGGGCGTCAAGTTCCTGCTCAACATCGACGTCGACAGCCGCGAGGACGTGGAGCGCATGGTGCCCGTTGCGCTGGAAGCCGGCGCCACGCTCATCAAGGCGCCCTACGTCACCTACTACAACTGGTACCAGGCGGTGCTGCTCGACCCCGAGGACAACGTCTTTCGCATCAACTTCATGATGTGACGCGCCCGCCGCCCCCGGCCGGCGCCGGGGCGGCACTGTTCGTGCTTTTTCACCTTTCCGCTTCCTTCCTCTCCCCCTCTTCCTTCCTCCTGGAGGTCTCCATGTTGTCCAAGCGCTTTCCCCGCATGAGCGTGGCCCTGGCCGGTGCCGCCGTGCTGCTGTCGGCCGGCACCGCCCATGCCCAGGCCGGCTTCAGCCTGAGCGGCAAGCCCGTCATCGCGATGCTGTACTACGGCCCCAAGAACGACGGTGGCTGGACGCAGGCCTTCGACGAGGCGCGCGTGAAGATCGAGGCCGCCCTCGGCCAGAAGATCCAGTTCGTGGAGAACGTGGGCGAGGACGCCTCGGTCATCAAGCCGGCGGCCGAGCGCTTCATCTCGCGCGGCGCCAACATCGTGATCGGCACGGCCTTCGGCCAGTCCGACGCCATGAAGGACCTGGCGGCCAAGTACCCCAAGGTGGCCTTCCTCAACGGCTCGGGCACCACCAACGGGCCGAACCTCGAATCCTTCTACGGCCGCACCTACGAGAGCCAGTACCTGTGCGGCATGGCCGCCGGCGCGGCCAGCAAGACGGGCAAGCTGGGCTTCGTGGCCGCCAACCCCTTCGGCGTGGTGAACTGGACCATCAACGCCTTCGCGCTGGGTGCGCAGAAGATGAACCCCAACGCCACGGTGAACGTGATCTACACCGGCACCTGGAACGATCCGGTCAAGGAACGCGCCGCCGCCACCGCGCTGATCGACCAGGGCGCCGACGTGATCGGCCAGCACGTCGATTCGCCCACGCCGCAGATCGTCGCGCAGGAGCGCGGCGTGTACGGCACCGGCCACCACCGCGACCTGCGGCAGTTCGCGCCCAAGGCCACGCTGTGCTCGTCGGTGTGGGTGTGGGACCGCTTTCTGGTGCCCGAGCTCAAGAAGATCATCGCGGGCAACTGGAAGCCCGAACCCTATGGCGCCTTCATCCCGATGAGTGGTGGCGGCACTGACATCGCCGGCTTCGGCCCGGCGGTGCCGGCCGACAAAGTCAAGGTCATCCAGGCCGAGCGCGAAGCCATCCTGAAGGGCAAGCAGGTCTACGCCGGCCCGCTGAAGGACCGCGACGGCAAGGAGCGCGTGGCCGCAGGCGCCGTGCTGCCGGATGCGGACCTCTGGAAGATGGACTGGTTCGTCAAGGGCGTGGTCACGCAGAAGTGACTCTCCCCCAGGCTCCGCGCTTTGCGCTCCGCCAACCGCCATCCGGGGGCGCCACCTGCGGCCTGGCGAAGCCAGTTCCGCGGCGGCTGCCGGCGGTCCCTTTTCTCTTCATACGCTGATGACTGTTGACGCTCTGCGCCTTGTCGGCATTCACAAGTCCTTCGATGGGTTCAAGGCCCTGACGGACGCGTCATTTGCTGCGCGCTGGGGTGAGGTGCATGCGCTGCTGGGGGAGAACGGCGCGGGCAAGTCCTCGCTGATGAACATCGCCGCCGGGCTGTATGCGCCCGAGCAGGGCGAGCTGCTGGTGGACGACAACCCGGTGCGGCTGGCAGGGCCGCGCGCGGCGGCGGCGCTGCACATCGGCATGGTGCACCAGCACTTCAAGCTGGTGCGGCCGTTCACGGTGGCCGAGAACATCCTGCTGGGGCATCCGCTCGCGCACGCCGAGGGCAGCCACCGGCGGCGCATGGTGCAGCTGGAGCAAGAGATCGCCGCACGGGCGGCCGAGCTGGGCTTCGCCATCGACCCGCGCGCGCGCGTGGAGCGCCTTTCCATCGCCGAGCAGCAGCGCGTGGAGATCCTCAAGGTGCTGCTGGCGGGCGCGCGCATCCTGATCCTGGACGAGCCCACGGCCGTGCTCACCGACCAGGAGGCCGAGCGCCTGCTGGCCACGGTGCATGCGCTGTCGCGCCAGGGCGCCGCGGTGGCGCTGGTGACGCACAAGATGGCCGACGTGAAGACCTGGGCCGACCGCGTGACGGTGATGCGCGGCGGCCGTACGGTGGCCACGGTGGACCCCAAGGCCACACCCATCGAAGAGCTGGTGCGCCTGACCGTCGGCCAGTCGGTCGCGGCCAGCACGGCGGCCACGGAGCCCGCGATGGGCGGCACGCCGCTGCTGACCGTCCGCGGCCTGCGCCTGCACGCCAACGGCCGGCAGGCTTTGGACGGCGTGGACCTGACCCTGCGCGCCGGCCAGATCTACGGCCTGGCCGGCGTCGGCGGCAATGGCCAGGGCGAACTGGCCGAGGCGCTGATGGGCATGGCCGAGGGGCTGGAAGGCACGATTGCGCTGGCAGGCGAAGGCGGGGCCGCGACTGGCCGCCTGCCGCATTTCGCCGCCATCCCGGCCGACCGCTACGGCCTCGCGCTCGCGGGCGGCCTGTCGGTGGTGGAGAACTTCGGCATCGGCCAGGTGCAGGCCGGCCGCTACGGCCCCGCCTGGCGGCTGGACCGCGCCCGCATGGCCGCCGACGCCCGCGAGGCCGTGCAGGCCTTCGACGTGCAGGGCGTACGCCACCTGAACCAGAAGGCCGCGCTGCTGTCGGGCGGCAATGCGCAGAAGCTGGTGCTGGCGCGCGAGTTCGGCCGCGCGCCGCGCCTGGTGCTGGCCCACAGCCCCAGCCGCGGGCTGGACGTGCGCGCCGGTGCCGAGGTGCATGCGCGCCTGCGCGCCGCGCGCGATGCCGGCGCCGCAGTGCTGCTCATCAGCGAGGACCTGGACGAGGTCCTCGCGCTGGCCGACCGCGTGGGCGTCATGGCCCGCGGACGCATCGTGGCCGAGTTCGATCAACCCGCCGACCGCCAAGCGGTCGGCCAAGCCATGGTGAACCATGACTGATGCCGCGCTCGGCGCCACCGCCGCGGAAGCACGCGCGAAGCACGTGCCCCTCTTCGCGCGCCGCTACACGCTGGAGTTGCGCCAGCAGATGGGCCTGCCCCGGCAGGCGCTGATCCTCGCGCTGGCGGTGGTCGTCGGGCTGGCCATCTCGGC
>NZ_CAJYES010000167.1 GCF_913773995.1 uncultured Pseudacidovorax sp.
GTCATCGTTCGTGATAGCGGTGATCTCGCCCCCGGCGAGGCCCTCGGGAATGACGGCGCTCTTGATCTGGTTGTTGCGGACCTGCTCCAGGAACTCGGAGTAGTTCACCGTGCCCGATCCCATGGCGCCCCGGGTGTCGAACTGCTTGAACACCGTAAAAAGGACCATGGCGATGACCAGCCAGACGGCGATCTTGGAAAACCACTGATTGTTGTTCAAACGAAGCTCCAGTCGTAATGCGCGGTAGGACACGCGCCATCGTGAACCCTTGCACGATGCTAATTGACGGTTATTTTAGGCTTTTCAAGCTGCGAAAAAGACCTACACGCCTATGACGTCCATAGGCTCGGCACGGTTACAGAGTGCGAAATCGCGCCGAACCCCAGCGCTCAGGACTTCAGCCCGATGCCCACGAGAAAGGTTTCCGAAGAGCGGTCCCGAGAAGACTTGGGCTTGTGGGGCTTCACAACCTTGAACGTTGCCTTGAACAGCCGCACCAGCGGGTCATAGGCGGCGCCATGAAAAACCTTCGTGACCAGCGCACCCTCGGGACGCAGGTGATGGAGCGCGAAATCCAAGGCCAGTTCCACCAGATTCTCGACACGCGCCGCGTCTGCCGACTCGATGCCGGAGAGATTGGGCGCCATGTCCGACACCACCAGGTCGACCGGCCTTCCGGCAACGGCGGCCTCCAACTGCGCCAGCACCTCCGGCTCGCGGAAGTCGCCCTGCAGGAAGACGACACCTTCGATCGGCTCCATCGGCAGGATGTCGAGCGCAATCAATGTGCCGTCCAGAGCGCCCTGCGCCGCGCCCACGGGCGCCATACGCCGACGCAGGTACTGGCTCCAGGCACCCGGCGTGGAGCCCAGGTCCACCACCACCTGCCCCGGTCGCACGAGGCCGAAGGCCTCATCGATCTCCTTGAGTTTGTACGCTGCGCGGGCGCGATAACCCTCCTTCGTGGCCAACTTGACGTAAGGATCGTTGACGTGGTCGTTGAGCCAAGCCTTGTTGACCTTCTTGCTCTGGGTGCGAACTTTCATGCGGGCTCGATAATACGGGGATGCCCGCCATTCAACTGACTCCCGCACAGCGCAAGGCGCATCGTGCGGACGCCCACCACCTCGACCCGATCGTCATGATCGGCAGTGACGGGCTCACCGACGCCGTCAAGAGGGAAGCCGACGCGGCCCTCAAGGCGCACGGCCTCATCAAGATCCGCGTCTTCTCCGACGACCGCCTTGCCCGCGAAGCCATGCTGGGCGCACTCGCCGACGCCCTCGATGCCGCGCCCATCCAGCACATCGGCAAATTGCTGGTGCTGTGGCGCCCCAAGCCGGCCAAGGCCCGCGGCGAAGAGGACGAGGACCGCATGCCCGGCCCGCGCGACGTCAAGATCCTCAAGTACAGCAAGCGTGGCGGCCAGCGGCCGGAGGTCAAGATGCTGCGCGTGCTGGGCAACCAGCGCCTCACGCCCGGCGGACTGGTCAAGCGCGCCAAGCCCAAGCAGAAATCCATCAAGAAGCGGCAGGACTGACGCGTGAGCGCGATTTCAGCCGCCAGCGCTGCCGATGGCGCGCCGGCGGAGAGGCAACGGCACATCCTGTGCATGAAGTGGGGCACCAAGTATGGGCCCCACTACGTCAACCGTCTTTATGCAATGGCCCGCCGGCACATGACCGGCGACTTCAGCTTCGTCTGCCTCACGGACGACGACCGGGGCATCCGCCCCGAGGTGCGCTGCCTGCCCATCCCGCAACTGGCAATGGAGCTCAAGCCCGGCCAGCCCGACCGCGCCTGGCGCAAGCTCACCACCTTCGAAGCGGACCTGCACGGCCTGCGCGGCACGGCGCTGTTCGTCGACCTCGACGTGGTGATCGTCGGTGGCCTGGATGCCTTCTTCGAGCAGCCGGGCGAGTTCCTCATCATCCATGACTACCCGCGCTTCTGGCGCTTCGGCGAACGGGTGACGGGCAATTCGTCGGTGTACCGCTTCGAGCTGGGCGCCCATGCGGACGTGCTGGCGTACTTCCGCGCCCATATGGACGAGGTGCCCCGGCAGTACCGCAATGAACAGGCCTATCTTTCGGCCTTTCTCCACCGCCAAGGCAAGCTGAGCTACTGGCCTTCCGAATGGTGCCCCAGCTTCAAGTACCACAGCATTCCGCCGTGGCCCCTCAACCTCTGGAAGCAACCCGTAGTGCCGCCCGGTGCCCGCATCGTCATCTTCCACGGGGAATGCAACCCGCCCGATGCGCTCGCGGGCCGACGCAACCGGCGCTTCCGGCATATCGAGCCCGCCGGCTGGGTCGACCAGCACTGGCGCGAATAGCCGCGCCTGCGCGGGTCTCGTTCAGCCCGCCGCGTCCGCGCCCACGAGCGACCGCCCCGTGAGGCGCGTGAGGATGCCCAGCGGGCTCGCCGCTGGGTCGTACTCGCCGCCCGCGGGCAGGAACAGGGTCTGCTCCATCATGTATTGGCCCGACATCGCGGCATGCGAGGTCTGGTCCGAGAAGCAGACCCAGGTCGAGCCTGCCGGGAAGTGGACGGTCTGCTGCGGCGAGTTGCGCTGATAGTCGAGGTCGCGCTTCATGCCGTCGTGCAACTGGAGCATCAGGTGGTCGTACTCGCTGCGCAGCGACTTGGTCACATGCAGCGCCGCCAGCGCCTTGGCCTGCCAGAGCGCATAGGGCTTGGCACGCGGCAGGAAGGTGCGAGCGACCGTCTCGAAGGGCTCGCCCACGCGCCAGACGCGCTCGCCGCCCGAGGGATGGATGTTGGTGAACACGCGCAAGATGCGCTCGCCCCGATTGGGCCGCGACGGAAAGGCATCCACGTGCAGCCGGCGGTCGTCGGCGCGCCATGACTGCTCGCGGCTTTCCACCTCCGAAGGGCGCAGGCTCGTTGGGGCCAGTCGCAGCTTCTGCTGATAGCCGGGCAGCAGCCGCGCGATCAGTTCCTGCGACTGCGCGCGGAAGCGGCCCATCCAGGCGGTGACGGCGGCCTGGACGGCAGCCTCGCCCGCCAGGCCTTTGAGCCGGCCGTCGGCATCGAGACTGATGTTGCGCGACTTCGGGTCGCGCATCTCGGGCCGAAGGAGCACCTGCTCGGCGGCGCTCAGGCCAAAGCCGAGATGCGGAAAGTACAGCACCTTTCCGGACTCGAGCGCGGCGGTCCACGCCGGGTCTTCTTGCAACTGCCCCACGGACGAGGCAGTGATCTCGATGATCTGGGAATCCATGGTCATTCTTGATGTTGTTATGACCGGCCATGGTGCCACCAAGTGGCGGGACGCGCCTTCGCTAGGCCCTGCGCCACAGGGTTGCACCAGCACACAGCCATTGCGCGGCGTACATGGCCGTTCCCACGCCATGCCACAGGCGAAGGTTCTCGCGCGCTACGATCCGCGGCGCGACGGCGTACTCCACCAGCAGGGCGAGCAGCAGACCACCCAGCATCAGCATCACCGCGCCGGGGGCCGTCTCCGGCTCGCCCTCGTCGCGGCGGCCCGTCGCCACCAGCATGAGAAGCACGCAGCCGACGGTGATCCAGGTCTGGGCGGAGAACAGCTTGGCTGCGGTCGCCCCGGCCAGGGCCGGCGTGGGCAGGTGCATGAACAGCAGCGGCACGGCGACGAAGCCGATCGCCGTGAGGCTGCCCCACCAGAGGCCCGCGGCCATCAAGGCCACCCGCGGCTTCCAGGCCATGTTCAGGCGTAGCTGACGCCGACGATCTCGTAGCGCTTGACGCCGCCCGGTGCCTGCACCTCGGCCACGTCGCCCTCCTCCTTGCCGATCAGCGCGCGGGCGATGGGGCTGGAGATGTTGATCAGGCCTTGCTTCAGGTCGGCCTCGTCCTCGCCGACGATCTGGTACTTGACGGTATCGCCGGTGGACTCTTCCTCCAGCTCGACCGTCGCACCGAAGACGACCTTGCCGCCGCCGTCGATTTCGGAAGGGTCGATGACCTGCGCCGCGGACAGCTTGCCTTCGATCTCCTGGATGCGGCCTTCGATGAAGCCCTGGCGGTCCTTGGCGGCGTCGTAATCGGCGTTCTCGCTCAGGTCGCCCTGGGCGCGCGCCTCGGCGATGGCGTTGATCACGGAGGGACGCTCCACCGTCTTCAGGCGATGGAGTTCTTCGCGCAGCTTCTCTGCGCCACGCTTGGTGATGGGAATGGTGGCCATGTCCGTCGTCGTTCTGGTCTGTCAAAGAAGCCCGGGCAACCCATCCCGCAGAAGGGTTGCCCACCGATGCGCGACGCGCACAACGGCATGGGCCGGCGGCAAAAAAGAACGACACCGCCGGGCCGGAGCCGGGCGGTGTCGGTCGTTCGATTATGCCGGCTGTTGCCGCCGGGTCAAAACCCGCGCGGCCAAAGCAGGCGACGACCTGCGATCAGTCGCGGCCCGCCTCCTCGATCTTGACGGCAAGCAACGCGGGATTGGAAAAGCACAGCTCATGGCTGCCGGCGCACTCCACCAGCCGGAACAGCCCCAGCCGCTCTGACAGCCGCGGATGCCACGGCAGGCTGTGCGGCAGCGCGGTGTCCTGCTGGGCGTTGAGGTAGCTCTTGCCCACCTCCAGTGCCGCCAGCGGCTGCGGCAGAACGGCCGGCTCAGTGAACGTGCGATAGGGATGAGGATTGAGCAGCGCATAGGTACTGCGCGCCAGGGCCTCGTCGGCATCGTTGATGAAGGATTCGCGCCAAATGGGGAAAGGCAGCATCACAGCCTGGCCATTGGCCGCTGCCACGCCGTCGAAGAGTTCCCGATAGTGTGGCGGCACCATGTCGTTGAGGCACTGTCCATCCAGCGGAACGAACGCGTTCCAGTACACGAGGCGGCGGATGCGGCCGGGAAGCCGGTAGGGCATGTGGCTGATGACCATGCCACCGTAGCTGTGCCCTACCAGCCGGACCTCCTTCAGATCCTGCTGCTCGATGAAAGCCGCCAGGGAGTCGACCGCGTCGGCCAGACCGACGGCGGATCGGTCGTCATCTCGGCGATTGCCGGCCAAGGTGGGACAGTGGACGGTGTGGCCGCGCTGGCGCAGGTGTTGCGCGGTCGCCTCCATTTCGGCGCCGGTGTGCCAGGCGCCATGCACGAGAACGTAGGTGTCTGCCATGGGGTTGCTCCATTCGGTGATCAAGGCAGCCGGCCCCAGCAAACCGCGTGAACCGGCGCAGGGCAGACCTTAGTGGACCCGCTGCTCCCTCGATGGCCTGCATGAGCCACGGGCATGGACGCCACGTGCCACCGCGACGGCGCCGAAGAGCGGCGGCTGCAGGCCAATGTCCCCGATAGCGGCTGGAACCCGCCACCGCATTGCTCGGCGAGACGGTCCGCGGCTCAGCGCATGCGGCGCCAGACCGCAGGGGTCGCGCCCACGTTTCGCTGGAACTCGCGCACGAAGTGCGACGCATCGGCGAAGCCGCAGCGCCGGCCGATTTCGCCAACACCCAGATGGGCGAGGCGTGGCTGCGTCAGCAGCGCCTGCGCCCGCTCGATGCGCAAGGACCTGAGCGTGCCCGCGAAGGTGACGCCCGCCGCCGAAAAGGCGCGATGCAGCGTCCGCAGCGAGACACCCACCTCCTGCGCAAGGGCCTCGGCCCGGAGACCCGGCTGATCGAGCTGCGCGCGCATCAAGGTCAGCAGCCGGCCGTGAAGGCCGATGCTGGCGCCCTCCTCCGCTGGAGACGGCTCGAAGGTCGCACTCATCAGCGCGCCCAGGTGCTGCGCGAACAGGGTCGCCGGCATGGCTGCCGCGCTGTCCGGGTCGCGCGCAAGCTGCACCAGCAGCGCCCCCAGGCTGCGGCCCCAGCCCTGGTCGTGCCACGCAATGCGCGGACCACGTGCCTCCGGGGCCCCCAGCCACTGCGCGACCCACGCCCTCGGAAGCTGCACCGACACGCAGTGCACGCCCTGCGGAAAGTGCAGTTCGTACGGATCCGCTGCATCCACCAATGCCGCGTCGCCGGGACGCAGATGCGCCACCTGGCCACCCTGCCGCACATGCCAGGGCCGGTCGGCCTGACCGATCAGGTAGAAATGGGAACGCCGGCTGCGGGCAATGCCGGCCGGCGTTCTGTAGACATCCTGCGTAGACGCGATGACCTGGTTGACCGAAAGCTCCTCGATGTCGCGGCTGGCGAGCTGCCCGCCGAAGGCCTCGGCCTCGCGCGAACTGCAGTCCATCTCGAGAAAGGCCTCGCAGATGGCACCCACCCAGTAATCCAGTCGCTCGCCGCAGCCGACGGCCTCCGTGCTCCAGAGACGTCGGGGCTCGGCGATGACGGGCGATGCAGACGGCATGGACGCACTCTAGCGAGCCGTCCGCGCCGTGCAAGCGGGCGAGCCCCAAGGCTCGTCCGCCGCCGCGGTCAGGCGCCGGCCAGCTCCGCGTGCATCTCCTGCACGGAGATCACGCCCAGGTCCTGCAGATGCTGCATGCCCTCAACGGCCGCCTCGGCGCCGAAGATGGTGGTGATGGTCGTCACACGGGCCAGCAGCGCCGACGTGCGGATCAGACGCGAATCGGCGATGGCGTTGCGGCGCTCTTCCACCGTGTTGATGACCAGGGCGATCTCGTTGTTCTTGATCATGTCCACGATGTGCGGACGGCCCTCGGTCACCTTGTTGACCACGGCGCAGGCCAAGCCCGCGGCCTGAATGGCGGCCGCCGTGCCCTTGGTGGCGATCAGCTCGAAGCCCAGCTTGGCCAGACCGCGGGCGCATTCGACCGCACGGGCCTTGTCGTTGTTCTTCACCGAGATGAAGACCTTGCCCGACTTCGGCAGGATGGTGCCCGCACCGAGCTGGCTCTTGACGAAGGCCTCGCCGAAGGTCTTGCCCACGCCCATCACCTCACCGGTGGACTTCATTTCCGGCCCGAGGATCGGATCGACGCCTGGGAACTTGACGAAGGGGAACACCGCTTCCTTGACGCTGAAATACGGCGGCGTGACTTCCTTCGTCATGCCCTGGCTGGCCAGCGACTGGCCGGCCATGCAGCGCGCCGCCACCTTCGCCAGTTGGATGCCGGTGGCCTTGCTCACGTAAGGCACCGTGCGCGAGGCGCGCGGGTTCACTTCCAGCACGTAGATCACGTCCTGGCCATCCTTCTCCTGAATGGCGAACTGCACGTTCATCAGGCCGACCACATTCAGGGCCTTGGCCATGGCGGCGCTCTGGCGCTTGAGCTCGGCGATGGTCTCAGCCTTGAGGCTGTAGGGCGGCAGCGAGCAGGCGGAGTCGCCCGAATGCACGCCGGCCTGCTCGATATGCTCCATCACGCCGCCGATGAGCGTGGCGCCCTCGGCATCGCGGATGCAGTCCACGTCGCATTCGACGGCGTCGTTCAGGAAGCGGTCCAGCAGCACGGGCGAGTCGTTGCTCACCTTGACGGCCTCGCGCATGTAGCGCTCCAGATCTCGCTGCTCATGCACGATCTCCATCGCGCGACCGCCGAGCACGTAGCTCGGGCGCACCACCAGCGGATAGCCCAGCGCAGCGGCCTTCTCCAGCGCTTCGGGCTCGGTACGGGCCGTGGCGTTGGGCGGCTGGCGCAAGCCCAGCTCGTGCAGCAGCTGCTGGAAACGCTCACGGTCTTCCGCGGCGTCGATCATGTCCGGCGTGGTGCCAATGATCGGCACGCCGTTGGCCTCCAGGTCGAGAGCGAGCTTCAGCGGCGTCTGGCCGCCGTACTGCACGATCACGCCGGTGGGCTTTTCCTTGTCGACGATCTCCAGCACGTCTTCCAGCGTCAGCGGCTCGAAGTACAGGCGGTCGGAGGTGTCGTAGTCGGTCGAGACGGTCTCGGGGTTGCAGTTGACCATGATGGTCTCGTACCCGTCCTCGCGCATCGCCAGCGCAGCATGCACGCAGCAGTAGTCGAACTCGATGCCCTGACCGATGCGGTTGGGGCCGCCGCCGAGCACCATGATCTTCTTCTTGTCCGTCGGCTCGGCCTCGCACTCCTCGTCGTACGTGGAGTACATGTAGGCCGTGTCGGTGGCGAACTCGGCCGCGCAGGTGTCCACGCGCTTGTAGACCGGCCGGATACCCAGGGCGCGGCGCTTGTCGCGGATGGCCTTGTCGGTGCTCTTGAGCTGGCGCGCCAGGCGGCGGTCCGAGAAGCCCTTCTGCTTGAGCACGCGCAGCGTGTCGGCGTCGATCTCGTCCAGCGTCTTGGTCTCCAGCTCGAGCTCGATCTTCACGATCTCCTCGATCTGAACCAGGAACCAGCGGTCGATCTTGGTCAGGTCGAACACCTCGTCCACGCTCAGGCCCTGGGCGAAGGCATCGCCCACGTACCAGATGCGCTCGGGACCGGGTTCGCCCAGTTCCTTCTCGAGCACTTCGCGGTCCTGAGTCTTCTCGTTCATGCCGTCCACGCCCACTTCCAGGCCGCGCAGCGCCTTCTGGAAGGACTCCTGGAAGGTGCGGCCCATGGCCATCACCTCGCCCACGGACTTCATCTGCGTGGTCAGCCGCGAATCGGCCTGCGGGAACTTCTCGAAGGCGAAGCGCGGAATCTTGGTGACCACGTAGTCGATGCTGGGCTCGAAGGAAGCCGGCGTGGCGCCGCCCGTGATCTCGTTGCGCAGTTCATCGAGCGTGTAGCCCACGGCCAGCTTGGCCGCGACCTTGGCGATCGGAAAGCCCGTCGCCTTGGAGGCCAGCGCTGAGGACCGCGACACGCGTGGGTTCATCTCGATGACGATCATGCGGCCGTCCTTCGGATTGACCGAGAACTGCACGTTGGAGCCGCCCGTGTCAACGCCGATCTCGCGCAGCACCGCCAGGCTGGCGTTGCGCATGATCTGGTATTCCTTGTCGGTCAGCGTCTGCGCGGGAGCCACGGTGATCGAGTCGCCCGTATGCACGCCCATCGGATCGAGGTTCTCGATGGAGCACACGATGATGCAGTTGTCCGCCTTGTCGCGGACCACTTCCATCTCGTACTCCTTCCAGCCGAGCAGCGACTCTTCGATCAGCAGCTCGTTGGTGGGCGAGGCTTCCAGGCCGCGCTTGCAGATGGTCTCGAACTCTTCCGGGTTGTAGGCGATGCCGCCGCCGGTGCCACCCAGCGTGAAGCTGGGCCGGATCACGGTGGGGAACCCGACGCTCTTCTGGACCGCCCAGGCTTCTTCCATGCTGTGGGCGATACCCGAGCGAGCCGAGCCCAGGCCGATCTTGGTCATCGCGTCCTTGAACTTCAGGCGGTCTTCGGCCTTGTCGATGGCCTCGGGCGTGGCGCCGATCAGCTCGACCTTGTATTTGTCGAGCACGCCGTTGCGCCACAGGTCCAGCGCGCAATTGAGCGCCGTCTGGCCGCCCATGGTGGGAAGGATGGCGTCGGGCCGTTCCTTGGCGATGATCTTCTCGACCGTGGCCCAGGTAATGGGCTCGATGTAGGTGACGTCGGCCGTGGCCGGGTCGGTCATGATCGTTGCAGGGTTGCTGTTGATCAGGATGACCTTGTAGCCCTCCTCGCGCAGCACCGCCAGGCTGGCGTTGCGCATGATCTGGTATTCCTTGTCGGTCAGCGTCTGCGCGGG
>NZ_CAJYES010000168.1 GCF_913773995.1 uncultured Pseudacidovorax sp.
CCCATGATGACGAATTCGGTGGTGCCGATGCCGAAGGCGCCGGCGGTGAGGGCAAGAAGTGCGAGAGGCATGATGGCCGTGACTGTGATCTGATCGCCTCATGATGACTAGGACGCTCGCTGGACAAGCAGCTGTGAAGCAAATTCACAAATCGGCTCAAGTGCGGGTCGAGGTCAATCGCGCTGGCGAACTGGAGGCCTTCGTGCAGGTGGTGGACCGGGGTGGCTTCTCGGCCGCAGCCCGGCACCTGGGCCTGACGCCCTCGGCCATCAGCAAGCTGGTGGCGCGGCTGGAAGCGCGCCTCTCGGTGCAACTGGTGCACCGCTCCACCCGCAAGCTGCAGCTCACGGTCGAAGGGCAGCTCTTCTACGAGCGCGGCCTGCGGGTGCTGGCCGACCTGGACGAGGCCGAG
The DNA here is from genome assembly GCF_913773995.1 of uncultured Pseudacidovorax sp. Classification (GTDB taxonomy): domain Bacteria; phylum Pseudomonadota; class Gammaproteobacteria; order Burkholderiales; family Burkholderiaceae_C; genus Xenophilus. Next base: position 413 of record NZ_CAJYES010000168.1, read on the forward strand.
CGCTGCGTGGGCGCCGGCGCCGCGCCGCGCGGGCGGGTCAGCATCAATGCCAGCATTCCCTTCGGGCATCGGCTGCTGCTGCCGCTGGTGCCGCGGCTGCTGGAGGCCTATCCGGAGCTGCAGGTGGATGTGGTGCTCACCGACCGCGTGGTCGACCTGATGGAGGAACGCTGCGACATCGCGATCCGCTGGGGCAAGCTGCCGCCTTCGGATCTGGTGGGCCGGCTGCTGGGCCACACGGCGCAGGCCATCGTCGGCTCACCTGACTACCTCGCGCGGCACGGCACGCCCACCACGGTGGAGGAGCTCGCGCAACACAACCGTCTGGGCTCCACCTACCGTCGCAACGTGCCCGATTGGCCACTGGTGGTCGACGGCCGCGCGGTGGCCATGCCGGTGGTGGGCAGCGCCCGCGCCAGCGACGGTGCGGCGCTGCGCCTGCTGGCGATGGAAGGCGTGGGGCTGGCGCGTTTGTCCGTCTACCACGTGCTGCCCGACCTGCGCGCCGGGCGCCTGGTGCCGGTGATGGAGGCCTTCAATCCGCACGAGCTGGAGCCGCTGCATGCCGTCTACCTGGGCCGGCCCGGGCGGCTGCCGGCGCGGGTGCGGGCGGTGCTGGACTTCCTGGCCGCGCATGCGGACTTCGAGGGGGCGGACCGGGTGCCGGTGCCTGCGGCCTGAACACTGTCTTTGCGCGCGATCCCGGTCACTCGCCCCCGTCGCTCTGAGCGGCTTGAACGGCTTGTGCCCCGGCTTCGACAGGCTCAGCCCGAACGGTTCTTGAATGACCGGCCGGCATTGGCCGCGGCGCGAGGTTTCAGGTGGTCGGCGCAAGCGGCAGATGGATGCGGGCGCACAGCCCGCGTGGCTGGACCGGCGCCAGCGTCACGCGCCCGCCCTGGCGCTCCACGATCTCCTTCACGATCGGCAGGCCCAGGCCGCAGCCGTTGCCCTGGTCGGTGGCGCGGACGAATCGCTCGAAGACGCGGGATGAGTCCTCCGGCGCGATGCCGGGGCCATCGTCGGTGACGCTCAGCACCGCCTCGTCGCCATCGTGCTGAACATCCACCGTCACGACCGCGCCACGTCCGGCGTAGCGCAGGGCGTTGTCGATCAGGTTGCTGAGCGCTTCGCGCAGCAGCCAGGCATGGCCGATGACGATGAGGGGCGGCGCCTCGGCGGGCGTGGAGATTGCTGTGGAGTCCATCGCTTCGTCGGCATTGGCATCGCCATCGCCGGCGGCGTCGGAAGCATTTGCCGCGATCTCATCCACCGGGCTTCCTTCTTCCTCCACGGGCGCAAAGCCCAGGTCGATGCCCTCGCGCAGCGCCCGCGGCACCAGCGTGGCGGTGAGCTCCTGCGCCAGCGCCCGCAGGTCCACCGGCGAGCCCCGGGCCGCGGCGGTGTCGGGCTCGGCGCGCGCCAGGGTGAGCAGCTGGTTGACCAGGTGCGCGCTGCGGTCGGCGCTCTCGTGCACGCGGCGCAGGCGCTCGCGCTGGGCCTCGTCGCCGGCCAGGGCCAGCGCCACCTCGGCCTGCGACTTGAGGCCGGCCAGCGGCGTGCGCATCTGGTGCGCGGCATCGCTGATGAAGCGCTTCTGCTGCGCCAGGTTGTTCTGCACCGCAGCCAGCAGTCCGTTCACCGCCATCACCAGCGCGCGCACCTCACCCGGCGCGGCGTCGAGGCGGATCGGTGCGAGGTCGGTGGGCGCGCGGCCTTCCACTTCGCGGCGCAGGCGCAGCAGCGGCGCCAGGCCGGCACGGATGCCCAGCCAGATCACCGTGGTCATCAGCAGGATCAGGCCGGCCAGCGGCAGCAGCGTGTCCCAAAGGATGCCCCGCGCCAGTTCCTCGCGGCTGGTGCGGCTGCGCGCCACCTGCACCAGCAGCACCGCGTCCGGGTCGTCGCGGCCGCCCTGGCGCAGGAAGAGGGCGGCCACGCGCAGCGGCTGGCGCGTGCCGACCTCGTCGTTGGCGGGTGGCAGCAGCGCGTCGTAGAAGTAGGGCTGGCCGATGGGCGGCCGGGCCATCACGGCGGCCGGCGGCAGCGGCAGCTGGTGGTTGCCCAGGATGAAGGCGCCGGGCGGCGTGCTGACCATGTAGTGCAGCCGGTCGTCGGGGTCGGCCTCCAGCACGTCCTGGGCGGCGCGAGGAAAGTCGATCAGCAGGCCGTTGTCCAGCGGGCGCAACTGGCGGGCGAGGGCGCGCGAGGCCTGCAGCAGGCTCGCGTCCACGGCCGCATTGGTGTAGCGCTCCGCCAGCTGGTAGGCCGCCAATCCGCCGGCCAGCCACAACACCAGCTGGGGCAGCAGCAGCCACAGCAGCAGCTGGCGGCGCAGGGTGGGCGCAAAGCGGCCGGGCGCGGGGAAGGGCGACTCAGCCACGCGCGCCCGCAGTCGGCCCCGGCGCCGGGCTTTCGAGCAGGTAGCCCAGCCCGCGCACCGTGCGGATCACCAGCCCCGGCTTCTCCAGCTTGCGGCGCAGCTTGTGCACGTAGACCTCCACGGCATTGCCCACCGCGGCGCTGTCGCCCTCGTCGCCCATCCAGGCGCGCACGATCTCGTCCTTGGTCACGACCTCGCCGGCGCGCTCGGCCAGCAGTTCCAGCATGTCCCATTCACGGCCGCTCAGCTCGATGGCCTCGCCGCCCACGGTGGCGCGGCGGTTGTCGCGGTCCAGCAGCATTCCGCCGACCTGCAGGCCGCTGCCGCGCGCCCGCGTGCGACGCAGCAAGGCATGCAGCCGCGCCTCCAGCTCCGGAAAGTCGAAGGGCTTGGTCACGTAGTCGTCAGCGCCGGCCTGCAGGCCGCTCACGCGGTCCTCCAGGCTGTCGCGCGCGGTGAGCACGACGATGGGCAGCAGCGGCTGCTCGGCGCGCACCTTTCGCAGCAGGCTCAGGCCGTCCAGCAGCGGCAGGCCCAGGTCGAGGATGGCGAGATCGAAGGCATGGCGGCCCAGCAGGTACTCGGCCACGGCGCCATTGGGCGCGTGCTCCACCGCGAAGCCGGCGCCCTTCAGCTGGGCCGCCAGTCCGTCGGCCAGCAGGGCGTCGTCTTCGGCAAGCAGGATGTGCATGGCGACTAGATTAACGAAGCAGGGCCGCTTCGGCCTCGGGTTTAACCTTAGATTAATAAATTAAAGAGGCTTTAATAATCCGGCCGCGGCGACGACGCCGACCGTTCAACGGCCCCGCGGGGGCAATGCGGACCGGTTGACCAAAGACCGTTCGGGCTGAGCCTGTCGAAGCCTGGGCACAAGCCCTTCGACAAGCTCAGGGCGAACGGGGCAACCGGGTCAGAGCGAACGGGTTCACTGACCGACACTGGCCCCGCGGGGCGCTTCAAGGAGACCTGACCATGCGCGTTCTTCCGACTGCTTCCTTCACCCGCACCGCCGCCGCGGCCGCATTGCTGGCGCTGGCCGGCGCTGTCCAGGCGGGCGAGGTCGAAGTGCTGCACTACTGGACCAGCGGCGGCGAGGCCAAGGCTGCCGCGGCGCTCAAGGCCACGCTGCAGGCCAAGGGCGACACCTGGAAAGACTTCGCCGTCGCCGGCGGTGGTGGCGATTCGGCCATGACGGTGCTGAAGTCGCGCGTGGTCTCCGGCAACGCGCCCTCGGCCGCCCAGATCAAGGGCCCGGCCATCCAGGAATGGGCGCGCGAGGGCGTGCTGACCAGCATCGACGGCGTCGCCAAGGCCAACAAGTGGGACGCCGCGTTGCCGCCCACCGTGGCCGCCATCATGAAATACAAGGGCAACTACGTGGCGGCGCCCGTCAACGTGCACCGCGTGAACTGGCTCTGGATCAACCCCGAGGCGCTCAAGAAGGCCAAGGCCAAGGCGCCCACCACCTGGGACGAGTTCTTCGCCACCGCCGACGCCCTGCAGAAAGCCGGCATCACCCCGGTGGCCCATGGTGGCCAGCCCTGGCAGGACTTCACCACCTTCGAGACAGTGGTGCTGGGCGTGGGCGGCGCCGACTTCTACCGCAAGGCCTTGGTGCAACTGGACCAGGAGGCCCTCAAGAGCCCGACCATGATCAAGGCCGCCGAGACCTTCAAGCGCATCAAGCCCTACACCGACAAGGCCGCCTCGGGCCGAGACTGGAACCTGGCCACCGCCATGGTCATCAAGGGCGAGGCCGGCATGCAGTTCATGGGCGACTGGGCCAAGGGCGAGTTCGTGGCCGCGGGCAAGAAGCCGGGCAGCGACTTCCTGTGCATGGCCGCGCCGGGCACGGCCCAGGCCTTCACCTTCAACATCGATTCCTTCGCCATGTTCAAGGTCAAGGGCGACGACCGCATCAAGGCCCAGAACGACCTGGCCGAGGCCATCATGTCGCCGGCTTTCCAGGAGACCTTCAGCCTGGCCAAGGGCTCGATCCCGGTGCGGCTGGACGTGCCGATGGACAAGTTCGACGACTGCGCCAAGCTCTCGGCCAAGGACTTCGCGGCCACCGCCAAGTCGGGCGCCCTGGTGCCCAGCGCCGCCCACAGCATGGCCGTGCCCTCGGCCGTCGAAGGCGCGCTCAAGGACGCCGTAAGCCAGTACTGGAACAGCGACAAGATGAGCGCGCAGGACGCGGTCGCCAAGATCGCCGCGGCGGCCAAGGCCCGCTGAGCCGCACCGCTGTCCGGCACCTGAAAGAGCTTCGCCCCGTGCGCTGCGCGCCGGGGCCCGACGCCGCATCGCCCGACGAGGGAGCCCCATGTCCGCGCCTTCCCGCCTGCCCACGCCCTGGCTGCCCAAGCTGGTCATCGCGCCCAGCTTCATCCTGGCCTTCCTGTTCATCTACGGGCTGATCGCCTGGAACGGCTACCTGTCGGTGTCGGAGTCGCGGCTGCTGCCCAACTACGACTTCGCCGGGCTCGACCACTACCTCACGCTGTGGGAGAACGAGCGCTTCCGCGTGGCGATGACGAACATGCTGATCTTCGGCGTGCTCTTCATCGGCGGCAGCACGCTGCTGGGTCTTCTGCTGGCCATCCTGCTCGACCAGAAGATCCGCGCCGAGGGCGTGCTGCGCACGGTCTACCTGTACCCCATGGCCATCTCGGCCATCGTCACCGGCACCGCCTGGAAGTGGATGCTCAACCCCGGCATGGGCCTGGAACACCTGATGCAGTCCTGGGGCTTCGCGGGCTTCAGCTTCGACTGGCTGGTCGACCCCGACCGGGCCATCTACTGCGTGGTGATCGCGGGCGTGTGGCAGAGCGCGGGCTTCGTCATGGCGCTCTTCCTGGCGGCGCTGCGCGGCATCGACGACGCCATCATCAAGGCGGCGCAGGTGGACGGCGCCAGCCTGCCGCGCATCTACTGGCGCATCATCATTCCCAGTCTGCGGCCGGTGTTCTTCAGCACCGTGCTGGTGGTGAGCCACCTGGCCATCAAGAGCTTCGATCTGGTGATGGCGCTCACGGCCGGCGGCCCGGGCTTCGCCACCGACCTGCCGGCCACCTTCATGTACGCCATGGCCTTCACCCGCGGCCAGATCGGACTGGGCGCGGCCAGCGCCACCGTCATGCTGGCCACCGTGGCGGCCGTGGTGGTGCCGTACCTCTACTCCGAACTGCGGACCAAGAAGGGCTGAGGACACACTCATGCGCGTCGTTCACCGCACCATCCTCTGGGCGCTGCTGCTGCTCTTCGCGGCCTACTTCCTGGCGCCGCTGTACGTGATGCTGGTCACCTCTTTCAAGGACATGGACCAGGTGCGCGCCACCAGCATGGTGGCGCTGCCCACACAGCCCACCGTCGAGGCCTGGACCAAGGCCTGGAGCGCCGCCTGCACCGGCACCGACTGCCGCGGCCTGCAGCCCTTCTTCATGAACTCGGTGCTGATGGTGGTGCCGGCCGTGGCCCTCTCCACGCTGCTGGGTGCGCTCAACGGCTACGTGCTGGCGCAGTGGCGCTTCCGCGGCAGCGAGACGATGTTCGCGCTGATGCTCTTCGGCGTGTTCATGCCCATGCAGGTGGTGCTGCTGCCCATGAGCCAGGTGCTGGGCTGGCTGGGCATCGCCAGCTCGATCTGGGGCCTGATCCTCATGCACCTGCTGGCCGGGCTGCCGACCACCACGCTGTTCTTCCGCAACTACTACGTGGGCCTGCCGCCGGAGCTGGTCAAGGCGGCCATGCTCGACGGCGCCAGCTTCTGGCAGATCTTCCGGCGCATCGTGCTGCCGCTGTCGGTGCCGATCCTGGTGGTGACCGTGATCTGGCAGTTCACCGCCATCTGGAACGACTTCCTCTATGGCGTGGTGTTCTCCGGCGCCGACAGCAAGCCCATCACGGTCGGCCTGAACAACCTGGCCAACACCACCAGTTCGGTCAAGGAATACAACGTGGACATGGCGGCGGCGCTGATCGCCGCGCTGCCGACCCTCTTCGTCTACGTGGTGGCGGGCCAGTACTTTGTGCGCGGGCTGACGGCCGGCGCGGTGAAGGGATGAACACCATGGGCGCACTCGGCATCCGCCAGCTCCACAAGACCTACGCGGGCAACACACACATCCTCAAGGGCATCGATCTGGAGATCGAGGCCGGCGAGTTCCTGATCCTGGTCGGCCCTTCGGGCTGCGGCAAATCCACGCTGCTCTCGATCATCGCGGGGCTGGACGCGCCGACCTCCGGCTCGGTCCACATCGGCGAGCGCGAGGTCACGAACCTGCCCAGCAAGGACCGCGACATCGCGATGGTGTTCCAGAGCTATGCGCTCTATCCGAACATGACGGTGGCGCAGAACATTGCCTTCGGGCTGGAGCTGCGCAAGGTGCCCAAGGCCGAGCGCGAGGCCACCGTACAGCGCGTGGCGCAGATGCTGCAGCTGGAGGCGCTGCTGGGCCGCAAGCCCGGTCAGCTCTCGGGCGGCCAACGCCAGCGCGTCGCCATGGGTCGGGCGCTGGCGCGTGACCCGGCGCTCTTCCTCTTCGACGAGCCGCTGTCCAACCTGGATGCCAAGCTGCGGGTGGAGATGCGCGCCGAGATCAAGCGCCTGCACCAGCGCACGAAGACCACCACCGTCTACGTGACCCACGACCAGGTCGAGGCCATGACGCTGGGCGACCGCATCGCCGTGATGAAGGACGGCATCGTGCAGCAGTTCGGCACGCCCGAGCAGATCTACGGCAGCCCGGCCAATCGCTTCGTGGCGGAGTTCATCGGCTCGCCCGCCATGAACTTCATCGATGCCACGACCGGTGCCGAGGGCGGCGTGGAGGCGGGCGGGCTGGTGATGCCCTGCGACCCGTCGCGCCACCCGGCGCTGCCGTCGCAGGCTGCCGGCACGAAGCTGCTCTATGGCCTGCGGCCCGAGAACGTCGTCTTTGCCGATGCGGGCCTGGAAGGTGTGCTCGAGCTGATCGAGCCGACCGGCCCCGAGACCTATGCCGAGGTGGCCACGCCGCTGGGGCTGCTGACGGTGCGCGTGCCCGGCACGCTGCGCGCCCGCGTGGGCGAGGCGGTGCACCTGCAGTGGGGCGCGGACAGCGTGCACCTGTTCGACGCCGAGGGCGCGCGGCGGCTCTGAGGCGGCGGCTGCAGCGGGCAGGGAAGGGCGCTGCCTCCAGCCGTGCCCGTCATCTGGCTGGACAGGCTTGCCGCTGGCGCCTGGCCCCGGTCTGGCCCAATGCCCGTGACAGCCCGGGGCCGCCGCCGGGTCGACGGGCAGCCTCGTGCCCAAGCCGGGAGAATGCGCCGCCTATGTCTTCGTCCCCCCGGTTTCTCCGCATTGCCGTCGTTCTCGGCCTGCTCTCGGCCATCGGCCCCTTCGCCATCGACATGTACCTGCCGGCGCTGCCGGCCATCGGTCATCAGCTGGGCACCGATTTCGGCACCGCGCAACTGAGCCTGACGGTGTTCTTCATCTCCATCGGCATCGGTCAGTTGCTCTACGGTCCGGTGTCGGACATGGTGGGCCGCCGGCCGCCCATGTTCTTCGGCATGGCGCTGTTCGCGTTGGCCAGCGTGGGTTGCGCGCTGGCCACCGACATCCACACGCTGATCGTGCTGCGTTTCGTGCAGGGCCTGGGCGCTGCGGCGGGCATGGCCATTCCGCGCGCCGTGGTGCGCGACCTGCACACGGGGCCCGATGCGGCGCGGCTGATGTCGCTGCTGATGCTGGTGTTCAGCGTCTCGCCCATCCTGGCGCCGCTGGCCGGCAGCGGCGTGATCGCCGTCGCGGGCTGGCGCGCGGTGTTCTGGGCCATCGCCGTGGCGGCGGTCGCCGGGCTGGCACTGCTGGCCTTCAGCCTGGAAGAGACGCGCCCGCCTTCGGCGCGGGTGGAAAGCAGCCTGGGCAGCGCCCTGCGTGCCTACGGCCGGCTGCTGCTGGACGCGCACTTCCTGGGCCTGGTCTTCATCGGCGGCTTCGCGATGATGGGCTTCTTCATCTACCTGTCCACCTCGTCCTTCGTGATGATCGGTCACTACGGCCTCACGCCGACGCAGTACAGCATCGCCTTCGGCGTTAACGCGGCGGCCTTCTTCGGCGCGGCGCAGCTCAACGGACGGCTGTCGGCGCGCTTCGGCCTGGTGCCGCTGGTGCGCTTCGGCGTCGTGGGCGCCAGCGTCGCCATCAGCCTGATGCTGGCCCACTACCTGACGGGCGGCGATTCGCTGGCCGTGCTCATCGGCCTGTACTTCGTGGCCAGCGCCTTCATGGGCCTGGTGATCCCGACCACGGCGGTGCTGGCGCTGGAGAACCACGGTGCCATCGCCGGCACGGCGGCGGCCCTGATGGGCACCTTGCAGATGCTGGGCGGCGCGGTGGGCATGGCGGTGGTCAGCCTGTTCAACGACGGCCGGCCGCTGCCCATGGTGCTGGGCATGGCGGCGGGGCTGTACCTGTCACTGATGCTCACGTTGGTGACGTTGGGCGTGCGGGGCCGGCGGCTGCCGTCGCCGGCTTGATGGCCTGAATCGGACCCGGGCATGACCGGCCTCGTCGTCTTCGACACCGCCATCGGCCATTGCGGCCTGGCCTGGGGCGATGCCGGTCTGCGAAGCGTGTTGCTGCCCGAGGCGGACGGCAGCGCCAGCGGCCTGCGCACCCATCTGCTGCGCCGTTGTCCGGACGCGTCCGACGCCGTGGCGCCGCCCGACTGGGTGATGCAGGCCGTGCAAGGCATCCGCGCCCTGCTGGCGGGAGAGTCGCGCGACCTGTGCGAGTTGCAGCTGGATGAGCGCGGCGTGCCGGACTTCCATCGCCGCGTCTATGCGCTGGCGCGACAGATCCCGCCTGGCCAGACCCGCACCTATGGCGAACTCGCCGAGGCACTGGGCGGCAAGGGCAGGGCGCGGGCGGTGGGCCAAGCCCTTGGCCACAACCCCTTCGCGCCGGTGGTGCCCTGCCATAGGGTGCTGGGCGCGGACGGCCGGCCGGGCGGCTTCTCGGCGCCGGGCGGGGCGTTGCTCAAGCTGCGGATGCTGGCCATCGAAGGCGCCCGGCCCTGGGGCAGCGGACCGCTCTTCGACGAGCGCTGAGGATCCTGCACAGCCGAGCGCGCACCACCCCGGCGCGCACTCGGCCATCGTCGCGCCTGCGCGCACCGTGGCGGCGCGCGGCGCAGAATCGCCGGATGCCGACGCCCTCCCTCTGCCCGCCGCCCGAC